>NZ_CP158866.1:1073301-1394401 GCF_050990905.1 Falsibacillus pallidus
GGAGAAATTGCCCTCTGCCTGAAGGAACCATTGTTTTTCAAATGGTTCCTTCAGACAGAGGCCTCCAAGCGGAGTGAAAACGAAGCGCGGAAGAAAAAAAGTACGCCATTTACCGGCATTTAAGTGTCTACTTTATTGACAGAAGTCCACTATGCGCGAGAATTGCTGGTCTATGCGCCAGCGGGCACCCCTTATGCGCGAAATCCCAGCTCCTATGCGCGGGAAGAAACAGCTTATGCGCTAAAACACCGCTCTTATGCGCCAGTGGCCATTTTAGGGGCAAACAGCCTCCTGATTGAGCCCTCAATCAACACCTCCTAAATACAAAACCATCAATTTGCCAGGCTGCCGCCTGGATATTCGGCAAGATCAATAGAATAAGACAAATTGAGTCTGCAACAGCGAATTTCCACCTTAAAATGCTTCAAATTGTCCCTTTTTCAGTAAGAAGGGGACAAACTTACTTCAAAAGGATGAAGATTGGGGCAGAAATGGATAAAATAAATGTGGAAAATTCCCTCAGATAGGCTCTATGCGCGAGAATGGCTGGTCTATGCGCCAGCGGGCACCCCTTATGCGCGAAATCCCCGCTCCTATGCGCGGGAAGAAGCAGCTTATGCGCTAAAACACCGCCCTTATGCGCCAGCGGCCATTTTAGGGGCAATCAGGATCCTGATTGAGCGCTCAGTCAACACCTCCTAAATACAAAACCCATCAATTTGCCAGGCTGCCGCCTGGATATTCGGCAAGATCAAAAGAATAAGACAAATTGAGTCTGCATCAGCGAATCTCCACCTTAAAATGCTTCAAATTGTCCTTTTTTCAGTAAGAAGGGGACAAACTTACTTCAAAAGGATGAAAATTGAGCAGAAATGGATGAAATAAATGTGGAAAATTCCCTCAGCTAGGCTCTATGCGCGAGAATTGCTGGTCTATGCGCCAGCGGGCACCCCTTATGCGCGAAATCCCAGCTCCTATGCGCGGGAAGAAACAGCTTATGCGCTAAAACACCGCTCTTATGCGCCATTGGCCATTTTAGGGGCAATCAGCATCCCGATTGAGCGCTCAGTCAACACGCCCTAGGTACAAAACCCATCAATTTGCCATGCAGCCGCCTTAATATTCACCAAACCAAATTTCTAAATTACAACTTCAATCAAACTTTACGACGCATTTCGACGAAAATCGGGGCGTGACAGTCACCTTAATGTCGGCACCCTAATGTCGGCACATTCCAAAACGCTCCCAATTCGTCAAAAATGAAAATTTTTCCCTATTGTGAGAAAATACATACTAGATGCTGTCTTCATTGGAAATGAATAGTGAAGATAAAAAGGAGGAGTATGATTCATGGAATATCGTATTGAGAAGGATACAATAGGCGAAATCAAAGTTCCTGCCGATAAGGAGTGGGGTGCACAGACACAGCGGAGCAAGCAGAACTTTAAAATCGGCATCGAGAAAATGCCGATTGAAGTGACGTATGCATTTGCCCAGCTGAAAAAAGCAGCAGCCCATGTCAATAATGGACTTGGGAAGCTCTCTGAGGAAAAAAGAGAAGCCATTTCTTCTGCATGTGATGAAATTCTTTCAGGAAAGCTGGATGAACAATTTCCGCTTGTTGTCTGGCAGACTGGAAGCGGCACTCAGTCAAATATGAACGTTAATGAAGTTGTGGCAAGAAGGGCCAATCAGAAACTTCAGGAAAAAGGCTTGGATCAAGCTGTTCATCCGAATGATGATGTGAATATGTCTCAAAGCTCCAATGATACATTTCCGACAGCCATGCATATCGCAGCCTATCATGAAATGAAAGAAAAGCTTTTTCCTGCTTTGAAGCAGCTTAGGGAAACGCTCGCCAATAAGGAAAAAGAATTTATGAATATCATTAAAATTGGACGGACTCATCTGCAGGATGCCACCCCTGTTACACTTGGGCAGGAAATCAGCGGATGGAGGGCCATGCTCGATAAAAGCGGGAAGATGATTGAGGAATCAATGGACCATCTCCTTGATTTAGCGATCGGCGGGACTGCCGTAGGAACTGGAATCAATGCCGATCCATCCTTTGGTGAAAAAGTTGCTGTCCAATTGAAAGACCAAACAGGCTATTCATTCCGTTCCTCAGACAATAAATTTCACGCATTGACGAGTCATGATGAAATCGTCCATGTCCATGGTGGACTGAAGGCGCTGGCAGCAGACTTAATGAAAATTGCCAATGATGTACGCTGGCTGGCGAGCGGACCGAGGAGCGGGATTGGGGAATTGTCCATTCCGGCAAATGAACCGGGAAGCTCCATCATGCCTGGAAAAGTGAATCCGACTCAAAGCGAAGCATTGACCATGGTGGCTGTCCAAGTGTTCGGAAATGATGCAGCCATTGGATTTGCAGCAAGCCAAGGAAACTTTGAATTAAACGTGTTCAAACCGGTGATTATCTACAATTTCCTGCAAAGTGTAAGATTGCTTGCTGACAGTATGAAGTCCTTCGATGAAAATTGTGCTAGAGGCATTGAAGCCAATGAAGAGGTAATCAAGGAGTTTGTGGATAAATCGCTTATGCTTGTAACCGCCTTGAATCCCTATATCGGCTATGAGAATGCTGCATCGATAGCAAAATCTGCATTCAATAAAGGGATTACGCTGAAAGAGGCGGCAATCGAAAGCGGACTTGTGACAGAAGAACAATATAATGAGTGGATCGATCCGAAGAAAATGGTCAATTTGTGATGGACATCCTTTAACAATAAGCAGGCCCCTGAGCGTTCTCAGGGGCCTTTGCCATGTTATTGAAGGTTAAAGATTATTATTTTTGGTATCCGCCAAGCTGTTGTTCAGCCATTTGTACTAGGCGCTTAGTGATTTCTCCACCTACAGAGCCGTTAGCACGTGCAGTTGCGTCTGGTCCAAGTTGAACACCGAATTCAGAAGCGATTTCATACTTCATTTGATCGATAGCTGCTTGAGACCCTGGAGCTACTAATTGGTTTGAAGAATTAGATCTTTGTTGGTTTTGCATGTTCTGTCATCTCCTTGTAGAGTAATTTTATGGTTGAGTCAGCTGGATTTGCACCAGTACACATCGTGATGTGTTCCACTGTTTGGACTAACCCATCGAGTAATGTTTTGCTGCTGTTAATCTGTATTATGGTGATTTTTCGAAAGAATATGCGAGGGTGATAGAGGGAATTTCTGGGTAATGTTCTTCATCTTCGAAAACTACATATTTCTCGTTCAATCATGCATCCTAATAGTAAATTTATTCATAAAGGGAGAACCGTTCTGATGAATTTCTGCTCTGTGTGCAATGGGCTTGCACAATATGATTTTAACTGTCCTGCCTGCAGAGGGACCATGCAGGATCAAGGAAGAGTATACGATTACTATGACGAATACAGCGCCTATATGGATATCGATCTCGCCAAGCTGGAGGATGGAGATCCGGAGAGTTCAAAAAAGGCGGTTTGCATGCATTTGTTAGCATGTGCAGAATGCCGGCAGCAAATCATCCAAAATATATATTACTAAGAAAAAAACCCTCCCGAAATTGGGAGGGTTTATAGATATTATCGGATTCTTAATTCATTGGATGGATCAAAGAAATGTGCTTTATTCAGGTCAAATGCAAGTTCTACAGTCTGGCCTGGCTTGATGTCTGAGCGGGAGTCTACCCTTGAGATGAACTCTTGTCCGCCGACTTGGGAGTAAAGCATCATTTCAGCACCAGTCAGTTCAGCTACTTCGATTTTTGCTGAGATGGTTGTGCCCTGTGAAGATTCGATGAAGACAGGTTCATCATGGATATCTTCAGGACGTACACCAAGGACGAGATCCTTGCCGACGTAGCCTTTGTCTCTTAACACTTTTAATTTTCCTTCAGGGACAGCGATTTTTTTATCGCCAATGACAAAATCATTGCCATCCAGGCGTCCAGTGAAGAAGTTCATTGCAGGGGATCCGATGAATCCGCCGACAAAGATATTTTCCGGATTATCATAAACTTCTTTAGGAGTACCTACTTGCTGGATGACTCCGTCTTTCATGACAACAATGCGTGTTGCCATTGTCATCGCTTCTGTCTGGTCATGTGTTACGTAGATTGTAGTCGTTTGCAGGCGCTGATGAAGCTTAGCGATTTCTGCACGCATTTGTACGCGCAGTTTTGCATCAAGGTTGGACAAAGGTTCATCCATTAAGAATACTTTCGCATCACGTACGATTGCGCGGCCCAATGCGACACGCTGGCGCTGACCCCCTGATAATGCTTTCGGTTTGCGGTCAAGGTATGCTTCAAGGCCGAGGATCTTGGCTGCGTCTTTCACGCGGCGGTCGATTTCGTCCTTAGCCACTTTACGCAGCTTCAATCCGAATGCCATATTATCGTAAACACTCATATGAGGGTATAGCGCATAGTTCTGGAAGACCATCGCGATATCGCGGTCTTTCGGCGCAACATCGTTTACGCGGTTTTCATCGATATAGAAATCACCTTTGGAAATTTCCTCTAGACCGGCGATCATGCGAAGAGTGGTGGATTTACCGCAGCCTGATGGTCCTACGAATACGATAAATTCCTTATCTTGAATATGCAGGTTGAAGTCATTAACGGCTGTTACTTTATTATCATAAACTTTATAAATATTGTTTAATTTTAATTCTGCCATTTGAAAAGCCTCCTTGTAATGGTGCAATCGTTTTCATGTCCTAGCACCTATTTTAAAGAAAGCCCTTTCAAAATAATATGGTCAACCTGCACAAAAAGGGTGCAGGTGGTTTAGGCAAATTGTTCATCCTTGAAATATTCATATTCAAGGCAAGCGAGATAAACAGCAAGTGTCCCGCTGTAAGACTTCAAATCGATTCCTGTGCTGTCAGTGAACTTCTCCACCCGGTATTGCAGGCTGTTTCTGTGGAGATACAGCTGCTTTGCCGTAAGACTTGTATTATTATGGTTTTCGATATATTTCTTAATTGCCAGGAAAAGGCCGGGATCGCCCTGGAAAATCGAGAGGACCTGATCCATTGAGGATTTAAAGGCTAATGAAGGATTCTCGCGCAATTCCTTTACCAGGAAGACCGGAAGCACTTTATCGAATGAAACCACTTTATCTTTCAGCATCGTTTGCTGTGCAAAGCGAAAATACTTCTGTTCCTGCTCGAAGGAATGCTTTCTAAAATCCTCAGGCTGATGGAAAGACCCGATATAAAATAGGGAATTTGTATAAAAATCGCCTTCAAACGCTTCAATAGCAGAGGCCAGCTCTTCATTGGAAATAGAATAGTCCGTTTTCTCCTCTATGATGAATCCTTGATGAGATGAGAGCATACCGATTGCTGCAGGCTTTTCGAAGATATTCTCCAAAGCCTCGCCCAGGCCGTCAACCTCAATCGACGGGGAAGAGAGATAAAATTGAATCACTCTGAATTCATTCTTGAAAAGTGGTGAATTCTCTCCTTTGAACAGGAATTCGTACCAGGCATTTGCCTGTCCGGCAATCACCTGGAATCCATCGGTTGGCTGCTTATGCGGAAATAAAACTTTCAGCAGTTCAAGTTGTCCATCTGAAAGGTCTTCTTTCGGGATGCCGATGAATTGATGGGTATTTTCATCTCTAAACCAATGATATTCGTTTGAAGGAAGCGGTTCGTTTTCAACAATGACTGAGTTGGGAAATTGATTTATTAGTTTTTCCAGCATTCGGATTCCTCATTTTGTAGTATGGTACAATTATTATACAGGCAAGTGACGTTTATTTTCAAAGTCTGTTTCGTAAACTTTGTTGTTAAAATCTTAATGCCGATTTTAACGTGAAAATACCTGTTTTATGCGTTGAAATTGAGTATCCAGGCTCTTTTTGAGTTGGATTTTCTGCATAGAGTGCATCAATATCCTGTTTTTAATACTTAAAGCAACAAACTTTGAGAAAAGAGCCTTTTCAAAATCAAGTAATTGAAAACTGTCTATAACTTCTATACACTAGAATGTAGTATTAGGTCGAGGTGGAAAACATGGAATATAATCAAGAGATGAAAAATCGTCTGCGCCGTCTCGAAGGCCAAGTAAGAGGCGTTCTGCGAATGATGGAGGAAGATAAGCACTGCAAGGATGTGGTGACGCAGCTGTCAGCCATCCGTTCTGCTGTCGATCGTTCAATCGGTCTGATTGTGGCGAAGAACTTGGAAGCATGCATCAAGGAATCCTCCGATCAGGGGCAAAGTGCTGAAGAGGCCATTCAAGAAGCAGTCAAAATGCTCGTCAAGAGCCGATAAAGCATGAAGAAAGGCATTTCCAACTACGGAAATGCCTTTTTCTTATTGCCTAAATGGGGGGCGTTTCTTCTGTTATGTCCGTTGCTTCTTCGATATTGGTTGATTCTGCCCTCATGTGGACAGAACCCCCGGACATGCCTTCATTGATCATTCGATCGATATCGAGATACGCTTTGTTTTTGCCTTCGTAATGCGTATCTTCAAGAAATTCGTATTGTTCTTTGTCTTTATTGGCCATGGTTCATTCCTCCTTTTTATTATTTTTTCAAAAGAAGGAACATCCCATACGTGCCATTATTGTTTGTCGTATACGTGATAAAGCATTAAATCATGGATCTGGGAGGACAGGGTTTGAACGGAATCTTCAGGCGGCGCTGCAGAAGTCCATTCGATTTTTCCATCAGGAAGATAATTGCCTTCATAGCGGTTCTGTTTGAAATAAAAGGAAAATGTCCATCCGGGAAGCCGCTGTTCTTTGTACATTGGTTGGAATTGAAAGTGTTGTATCATCTATATACTCAGCCCCTTTTCTGTGCTTCTATTGTACGTTTTTAGATTCGAATTGAACAGTGGTAAACCGCTGTTTATGGACAATATGAAGCGAATAATCGTGGACCAAGCAACATAGTGTATATCGATATGATAAAAAAGGGGCTGCGGAACATGACTTTTTTGGAGAAGCTGGAGAAGGCCATCACGGATGAATGGAAGGCATATCATTTTTATAAGGAACTGAAAACAAAAACAAACAATCCATTATTCCTTGAATTTATAGAAGAACCGATGCAGGACGAGAAAAAGCATTATGAGATGTTTCAATATCTGCATTATCTCCTGACAGGGAACTACTATGAAAATGAACAGGAGAAAGTGAAGTTCACCACTTTCAAAGAGGGAGTGCTGATGGCGCTGAAAGATGAACTCGAAGCAGCGGATTTTTATCGGGATATGCTTTTTGAATTGCCCAATCAGCAGGCCTACCAGCCGTTGTTTACAGCCATGACGGATGAAATGAACCATGCCACCCGTTTTTCAACGATCTATAATTCATTGAAATGAAGGGAGCCTGCGTTAGCTTCGGAATCCCATAGAAAAGCCTGACTTCCTTTTAAGGGAAATCAGGCTTTTTGTTCTTCAATCCCATCGCGTCAATTGATGAAATAAACGTACAAGGCTTGAACGTTTTTTCAGTTCGATTTCTTCTTCATCAAAACTCATTGGTTTGGAATTCAATTCGAATAGCCAAATCTTATCTCTTTCATCCAAACCGATATCAAATGTGAATTCCCCAAAAAAGCCATAATGGTCTGTTAATGCTTTCCCGCATTGCTTTGCGAGTGCCTTGATTTCTTTTTCGACAGCAGGATCCCGGATGGATTGGTAAGGGTAGAGGGATCCGCCTCTTTTCATATGGGTGGTAAGCTGCTGTCTGTTCGCCAGCCTGACCCCGATTCCGGTAAGGGTATATCCTTTCTTTCCAAAGTGGACATGCCCCCGAAGATCATATTTCTTTCCCTCAACCTTTTTGGTATGGATCATTTCCTGCATCAAGTATGGTACTGCCAGCCATTTTTCCCCCTGACTTTCCCAAAGCGAGTCGAAAGAAGCAAAGAAGGAGGTGTCTTTTTCTTTCACCAGTCTGCATTTTCCTTCCTGATCCATACTTAAGAGGGTGATGCCTTTTCCTTGAGATTGTTTGACTGGTTTGATGTAGAGATTCCTCTTCTCCTCCAAAAGTAAAAACAGTGCGTTTTTCTCAAGAAGTGGTGCAGTAAAGGGAAGGTGTTCAGCAATGGAGGGGATATTTTTAAATGATTCATACATATCCAGTTTATTGATGAAGCAAGGGTTGAAGAATGGCACTTCTTTTTCTTTCAGTGTTTTGACCAATTGGTGAAATCCATCACTATCCTCCGCTTTACGGGAGGGAAGGCGGTTATAGATGATTTCAGGATATGGAAAATCCGCTTCATGCCAAGTATCTGTAGCGGGGTGGTGAAAATAGCCATGGATGCCGTGAGGGGAAAGGTCATCCAATGTAAAGACAAAGCTGAATCCCCCTATTTCCTGCAATTCTGCTTGTATGTGTCTGAATAAGGGGCCGTTGCCTGTTAAAAGCCCCGCATTATTCCTGCCGGCTATAATTCCGATAAGAGGGCCGATTCGATTATTCTTTTCACACATCTTGAAATCAAACCGGCTCGTTTCATTCCGCCCCTCAACGAAATCTTCGTTGTTTCCCCAAAACAAAGGATGATCACCGCTGTGGGAAAAATAATGAGAGGTTTCATGGAAATAAAGCATCATCTAAACAATTCCTCAGGATTCTCCAATGTTTGTTCCGTTAAATAGATTCCGAATGATAAAGCCAGCTTTCTCGTCAACAGATCGACTTCCCGTAATTCAGGGTGCGAGAATATGGATCTTCCAGGCTTCGAATTCGCTTCAAACATCCATATATCCCCGTTTCGGTCAATCCCGAAGTCAAAACCGATTTCGGCTACGATGCCTCCGATTTGCTTTTCCAGTGCATTTGAAAGGATTAAGGCTGCTTCTTCAAGCTTTTCCCGATATAATTTCTGCTCCTGCTCATCAGGATATATCTCTTCGAGTGTCTTTACTTCCCCGCCATTATTCAGGTGAGTGGTAGGGGAGCCGTTCCCGGCCATTTTCGCCGCAATTGCACTTATGATCCATTCCCCTTTTTCGTCTTTATTAGCGTGTACCCTGAAATCAAGCGGCCTGTCTTGATGCTTTATTAAATAGATGCCTTGCTGCACGAGCATCCGGTCAAGGCTCCTTTTGGCAAAAACCACTTTCGCCAGGCTTTCCAAGCTGGAAAAACGCTGGAGTTTATTTTGTTGATCCCGATAGCGGCAATAGTAGGCAGCATTCTTTTTGTCATAGATGATTTGGTAGACGCCGAGGCCCAGACTTCCGTTTTGTGGCTTAATGAATACTTGCCCGTGTTCAGCCAGCATTTGTTCAATTTGGTGAAAGGATTGAAAAGGGGCGGTTTCAGGCAAATAGGTTTCAGCCTCTGGGGTATTGTAAAGCTTTTCAAAAATTTCGAGCTTGTTGAAAAAGCCTGGATTATACCAAGGGATCAAATAGTCTTTTTCAAGCCTTTCCTTAATCTCCTTCGAAACTTTAAGCTTTTCGCTTCTCCGATTAGGGAGCCTGTCATACACCACATTCGGAAATGGAACAACATCCTGTTCCCAGCCTTTATCGGTGAAAAAGTAGGCATTGATCAGCCCGCGTTCCCAATCAATATGGCCGTCGCCGAAAAGGAATGGTACCACTCCTGCTGCGGATTGGGAGGATAAAATCTTTGAAAATAAAAATGACCTCTCGCCAATCGGACGGACTTGGAAGGGAGTGAAGCCTGAAGAGAAAATGCCTATCAGCGGCCCCAGGTGAAGGCAGTTGTCCTTCGTGAATACGTGGATGGTCTCAATATGGCTCGGAAGGTGCAGCTCTTTAGATACTTTTGAACTGATTGAAATGACATTTCTTCCATTTGGCTGCTGCAGAAATTCTGCCTGGCATTCAGTGGAGCCAAAACCAACGGTCGACAATATTTTATTTTCATATAAATTAGAAGGGATATAAACCAAGCTTTTTTCTGATTGGACTCTCTCTAGTTTGAATCGTTTCGCCATCACATTCTACCTCACTTTGTTTTTTCAAATCGTTCATCAATTTTTTCTATTAATAAACGGCAGTAGTCAAATGGGGCTTTATATAGGGAATCCAATTGTTCTGGATTTGTGGAAGATACCAGTTTTCTTCCGGGTTTGGAATTGATGTCGAGCACCCAAATGGATTCATCTTTTGCAATGATGATATCTATGCCTAATTCAAATAGCGGGAAAAAGTGTTCTTCAAGGAGCGGCGGCAGTTTTTCTAATAATTCCTTGATTTCTTTTTCCAAGAATGAATGATTGAATTGTGGGGTGGTTGTTTTCCATTCGGAATAGGGGAGGATGGATGCCCCTGCACTCATGTTTGTCAAAATGCCTTCTGATTGGCCGATGCGGATCCCCCTTGCCCTTTCCGTCCATTTTCCTTCTTCATTTTTTTGAATAAACACCCTGAGATCAAAAGGACGATGGGCTTCATCCAAGTTTGGAAGCCGCGGCTGGACGATGTATATGTTTTTGATAAGGAGATGTTCGAAAAAAGGGATGGACTCTTCGGGCTTCGCTAATAGCTTTGAGACCACTTTCCCGTTTTTCGTCGTTTTAATGAGAAGCATTCCCTCATGGAATTGGATTGAATATACGGCGTAGCCATGCGCACCATTGACGGGTTTGATGATAACTTCCCCATAGTTTTGTGCTTCTTGGATAATTTGCTGGGCCGAACTGACTTTTTTTGTTAGGGGTAAATAGGGGGATAAATCCAGGTCTTTTTTTAGTTTTTCATAAAGGGACCATTTGTTTGGCAGTCCATATCCAAGGAAGGTGATATCTTTTCGTGTTTTCAGCCATGATACGATTGCCTGGGCATCTTTATCATTTTTGTTTTCCCCATACAAGCAGCGGTCGTAAAGAATCTCTGGGATATCAAATGTCGTTTTTGCCCAAGTCTGCTGCCCGCAGTCGAAGCAGAAGCCTGAGACGGAATCAGAACCAGGCATGATTGCCAGTGGGGAGAAGAGAAAGAGGTTTACTTCTGCCTCCTTGCTTCGTTTCCCAAGTTCATGAAAATAATCAGAGGGTCTTTCAGGACATAAAGTAAGAATCCCTAAATTAATCATCTTGTAATCTCCTTTCTTGCCATAGGATTTCTGCAAAGTTCCAGATAGCTTTTGTGGAAGGGCGGAATGGCGTTTGGATCTGCTCCGATTGCTTGGATGGCTTCGTATTCACTTCGATGATCCACGTTTTTCCGGATTGATCGACCCCGATGTCCAAGCCGAATTCCCCTGCAACCCCTTCAATCGATTCCGATAAGGTTTTGGAAGATTCCACTGCTAATTCCTTCATTAAAGAATAAATATAATGAGCTTTATCTGAAGTGAAGAACTCACGAAGCACTGTTAAAGGTTTGTTGATGGTGCCTCCCTGAGCCAAATTCGAAACGAATTGATTTTCTGCGGATAGTCTCGCTACAGCCGACGTCACGGTCCATTTCTTTGATCGATTTGGATGGACGAGAAGCCGGAAATCAATTTTTTTATCATCCAGTGAGATCAGCTGGAGAGATTGCTGGATGATGCAGGCCCTTTTGCCGATCCATGCTGCAATGAGAGTTTCAGCCTCCTGCAGGTCTGATATTTGATGATCTCTTATCTGATGGTAAGTGGTTTGGCTAATATGGTAGGATCCATTCTTCCTCTTGATCTCAATGATTCCCCTGCCCTGGCTTCCATGGATGGGCTTGATGAAAGCAGCTCCGAATTCATCCAGATAAGCAGCCAATCCGGAGCGAGTATAAAGGTCTGTTAAAGGGATGTAAGGAAGCAGATGACTTTCATTCCTGAGGAACTGATGGACTTCCCACTTTGACAGGAAATGAGGGTTGAAGATGACCGTACCTTCATCGATCAATTGTGAATAGAGCAGTTTGAACATTTCTGACCGTTCCGTCTTTCTGGAATGAATCCGGTTATATACCACATCTGGCAGGGGAAGGGTTGTTTGTTTCCAATGATCATCATCCAAATAGAAAGAAGTTTGTGCCCCGATGCTGCTTCCGGTTGAAGGCAGTCCCATTAATGTAAGGTATCCCCCATTTTTTTGAGTGAACGCATGCAGCTCTTCTGCGAAGCAATGAATGGAGCCGAAATGAGGCTGGCCATTTCCGTCCTGGCGAATTTCCGTTAAAATGGATAGGAAGGGGCCAAGCTTCAAATGGCCAGATTCCTTATGAAACCGGACATTCCAACGGATGTTTTGAAGGGGGATCCCTAATTGGCTGTACAAAGCAGAATCGACTTTTCCCATTCCTTCCGTTAAATCATTCTGCAGGAAGATATAAGCAGCGGATTTTTTATTGCCTATTTGAACATCAGCATGCTGTCCATCCTTCAAGCCTAGTGTTTCTCCGTCTGCACGACTAAGAAAGATTCCCGGGAATGAAGGAACATGGACAGGTTTTTCATTTATATGGAACAAAATAAGAGGAGCCATAGTCATTCCCCGTTTGCTTAAAGTCAATGGTTGTAGATATAATTATTTACTAGGCATTAGTTGATATTGCATCGTATGTCATATCCTTTTGAAAGGTTCGATGCATTTATGGTAAAAAGAAAGGTTGAGTGAGTAGTTAATGCATGCTTTTTTAGTAATTTTATTGATGGCGGCCATCGGAGCTGTGATCGGCGGCTTCACCAATTCACTTGCAATCAAAATGCTTTTCAGGCCTTATAAACCTATTTATATCGGTAAATGGAGGGTTCCGTTCACACCGGGGCTGATTCCAAAAAGAAGAGATGAATTGGCAGTCCAATTAGGGAAAATGGTAGTGGACCATCTGGTCACGCCGGAAAGCATCGAAAAAAAATTGATGCAGCCTCAGTTTCATGATGAAATCGTTTCGTGGCTGCAGCAGGAAGTTTCTTCAAATGCGATTTCCCAGAAAAAAATCGGTGATCTTTTGACAGGTGCCGGAATTTCAGACCCGGTGGGCAAAACGAATGAACTATTGAAAAAAGTCATCCATGAAAAGTACGAGTCCTGGATAATGGATAATAAATCGAAAACAGTTGCTGGTATTATAGGGCAGGATCTCGAAGCGAAGGTCGAAGCCAAAATACCTGATGTGGCAGACTTCATTCTGCAAAAAGGGAAAGATTATTTTTCCTCCCCAGAAGGAAAGATACGGCTGAAGATGCTGCTGGAAGACTTTTTTAAAGAGAGGGGAATGCTTTGGAACATGGTAAAAATGTTTCTCGGCAACGATTCCCTGATTGATAAGGTCCAGCCGGAAATCATGAAATTCTTCAATAATCCAGGAACTGTCGAACTGTTGAATACAGTGATAAAGTCAGAATGGGGCAAATGGAAAGAAAGTCCATTAGAGGCCATTATTGAACAAGCTCCAACGGAAGAAGTGGAAGCAGCACTCACATCCATGATCGAGAAGGCAGTCAGCATCGAGTCATTCTATAACCAAAGCATCGGCACGGTATTAAGCCGTTTTTCCGATGCCATTTCGCAAAAAGTGATTCCTGCAGCGGTACAGGCGGGACTTAAAGCCCTGGCTGAAAAAATGCCATTCTTGATGAAGAAGCTAAGGGTCGAGGACATGGTAAAGGAACAGGTCGAAACATTTTCCGTACAGCGCCTCGAGGAACTCGTGCTCGGCATCACAAGGTCTGAATTGGGGATGATCACCTACCTTGGAGCGCTTTTAGGCGGTATTATCGGAATCGTTCAAGGAATCATCACCCTCCTGCTCAATAATTGATGGGCATTCGCACATTCTCGCATTCTCACACATAGTTTGTTATAGTGAGTGTGGGTTTTAAAAGCGCCGGTATGCCAGTAAGGCGGCAGCGGCAAAATTTCAAGGAGGTATGAAGCATGTCTGTTAATTTACATGATCTTTCTTATGAATTGCAAAAAGCATTGCGTGAAAGCGATGAATATAAAAATCTGGTGGCCTACTATGATGCGGTCAACAAAGATGAATCAGCCAATCAGCTGTTCACTAATTTCCGTGACATCCAAGTAAGACTGCAGCAAAAGCAAATGTCCGGACAGGAAATTGCACAGGAAGAAGTTCAGCAGGCACAAAAAGCAGCTGCACTTGTTCAGCAAAATCCTAAAATTGCAAAGCTGATGCAAGCCGAGCAGCAATTAAGCATGGTGATTGCAGATCTAAATAAAATCATCATGAAGCCGCTTGAGGAATTATACGGACCGATGGGAAACTGATTGTTTCTCTAAGAGCCGGATTCGGCCAATGTCCCCCTGTTTTACGGGTGAGGAGATTGATCGAATCCGGCTTTTTTGTATTTTGTTCCACCCACGCCTGTTCTATATTTACAAGCTTTTTCATAGTAGTAATTAAAGAACAAGGTATACACCAAAGGGGGAACAGAAATGATTTATCGTTTACTTGCAATGAATATAGATGGAACAATATTGAATGAAGACGGCAAAATCAATAAGCAGACGAAAGAAGCCATTGAATATGTGGCATCAAAGGGCGTCTATGTCATGCTCGTCACATCGAGAAGCTTCCCTTCAGCTAAAAGGGTAGCGAAAGCATTGAAGCTCGAAAGTTTTCTCGTCACCCATCAAGGGGCTTATATAGCAAATGAAATGGATAAACCCCTTCTCGTCAAAAGGATTCCTGAGGATATCGCGTATGATGTGGTTAGATTCCTTGAGGACTTTGAATGCGACATTCGTCTGCTACATGAAAAATATGCCTTGGCAAACAAGAAAGAATCAGATCAGGACCTTGTAATAAAAGGATTTTGGCAAAGGGCTACGAGCCTCAGCTATTCCACCAAATATGTAGAGAGTTTGAGTGAGGAGCTCGCCGGAAATCCATCCGAACCGCCAAAAATGGAAGTATCCTTTTTCAATGAACAGGATATGCAGGATGCGAAAAAAGCGATTGAAAGCATGTATTTCGAGGTGGACTGCCTGGTAAGCGGCCCCCAAAAATTAGAAATCGTGCCAAATGGCGCTTCCAAATTGAAAGGAGTACTCTATGTATGTGATCGCCTCGGCATCCATAGAGAAGAGGTCGTAATGATCGGCTCCGGCCTTGATGACTTGCCGCTCGTGCAATGGGCAGGGCTCGGAGCAGCGATGGGGAATGCGCATAAAGAGGTAAAAAGAAGTGCCGACTGGATCACAAGGGACACATCCGAAAACGGTGTAGCCTACATGATCAAAGAGCACTTCCGCAAACAGCAGCCCATCGACTTCCTTAAGAAAATGAACGTAATAAAAAAATAGCCATAATTAAGAATGACCCAGCATTCGTTGAAGAACGAGTAGAGGGGTCATTTTTTGTTTTGAGCATCTTTAGTGATAAAGAGAGAGGTATTAGTTGATTGAGAGGAAACCTGCGACACTCCGGCGGAAAAACGGGCTGGCAAGACCCCACAGCGAAGCCAGGAGGCTTGCCGGTTCGTCCGCGGAAAGGGAGTGGGTTTCGCTCTCAATCTTTCACGACAAACGGTGATAAGAAGCACATGATTGACCTCCCAATGGTCTTTCAGTAAACTTAAGGAAGCTTAAAACTGAAAGGTGATTGCGTTGAACATACAAATAAACGGCATCCATGAAGAAAAATTTCATCGGCCGCTCCAATTGATAGGCAACCTGTTTTTCGAAGAACCCACTGTATCACTGGAACCAATCGAAGATACCGATCTGATCATCGACATTTCCATAAAAGAAGAAGAAGGGTCCCTAATGGCCCAAGCTTCCTTAAAAGTTACAAAGGAAGAGAAAGAATTGAACGCTTCCTATTCTAAGGAAGTCCAATCCGGATTGACGGAAAAAGAATACTTCCGCCTCCAAAAAAATGTCCTCTCACATGCTTATTTGACCGTTCTTCAAGACTATACGGGCATCATACAAAAATGGGGCATCTTGACAGGGATGAGACCGACAAAACTGCTCCATAAATCAACACAGGCCGGCATTCCTCCTGAAGAGGCGCATAAAAGCCTGATGGAAAACTATATGATCACCCCAGAAAAAGTGGAATTGATGCAGTCCATAGTCGATACACAGCTCGCAGTTGTTCCTGACTTGTATGACCTTGGGAACGAAGTCAGCATCTATATCGGGATCCCGTTCTGTCCGACAAAATGCGCTTACTGCACATTCCCTGCATTTGCGATGCAAGGGAAGCAGGGAAGAGTCGATTCATTCCTTGCTGGCCTTCATTATGAAATGAGGGAAATGGGAAAATGGATGAAAGAGAACGAGATTCGAATTACGACCGTGTATTACGGAGGAGGCACTCCGACATCCATCTCTGCTGAAGAAATGGATGCTTTATATGAAGAAATGTATAAATCATTCCCAGATGTGGAAAACATCCGTGAAATCACGGTGGAAGCAGGCCGTCCTGATACCATCACTCCTGAAAAACTGGAAGTGCTGAAAAAGTGGAATATCGATCGTATCAGCATCAATCCCCAGTCCTATACTCAAGAGACATTGAAAGCGATTGGACGCCATCATACCGTTGAAGAAACAATTGAAAAATTCCATCTCGCAAGGGAGATGGGCATGAATAATATTAATATGGATCTGATCATCGGACTTCCGAATGAAGGGGTAGAGGAATTTCAGCACTCCCTGGATGAGACGGAAAAACTGATGCCGGAATCATTGACCGTCCATACACTTTCCTTCAAACGGGCTTCTGAAATGACTCAGAATAAAGAAAAATACAAAGTGGCTCCACGAGAAGAAGTGCAGGAAATGATGTCCATGGCTGAAAAATGGACAAGAGGCCATGACTACAAGCCATATTACTTGTACCGCCAGAAAAACATCTTGGGGAACCTTGAAAATGTGGGCTATTCATTGGCGAATCAAGAAAGCATCTATAATATCATGATCATGGAAGAAGTCCAGACGATCATCGGCATCGGATGCGGTGCAGCAAGCAAGTTTGTGGATCCGGAAACAGGGAAAATCACACATTTCAACAACCCGAAAGACCCGAAATCCTACAACGAAGGATTCCAGGACTACACTCAGAAAAAAATCAACATCTTAAACGACTTATTTAAAAAACAACCATAATTAACCATAAGTGCCTGTCACGCCCCGAAATGTGTCGAAATTCGACACATTTCGGGGCTTTTCCAGCTCTTATGCTGGTCGGGGCTTACAAGGCGCTTCCGCTTTTCTATTTGTCCAGCTCCAGCGCCTAGCCCCTCGAGTCATAAGCCATACCTCTACGGAAATCAGGATTTCCTTCGAGTTCTGTCTTATGCTGGTCGGGGCTTACAAGGCGCTTCCGCTTTTCTTAGTGACAGGCACTTTGTCTTTAGGTATGCTAGAAGAAGATGAAAAAAGGGGGAATATTATGAATTTTGTAGAATCATATAAGACGCTGAATGTTGATGTGGAAGGCAATATTGCTTACATCACGATGAACCGGCCGAAACAATTGAATGCTTTGAATGAAGATTTAATTTCTGAAATGGCCCAATGCCTGAAGGAGCTCAAGAAGTCAGAGACTGTGAAAATCCTTGTCCTGCAAGGATCCGGTCCAGCTTTTTCTTCTGGCGGCGATATTAAAGAGATGCTGCAGAAGCCTAATAATGATGATTTCTTCGTCATCATGGACAATATCGGAGAAATGATTGAAACACTCTATACGATGCCTATGCTGACAGTCAGCTGCATTCAGGGAGCTGCTGCAGGACTCGGTCTCAGCCTGGCACTCGCATCAGACTACATATTGGCAGATCCGGAAAGTAAAATCGCAATGAATTTTATCGGCATCGGCCTGATTCCTGATGGCGCCGGCCACTTCTTAATGGAGAACAGGCTTGGGGCGCACGCTGCCAAGAAAGTCATTTGGGATGGAAAAGTCATGTCAGGCACCGAAGCCCATACATTGGGGCTTATCGATCAACTTGTTCAAGATGGCTCTCTGCAGGATGAATTGAATACCCTGCTGTCCAAATGGAGCAAGAAGCCATTGAAGGCCATGATCAAAACAAAAACCATCTATTCACAAATGAATTTGGAAAAGCTCCGCTCCTATCTCGAACATGAGAAAAAGGGGCAATATGAAATGAGAAACACAAAAGACCACAGAGAAGGCATCCAGGCATTCCTGGAAAAAAGGCCGCCGGTATTTAAGGGAGAATAAGAAAAGCGGAAGCGCCCTGAAAGCCCCGATCAGCATAAGACGGAACTCGAAGGAAATCCTGATTTCCGTAGAGGTACGGCTTATGACTCGAGGGGCTGGGCGCTGGAGCTGGATCAAAAAAGAAGCTTGAGGCGGGCCCTCAAGCTTCTTTCCATTTAAACATGGAATAATAATAGTTTACCAGCGGGAGATGTACAGCGATGCGTCGTTTCTGATAAATTCTTTTCTTCTAGCATCGATTTGCCTAATTCCTTAGCTTCCGCATCATTTTTCGCTTCAAATGATTCATCAAGGATTTTTTCGCCATTTGGTTTAAAAGCAGTCAGCTTATACATTAAGATCTTCCTTTCTAAAGGTATATCAAATTTACTTACTATTATTCTTGCATAATTTTCTGAAAATGAAAAGAAGAAAAGTTATAGAGAAATCAATAATAAATGAATCATTTTCCATTTTTAATCGTAAATCTAAAGTGAACAAAAAGGAGGCTGTCAAATGGCTTTAAAAATACATAACGCCACAAAACAATTCGGTCATTTCACTGCAGTAGATGGATTATCGCTATCAATTGAAGAAAATGATATGTTTGGTTTTCTTGGGTCCAATGGTGCAGGGAAGACTACCACATTCCGTATGATTCTGGGATTGATCGATCCGACATCAGGAACCATTGAATGGAATGGAAATCCCATAGATTATTCAACCAGTTCCCACATCGGCTATCTGCCGGAAGAACGGGGCCTGTACCCAAAAATGAAAGTGAAGGATCAGATTGTCTATTTAGGAAGATTAAGAGGAATGACGAAGCACGAAGCTTCCGTACAGCTTACTCGCTGGCTAGACCGCTTCAAAGTGCCGGAGTATGCAGATAAAAAGGTAGAGGAGCTCTCTAAAGGAAACCAGCAGAAGATCCAGTTCATTGCCTCTGTGATACATAAGCCGCAGCTGCTGATCCTGGATGAGCCTTTCAGCGGACTTGATCCTGTAAATGTCGAACTTCTTAAAGAAGCCGTCCATGAAATAAAAGATCAGGGATCAACGATTGTATTCTCCAGCCATCGCATGGAGCATGTCGAAGAGATGTGCCAAAACCTATGCATAATGCAGAAAGGGAGGCCGGTCGTCCAGGGAGGCTTAAAAAAGATCAAACGCGATTTCGGGAAGAAAAACATTTCGATCCACGCTGACTTTGATTTATCCGGATTGAAGAATTTGGATGGGGTCCTTAAATGGAAGCAGACGGCGGAAGGGGTCCGTCTTCAGGTGGACCGTGAAGAAACGGCTGAAAAAGTGCTTCAGAACATCTATGGAAAAGGATTCATCCGGAAATTCGAGCTGGAGGAACCTTCCCTGAATGATATCTTTATAGAAAAGGCAGGTGCTTCCTATGAATAAATTTTTCCTGATCCTCTCCCAGGCTTTCATGACCAAGTTAAAATCAAAAGCCTTCATTGTCATTACCATCATTCTGCTGCTTGGCGTTCTCGGCATGACAAACATGGGCAGAATAATGGACCTATTCGGTGCAGGAAACGATGTCAAAAAAATCGCTGTCATAGATGAAACCGGGGGCGTCTATGATTTGTTTAAAGCCTCTTTGAAAACTATTGATAAAGACATCCGTCTGACAAAGGAAACCGATTCATCTGAAGGGGCGATGAGAAGAAATCTTGAAAAAGATAAATACGATGGCTATCTGATCATCGAGCAGGACAAAGAAAAGATCGTGAAAGCATCATATAAAGCTGAAGCAATCACTGATACAGATACAATGGGAGCACTTCAGACTGCCTTGCAGGGGGTAAAATCAAATCTGGCAGCGAATCAGCTTAAGCTGGCTCCAGAGCAGCTGCTTCTATTGAATGAACCTGTCCAATTCGATAAAGAAGCTCTCTCCAGCCACGCAAAATCAGCTGAAGAATTGAATCAAGCAAGGGGAATGGTATACATCCTGCTATTCATCATCTATTTTGCTGTGATTTTTTATGCCAACATGATCGGGATGGAAGTTGCCACAGAAAAATCATCCCGTGTGATGGAGATATTGATTTCCAGTGCTTCCCCGCTCCAGCATATGTTCGGAAAAATCCTCGGGGTCGCTTTGCTTGGATTGGCGCAGATGGGGCTGGTCCTCACGGTAGGCTACATTTCACTATCTCAGAATTATAAAAATATGAAAGAAGGATTCTTTGAATTTTTCGGGTTTGGAAATATGGAGTCGTCCACTATCATTTACGCAATCGTCTTTTTCTTGCTTGGCTATTTGCTCTATTCAACATTTGCAGCTTTCTTAGGCTCCCTGGTCAGCAGAATAGAAGATATGCAGCAAATGATCATGCCCATGACGTTTCTGATCATGATCGGGTTCTTCATTTCCATGTATGGTCTCGGAAACCCATCAGCATCCTTTATTACTGTCACTTCCTATATTCCATTCTTCACTCCGATGATTATGTTCATGAGGATCGGGATGCTCGACATCCCAACGTGGGAAGCACTGACTGGCGTTGCTGTCTTGATTGCGGCAATCATCGCCCTAGGAATTTTCGGTGCGCGCGTCTATCGCGGAGGAGTCTTGATGTATGGAAAATCAAACTCCTACAAAGATATCCGTAAAGCCCTTCAGCTGACTAAAAATCAATAAGAAAATGAACACATCTCTTTTAAGTGAGATGTGTTTTTTCTTTCAGATAAATAGGCTATAATGTAAGGATAAGAACGTGCATTCGTATCAAGGAGGTGGAACCATGAAAGAAATAAAATTCATCCATTGTGCCGATCTGCATTTGGACAGCCCTTTTTCCGGTCTGAGCAGCCTTCCTGAAGAGCTTTTCAATCGCCTGAGGGAAAGTACTTTCCGCTCTTTTGAACGGATTGTGGAGGAAGCAGTCACTCAGGAAGTCGATTTTGTCCTCATAAGCGGAGATTTATATGACGGGGAGGACCGCAGCATCAAAGCTCAGGCGAGGATGAAGAGGCAGATGGAACGTCTTGCTGAGAAAGACATCCCTGTCTTCATCATTCATGGAAATCATGATCATCTCGGCGGAAGCTGGACATATGTTGAGCTCCCGGAGAATGTCATGGTGTTTGGTCCAGATGAGGTTTCCATGAGAGAGATGAAAACTAAGAGTGGAATGAAGATACATATATACGGCATCAGCTATGGAGAGCGGCATGTAATGGAAAGGACCTGCTCGCAATTCATTAAAACTGGGGATGCTGATTATCATATCGGGATGCTTCACGGACATTGCGAAAACAGTCCGAGCAGCCACCAGCCATATTCCCCATTTACAACAGGAGAATTATTGGAAAAAGAGTTCGATTATTGGGCGCTCGGACATATTCATCAACAGCAGATCCTCTGGGAAGACCCATACATCATCTACCCTGGGAATATTCAGGGGCGCCATCGAAAAGAAACCGGCGCAAAAGGGTGCCTGTTAATAGAACTGTCATCCGACCATTCAAAAATGGAGAAAGTGGAAACGGCTGATGTGATTTGGGAGAACAAAAAAGTTTCGATAGAAGGCATGATCCATTTCAATGATGTATTTTATTGTATCGAGAAAGCCATTTCGGAAGAATACAATGCTGGAAAAGGCGTTATCCTGAACATCGAATTGAGCGGAACTGCCTCTCTTTCCCAAGAGGCAAAGGACAAGCTGGTTTCCGGAGAACTCCTGGAGGCATTTCAAGATTCTGTGGATTTTGATGACTCCTTTGTTTGGCTGAACAAGATTGACTGGACGGATGCTGTTCCTAAAAGTACGGATGTTCAAGGCAGTTCCTTCTTTCACGAATTAGAGAATGCTATGGATGGTTTCAGCGAAGAGGATATGGAAGAAAGCATGAAGGATTTATACAGGCACATGCATGCAAGGAAATTTCTTGCAGCCCCAGATGAGGATGAGCAGGCGGAAGTATTGCATCATGCAAAGCACATTCTGACTGGACTGCTTCACCGCTAAAAAAGGAGGATATGAACGTGCAGATAAAAGAAATCCATATTTACGGCTATGGAAAATTCGAGTCGCTGATCCTTCATCCTGATGAAAATCTACAAGTGTTCTTTGGGGAAAATGAAGCAGGTAAATCTACGATTATGGCATTTATTCAAAACATTCTTTTTGGATTTCCTACAAAGGTGCAAAATGAACGCCGATTCGAACCGAAAACACATTCAAAATATGGCGGACAATTAATCATCGAGGCAGAGAGCTGGGGAGAAGCTGCAATCGAGCGTGTAAGAGGAAAAGCAGCAGGGGACGTTAAGGTTTTATTAAAGGATGGAACAGTGGGGGGAGAAGAACTCCTTGCCCGCATCCTGGCTGGAATAGATAAATCTGTCTTTCAAGCTATTTTTTCCTTCAGTGTCCATGGCCTGCAGCAAGTTCATCGTTTAAGCAAGGAAGATATCGGGAAATATCTTTTCTCAGCCGGTACGATGGGCACAGATCGGATATTCGAAGCACAACGCGACCTCCAAAAGGAAATGGACGATCTCTTTAAGCCTAGTGGCAGAAAACCGCTGTTGAATAAGGAATTGGAGGAGCTGCGCGAGCTGGAAAGAATGATGAAAAAAGCTAGGCATGAGAACGAAAAATACACTTCGCTGACCCGCTCATTGGAAAAAAATGAGGGTGAATTGGAATCAATTGCAGCGGAGCGGGACAACCTTCAACAAAAACTCCTTCACATTCAGCATCTTCAAAAAATGATGCCAGTGTTCCATCAATATAATAGGATCAATAAAAGGCTTGTTGAACTGGAGGGGATCCATATTCCATCAGATGGCCACAGCAGGTTGGAAAAGACGCTGGAAAGAATTCAGACGGCAGAAAATGAGTGGCAGTCAAGCGCAAGTCAAATCGCAGAAATGGATGAATACTTGCTGCGGAATGAGCCTGACCCGAATTTTCAAAATGCAGAAGCTGAAATAACCAAGGCGGCAGCTGAATGGCAGGCCTATCTCCAATGGAAGGAAGATTCCTCCCGGCTTTCCCGTCAGTTAGAAGACGTCAACAGGACGCTGGAGCTTAATTCAAAAGAACTTCACCTTCCTCCGTTTACGTTTGAGGAATGGGCCTATGTGCAGGCAGGTCTTGAAATGAAAGCAGCTGTAAAAGAGACAGTAGAGAAAGATCTGAGACTGAACATGCTCAAGGAAGATCTGGTTGTTCAGAAAGAAAGAGAAGCGAAGAAGCTAGCAGAGATGGATAAGCGACTCGACGTTCTGGAAAATGATATGTTTAGTGAAGAAGATTTCAGGGAACTGGAGAAAAGCTTCTCAGGTGGTGCATCTGAAAACCAGCTGAGGGAGGAATGGAATTCCCTTAATGAAAGAGTAAAAGATTTAACGATACAATCAGAATGGAATAAGAATCAATACAAATCCTCAAGGGGAATGCACATCCTCTTTATGGCAGCTTCATTTGCTTTGCTGATATGGGGCTTTATGGAATCCAACATGATCCTGACAGGTGCTGCTTTATTGCTAATAGTATTGTCAGGCGGTCAATTTTGGATGAGCCGCAAAAAAATGATAAAGTCGCAGGCAAAGATCAATAAGAAAAAAGAGCTGTTAAAAAACAAAGCGGATTCCCTCAGCCTGCAATTTCAATCCTCTGATTCGGGAAGATTTCAGGAACAAAAGGCTCAGCATGATTATCAAATAAAGCTGAGGAATGAATGGAAGATGACGCTCATTCAGCTGGAGGAACAGCAGGGCAGGTGTTCAGAAGGGCAAGAACTGCTGGATAAATGGCAGAAGGAATGGAGCGGGCACAAACAAAAAGCGGATGAATTGAAGCGTGCCCTGAAGCTGTCTGAATCATTTCCGGTCTCCCGTCTCGAAGATGCTTTCAATTTGGTTAAAGAAAGTATTGCGGCAGCAGCAGAAGGACAAAAGCTTGAAGATATGATTAAGGAATTGTCAGCGAAAATCTTAAACTGGGAAGACGGGGTCAAATCACTTGGCCTATCAGTGGGAGTGCGCGGAGACAGTGCAGAAGAGATGATTGTACAGCTGAAAAGGATGATGAAAGCAGAGGAAGAGAAGAAGTTTTTCTACCGTGAAGGCAGGAAGAAACTGGATCAGCTCAAGGAAGCAAGGCTGAAATTAAAGACGGGGCTGGAAAATCTTCGTGGACAGTTGAATGATTTATTGAATCAGGCTTCTGTTAAGGATGAGGAAGAATTCCGTCAGAAAGCAGAGCAGTTCAAGGAGAAAGAGGAGTTATTAAAAGAGCTCTCCCTTTTAGAGATGCAGCTTTCAGAAAAGGATCTTGAGGAACTCGCATCTTTTCGAACCGATGAAGGGCTGTTTAATGAATGTTCCTTGATCGAAGCAGGGATCAAGGAGTGTGAGCAGCAAATCCGAGTACTTCAGCGGACGTCTTCTGAACTGCGCCAGGAAATCAAAATCATGGAAGAGGGAGGGGTATATACTGAACTGATGCACCGATTCAATTATCAAAAGTCACTTTTTCAGGAGAAGGCTAAACAGTGGGCATCCCTTTCTGCAGCCAAAAGGATTCTGGAGAAGACAACAAGGAAGTTTGAAGAGGAGAGATTTCCGAAGGTCATTCTGGAAGCAGAAAGATTCCTGCAGCGTTTAACCAATGGGGAGTACCTCGGAATCATTCAGCAAAAAGAGCAGTCATTTATGATCAAGCGTAAAGACGGCCTGTTGTTCGAGCCAAGCGAAGTAAGCCAGGCCACTTCAGAACAAATATATACTTCCTTCAGATTTGCATTGGTTTCTGTATTAAAAGAAGAATATCCGCTGCCGTTGATCATTGATGATGCATTTGTCCATTTCGATCAAACCAGAATGTCTGCGATGGCTGAGATTCTGCATGAACTATCCTCAAGTACTCAGATTCTATTCTTTACCTGCCACAGCCATTTGAAAAAATTGTTCCAGGCAGAAAAGATCATTGAGCTCGAGAGCGGCACACTGATAAATTCTTAAACTCTTTCCGAGATATGATATACTTTTCTATATTGAAAATTCGGAGGTAATTGATATGACACGTGGTGTACTACATTATGATGTCGGAGATCAGGTAGAGCTATATTTGCTCATAAAATCTTCGACAAAAGGGATCGCCAGTAACGGAAAGCCATTTTTGACCCTCATCCTTCAAGATAAATCAGGGGATATAGAGGCAAAATTGTGGGATGCATCAGATGAGGACGAAAAAGTGTTCCAGGCTCAGACCATCGTAAAGGTGAGCGGAGATCTGCAGAATTACAGAGGGCGCCAGCAATTAAAACTAAGGCAGATCCGTCCTGCAAATCCACAAGAAGGGGTGCAAATCTCGGATTTCCTTGAAACGGCCCCTATTACTAAAGACGAGATCACCAGTAAGATCACTCAATATATTTTCGAAATGAAAAACCCGAACATTCAACGCATCACAAGGCACTTAATGAAGAAACATCAAAGTGAATTCCTGGAATTCCCGGCAGCAACGAAAAATCATCATGAGTTCGTTTCCGGCCTGGCCTATCATGTTGTGTCCATGCTCGATTTGGCACAAGCCATAGCTGCTTTATATCCGTCGCTTGATAAAGACTTGTTATATGCGGGTGTCATTCTCCATGACCTTGGTAAAGTTATGGAACTATCAGGTCCAATTTCGACTTCTTACACTGTTGAAGGAAACCTCCTGGGCCATATCACCATCATGGTGAACGAAATCGGAAAGGCTGCAGAAGAACTGGGCATTCATGGAGAAGAAGTCATGGTCCTTCAGCATTTGGTCCTGAGCCACCATGGAAAGCTCGAATGGGGAAGCCCAAAAGTGCCGATGATCAAGGAAGCAGAGATCCTGCATTACATTGACAATCTCGATGCAAAAATGAATATGCTCGACCGTGCATTGGAAAGAGTCAAGCCGGGAGAATTCTCAGAAAGAGTCTTCGCCCTGGAAAACCGCTCCTTCTACAAGCCGGTGTTTCATAAATAAAAATGGATAAGGGATGTTTCATAAATGAGGCATCCTTTTTTCTGTTTTTCTATCTTTACAAGACTTTTTGATTACTTCGCAGGAAATAGAATCTTTGTAATGCACTGCGTTGCTTGGAATGTAGGGCGCAAGACTCCTCGGAAATGCATTCGCATTTCCTTCGTGCGGCGTTGATTCTACGAAGTTTTTCAATGTCCAGCCCCGCGGAAAGCGAAGCGCCTGGAATGGAAAGCAACAGTTGCATATTCCAACTTAAAAAATGCCTTCCTAGAAAGAAGGCATTTTTTCGTGCGGACAAGCATACAGTTTAGATAAATGACCATTCAAAAGGAGAGAAAGCAAATGACATTGCCGATTTGGATCTATTTCATTGCCGCAGGAATCCTGTTTAGTGCATTTATGACCGTAAAGTCCGCAAAAGATGAACGTGAAACAGAAAACGAATGGATTGAAAAAGAGGGGGAAATCTACATCACCCGAATGGAAAAAGAAAAGGAAACACGGAAGAACAAACAAATGAAAGAGGGAGCCTGATCCCCTGATAAAACAAAAGACCGCCATATGGCGGTCTTTTTGTGTTTCATCCGATAAACTTATTTACCAGTTGAAGCACTGGAATCAGCTGCTGGAGCGTTCAGTAATTGATCAAAAGTAGTTTTCAGATCTTTATCTTCAATTTTCAAGTCAGAACCCTTGATTTCACGCTTCATAGCTTCTTGAATTTTGTTTTGATCAAGCTTGGACACTTTTACGTCATGTTCAAGCTGCTTTTTCATATCAGCAAATGACTTCTTCTCTTTTTTGTCTGTCACCTGGATGATGTGATAGCCAAATTGAGATTTAACAGGTTCGCTGATTTCGTTGACTTTTAGGTTGTATGCAGCTTTTTCGAAAGCTGGATCCATCTTGCCTGCACCAAACCAGCCAAGGTCGCCGCCTTTATCTTTTGAGCCTGGATCTGTTGAATATTCCTTAGCCAGGTCTTCAAATTTTGCGCCTTTATCCAATTTCGCCTTCACTTCTTTTGCTGTCTTTTCATCTTTAACTAGGATATGGCGTGCCTTGATTTCAGGCTTATAGTCTTCGTATGCTTTTTTAAGCTCTGCATCAGATACTTTTACATCTTTGATTGCAGCTTTTTCCTGCATGATTCCGATCTTGAATGTTTCACGAAGATCGTCTTCATTTTTATATCCATATTGTTGAAGGGCTTGTTCAAAATTAGGCCCTAATTGTTCCTTGATGTTCTTGACTTTTTCGTCGACTTCTTTATCTGTCACTTTATATTTGTCAGATAATACTTTTTCGAATACTAATTGCTGAAGTGCTTGTTCACCGTATTTATCCTTCATTGCTTCATAAAGCTGTTCTTTAGTGACATTTCCGGCATCTGTTTTGGCAACGATATCTTTGCTTCCGCCGCCATCATCACTGCAGCCTGCAAGACCGACTACACCGGCAGCCAATGAAAGGGATAGAATCCATTTTTTCATGCTGAACATCTCCAATACTAAAATGTTGTGGGTTCCTTTTCCACAAAACATACTATATCACATATCGATTCAGAAAAAAAACATTTATCGAATTGACTTGGGAAAAATAGGCGAATGAATTAATTCAATTGTCACACAATTTTCATAAGATATGCTGAAGAGAATAAAGGAGGTAATGAGCCATGGGTGCTGGATATAATGCAGGCTTCGCGCTGTTGGTAGTACTTTTCATTTTGCTTATTATAGTTGGGTCAGCCTACATCTGCTAATTAATTTTTAAAAAGGATATCCATCCATGGGGCGGTTGGTTTGGCAGCAGACCAGCAAGCCTCATTTTACTTTGCAGACGATGGTGCAGGGGGATAAATTTTTTTTTATATGATGAATGCCTAAACGTTCGGGATGGTTGTTGAATAGTATATTTTAGTCCTTGTTAAAGGAGGTGGAACATATGGGTGCATACGGCGGCGGTTTCGCTTTAATCGTAGTGTTGTTCATCTTGTTGATTATTGTTGGTGCAGCTTGGCTATAAGGCAGGCAAATACGGAGCATAAGGCATGATTAGCCTTATGTTCCCCAAAATAGAAAGGTGGATCATAAAATGACTTGTGGATATAACAGCGGTTTTGCGCTTTTAGTGGTGCTTTTCATCCTACTTATCATCATCGGAGCTTCCTGGATTTACTGATTTGAAAAAGTAACAAGAGGCGGGCCAATGGCCTGCCTCTTTCCGTTCATGCTATGACGTTTTTCATCTCGCATTATGTATGGGACAGCTAAGCAAACAATATTTCGACGTAGGATGAGACAAGCAATATCGTAATCAGGATATTGATCGTTCGAAAGACCTTGCCTTGTTTGTCCTCGGGAATCTCTTTCTGGACGCATAAGGAATTAGTCAATGCATTGATGAAATACAAAATAAATATAGATAGAATTACAAAAGCGGAGATCATTCTAACCCCTCCCCTTTATCTCCTGTAATCTTTACGATACCAAAAAATCATAAAAAAAGATAGAGAATTAGTTTAGGAATAGAAGGGGATTTTTCCAAAAAAACAAAATCCCGATGCCAGCCACTATTGCGGGGAGGAAAAGGGTGGTAAAATGATTGGTAGATTGACAATGTACATGAAATAGAGATCATACTGGGGGCAGGATTTATGGATGCATTGATAAAAAGATTGGAAAAGCTGGAGTTCCAACAAAGGCTTTTGCTGGGGATGTTGCCTCATACCGGACATGAATTTGATAAATTAATCATTGAAAAAGATTTATCTGAACAAGAAACAAGACAATTCCATGAAATGTGTGAAAGATTGAACAAAGAATATGAGGAACAAAAAGCGGAAGGATTTGTTTTCTATGTTCCGCTTTTTAAAGAATTTAAAGAGAGTCTGCATCCAGCCTTAGATCCAAAACAAGTAATCAAGGCATGCGTGAAACAAAAACTATACACGGAGTTGATGCAGCTTCTCGAACAAAATTTATGAATCAGCTTATTTCCTTTTTTTCTTCCTGAAGCTTCACGATTTTTCCATCTTCTTCTATAAAGTCAGATTCAAAGTTGTGGAAGGATGTTTCAAAGATTTCCATAAAATCTTCCCCGTAAATGTTGCGGACAATCGTCATCATCTCGATGATTTCCGGAAATTTACCATATAATCTCCTTAATGGCATAGCACCTTGGAAGACCACGTTTTCTGTAGGTTCATAGTTTTCCATTGAGTGCAGGAGAAGTTCCTCGCCCTTTTGCGTAAGTTCTACGTACGTATTCCTTTTATCATTTTCCTTTTTTGAAAACTTCAGAAGCTCTCGTTCTTCTAATTTCTTTGAGAAGTTAAAAGCCGTTGAAACGTGCATGACCCCGAATTTTGCCACATCTGAAATAGAAGCGCCCTTTAAATGATAGGCAATCCATAAAATGTGGTGTTCATTTATATTCAATTCATAGGGCTTGATCCATTGCTGCCAATCCTTTTCAATCGATTTCCATAATGCTTTGCTCAGCTGCGCGATACGCTGGCTGAATAACATGGCTTCTTTCATAGAGAATGGAGTTTCATTCATTTTAGATTCACCTGCTTACTTATGTATTTTTTGCTGCATGAAAGACTCTAGAGGAATTGATTCATAATTTTAGGAAACCCTTACATATTATTATGCCAATAAAACAAAAATTAATAAAGATATAAATTTACAAAATTTTTTGAAATAAAATTAAACGTTAAATCTTGTTCCTCAATTTACCGTTCACAGAGAGGGATGAGAGCAGTATTTTCAAGGGAAGGGATATACACCAATGTTTGTTTAGGAAAATAAAAAAGCCTGTCCCAATTTTTTAAGGACAGGCTAAGAAATGACAATTACTGTTCAGTTTTATCAGTAGAGCGAATTTCACTTTCAAGTTCTTCGATTGTTCTTTGGATTTCAGCGATTTCTTTATCTAATTGTTCTTTGATAGGCTTGGACTCCATTTGCCATTGCTGAACGATTTCCTTGATATCGGCTGTCAACTGAAGAATGGTTTCTTTGCCCTCGGCAGACAACTTTGCAACGGAATCTTTCAAGTTGACTACGTTTACCTTCATATCCTTTACCATCTCAAGCCATTCCTCAGCAGAATGCTGCAGCTGCTCCCGAAGATCTCTTCCGGATGACGGAGCACTCAATAAAGCTGAAACCGCACCTGCAGCGGCCCCGACTAGAAGTCCATATGAAAAAATCTTTTTATTCATATTCTCACTCCATTCATTTAGATATTACCTTTCTACATGTTTTTTCTCCTACTTGCAAGCATAACCCTTTCGTGAATCAGTATTTTTTTACGATATTTTCGAATTTATAGACATAAGTATAGTAAAAAGGAATGTAGGGAGTGGGGGATATATGGGTGGTTTTATAAAAATTGTATTTTTAATCAGTGCAATTGCTTTTTTGGGTGCGCTCTATTTTTTCCTTTCCGCCAAAAAGCCTGGGATGTATCCTCCAAGAAACGTTTTGAAAAAAAGGGCTCGGACGATGGCTTTGGCAGGCGGGGCAGCATTTTTGCTCGGGCTTTTTATGGCTGCCTTGCAATGAGAAAAGCTCCAGCGCCTTGATCGTGGCGCTGGAGCTTTTGTTTCTTCATGCTATTTGCGTTCTTCTCAAGATGCCGGTGACGATTGGATAAATGATGAACATCACAATGCCATTCAATACTGCTGCAGGAAGAACCCCTACACCGAATAATGCAGCAAATGAACCGGGGAGGCCGAAGATTAAATAAGCGGATGTCAGGAAGATGGCTCCTGATATTACCGTTCCAATCACAGTCAATACCGTTGCGGACTGTACGGAAGCAGATTTTTTCGCAATCAATATATAAAGGTAGTAGAATGCAAAGGATGAAATCAATTTATCAATGATATTCGGGACAAATCCTCCTGGGAATGTAGAAGTCAGGCCGGACAAGACCCCCGTAACAGCACCGAGCAAAAGAACATTTTTCTTTTCAGGGAATAAAAGGATTCCTAAGAACATCATGCTGAGCATCATGTCAGGTTTCAACCCCATGACGAATCCCGGTATAATCGTGTGCAATACTGCGCCAATCCCCACAATGAGAGATAGGGCTACTAATGTTTTTGTCTTCATTTCTCAACTCTCCTATTCTATTCTGACTAAGCTATTGTCCCTCCTGCAGTGCGCCTGTGCCTGCAGCGAAAGATTGTCCATAGTATAACATATCCAATGATAGATTTCTAGGATAGAAGACGGGGGAGCAATTTGAAACGAAATGGAAAGCTCCAAAAAAAAACAGGCTCATGGCCTGCCTAAATGTATCATTTAATATGCTGACTGATGGATGTTGCGATGGATTTCAGATCTTCTGAAGTGTACTGGCTTTCGTTGGTTTTCCAGACTGCTCCGAATCCGTCGCCTTTTCCGTATCGCGGAATCAAGTGCATGTGGAAATGGAATACAGATTGTCCTGCATGTTCGCCATTGTTATTCAAAACGTTCAAGCCGAGAGGATCGAATTCCTGCTTGATGGCATTTGCAATCTGCGGGACGGCTTCAAATAGGTTTGCGGCAATTTCCGGAGTCAATTCATACAAGTTTTCCTTATGTACTTTTGGAATGACCAGGGTATGTCCTTTTGTGACTTGGCTGATATCAAGGAAGGCCATGACATGCTCGTTTTCAAATACTTTGGAAGCGGGGATGTCCCCATTGATAATTTTGCAAAAAATACAATCGCTCATATTTCTCCGCCTTTCCATACATGATTTTCCTTTATTTTATCATAGCAAGATGAGTACAGGGAAATGTAAAAGGGCAGGATTCTCGTAGAAGATCCTGCCCAATTGAAGGGTTAAAGGTTTTTTTAGCTTCGGCTTCTCTCTTTGACAGACACCTCATTTGTCATGAAAAGTGTACTACAAATCGAATTGGACTCCAGTACTCACGTTCAAAACGATCATCCCCTTATTCTTTAAGAACTCCAATCACTTGGAACATAAAGACATCAATGGCGATCTTTCTTTGATAAACACCTCATTTGGTCGTTTAATCAATTGAATTGTGATTTGGTCATATCCATGCACGATGACTATTTCCTTTGGATATGGCTCGAATTGCTAATGCAAACACGGTACTCGGTCTTTAACAACCACCCCGTTATCGAGTTTTTTTAACCCCTTCGAATATAGAATGTGCAATTTGAAAGTGAATATTACTAGAAATCTTTTCCTGTTCTTTTCTTTCGAAGTAACAAATGAAGTTGAAATTTGCTAAAATGGGGAGAAGAAGTACAGGCTGCAGAAAGGGTGTTTTCAGATCATGTCTTTATTGAAAGTGACAAATTTAAGTGGAGGCTATACGAAAAAGCCGGTCCTGAAAGACGTATCCTTTTCCATCAATCGAAATGAAATGGTCGGTTTGATTGGACTGAATGGAGCGGGAAAAAGCACCACCATCAAACACATCATCGGATTGATGGACCCAAAAAAAGGGGAAGTGACAATTGATGGAAAGAATCTGGCTAATGATCCGGATGAATATAGAAGACAGTTCACATACATACCAGAAACGCCAATCCTATATGAAGAATTGACGCTTGAAGAACATTTAAGGCTTACTGCGATGGCGTACGGACTTGAAGAGAATGAAATGAAAAAAAGAATGGAGCCATTATTGAAAGAATTTCGCCTGGAAAAAAAGCTTGGCTGGTTCCCTTCGCATTTTTCAAAAGGAATGAAGCAAAAAGTCATGATTATGTGTGCCTTTATGGTTGAGCCAAGCCTTTACATCATTGACGAACCATTTGTAGGACTCGACCCCCTTGGCATTCAATCCCTGCTGGAATTGATGAATAAAATGAAAGAAAGTGGAGCCGGTATTTTAATGTCAACGCATATATTGGCAACAGCTGAGAGATATTGCGATTCCTTTATCATTCTCCATAACGGTGAAATCAGGGCAAAAGGCACGCTGCGTGACCTGCAAATGGAATTCAACATGCCTGGAGCCACTTTGGACGACATTTATATACAACTGACAAAGGAAGATCAGGATGAAGGAAATTAATCGTTTGTGGAGAGATAGAAGCAGGGAAAATCATAACGAACTTCGGAAATATCTGCGCTACATGCTGAATGATCACTTGCTGTTTGTAGTGATATTCGGCATCGGCGGTGGTGCGTTTTATTACCAAAAATGGGTGCATTCCCTTGATGGGAATTTCCCCGTCGCCTTGATGATGGCGCTGATTTTGGGATTGACAGCAGCGATCAGCCCCATCCAGACCCTTTTAAAGGAAGCTGACCAAGTATTTTTAATACAGCTTGAAACAAAAATGAATGCTTATTTCCATAAAGGAATCTGGTCGAGTTTCCTCTCCCAAAGCTATGTTTTATTGATTTTGGCAGCGGTGCTCATGCCTATATATGCACAGGTGAAAGGCAATGGATTCTCTTTCTTCTTTCTTCTTTTGCTGGTGCTGTTGTTGATGAAAATATGGAACCTTTATATCCGCTGGTACGTATTAAAATTTCAAGAAATGGAATACAGCCGATTGGACTTTTGGGTAAGGCTGGCACTGAATTCAGTATTGCTGTATTTAGTTGTGGATGGTGCCCCGATCTATTTCATCGGCTTCATCGGAGTGATTTATCTGCTGCTTCTCGCTTATTTCTCAAAGACAGCAGGGAAGAAGCTCGTTAAATGGGATAAGCTTATTAGAATGGAAGAGCAGCGGATGATGGCTTTTTATCGGACAGCAAACCTTTTTACCGATGTCCCTAAACTAAAAGGGGAAGTGAAGAGGAGGAAATGGCTCGATTGGCTGTTTCAATTTTCCGCTTACGGGCGTGAAAACAGTTATTGGCATCTATTCTTCCGCACGTTCATCCGCAACTCGGAATACTTTGGATTGTTTATACGGCTATTAGTCATTGGAGCGCTTTTAATATTCTTCAGTACAAACCTCTATCTTATTATCGGGCTCGCATTATTATTTGTGTACCTGACTGGGATTCAACTTATTCCATTGTTGGGGAGCCAGGATCACAAGCTCTGGATTCATATCTATCCTTTGAAGAAGGAATGGAAAACGAAAGCATTCTTAAAATTGATGCAGTACATCCTGTCTGCTGAGATGATTCTTTTCTTTGCCGCAGAAGCTGTAAAAGGAGAATGGGCAAATAGCGCCATATTAGCAGCGGCAGGGCTGTTATTCGTCATCCTTTTAGTAAGAGCTTATATTCCTTCGAGGCTTAAGAAAATGAATCATTGAACATTCTTTTGATGCGTTTGTCGGAAATGGAGGGAGAGCATATGGGATTATCCAATTATGAAATGGCAGCAAAAAGTGAAAATGAATTATGGAAGCGGAAAATAACCACCAAATCCGGGATGATGAAAAGGATGGCCAAGAAAGCTCAGGGAAAAATGAATGATTTGATCCCTGAAAAAATTCATCTCGTGATGACCGAAAGCATTAAAAAAATGGTGGAAGCTGCTTTGTATGGTTCTGAATATTTGACAAAAAGCCAGGTCAGTACAATTTTGGAACTGGAAGAAATCGAAATGAATATCAGGAAGAAGATTGAATTCTATAAGAAAACGGCAGCCATCGAAGGTGCTGGTACGGGGGCAGGCGGTTTCATGCTGGGCCTCGCAGATTTCCCTCTGCTCTTATCGATTAAAATGAAATTGCTTTTTGATATTTCCGCGATTTATGGATATGACATTCGCTCCATGGAAGAAAGGCTGTTCATCTTGACAGTATTTCAATTAGCCTTTTCGAATGATGACAAACGAATGAATCAACTTGTAAGAATTGAAAACTGGGAGAAGGATGATCAAGGGAGTAATGAAATTGATTGGAAAATCCTCCAGCAGGAATATCGAGACTACATTGATTTTGTGAAACTTCTCCAAATGCTGCCGGGAATAGGTGCAGCAGTGGGGGCATATGCCAATTTTAATCTGCTTGACTATCTGGGCGAGACGGCCATTCAGGCTTATCGAATCAGATATTTTAATGAAAAAAGCTGACCTATGTGGTCAGCTTTATTAGTTACTATTTCTTTACAACAGCATGTTCCTCAACTGATGGAGCTTCTTGAAAAGATAATGCTGCGTGCCCCAACGTTTTGGCAGCGATCAGCATGGATTTTTCATCAAAATCAAATTTAGGATGGTGGTGGGGATATGGTGGATCGATTCCTTCTGGTTTTGCACCGGTAAAGAAAAAGCTGCCCTTTACATGCTGCAGATAGTAAGCGAAATCTTCTCCACCCATTTCAGGCTCTGCTTCCTCCACCTGAATGATTTCAGGGACATTCCTGGCACAGTCCTTTAAAAATTGTGTTTCTTCATGATGGTTGACAACAGCAGGGTATCCCCGATCAAAATTGTAGTCATAGGATGCCCCCCACATTTCACAGACGCCTTTGACCACTCTTTCCATTTCTTCTTCAATTTGATCCCTTACATCTTCATTGAATGTGCGGACAGTACCGATCAGTTTAGCTGTATCAGCGATGACATTGAAGGCATTATCGGCCATGAACGATCCGATGGAAAGAACGGCAGAATCAATTGGATTGACCCTGCGGCTTACAATTTGCTGGAGACTTGCCACCACTTGTGCCCCAATGACAACTGAATCCTTCGTTTTATGCGGTTGGGCCCCATGTCCACCCGATCCTTTAATGACAATTTCAAAGCGGTCTGCAGCAGCCATAATCGGTCCGGATTTCGTGGTGATCACCCCGACAGGTACAGTCGCCCACAAATGAGTCCCGAATATAACATCCACACCTTCGAGGCACCCATCTTTAATCATTTCAATCGCCCCCCCGGGAGCATATTCTTCGGCGTGCTGATGGATAAATACGTACTCTCCTGAAAGTTGATCCTTTAATTGAAAAATAGATTTGGCCAATGTCAGTAATGTGGCTGTATGACCGTCATGGCCGCATGCGTGCATCACACCAGGGGTAAGGGACTGAAATGGGAGGCCCGTTTCTTCATTGATGGGAAGAGCATCGAAATCCGCCCTCAGAGCAATGGTTTTTCCAGGATGAGCCCCTTTAATCTTTGCAACGATCCCGTTTCCGCCGACGCCTTCCCGGAAATCCACTCCGAGATCCCGATAAAAATCAGCTATGTATTTTGCTGTATTCACTTCTTTGAATGAGAGTTCAGGATGCTGGTGGAGGTAGCGCCGAATATCCACCATTTCACTATAATGATTCTCAAGCTTTTGAAATAATTGATTGAGCATATTAAAGCCTCCATTCTGTAATTATCTGAAGATTGTAAAATATTATATCACTTTACCAAACATAATTGAGTCGATATGAAAAATTAAGTGAAAAAAATGAACGAACTATAATAAAATAGTAAGGTATACCATTTTTGGAAAAGGAGTTAATCATGAACTTTAAGAAGATTTTATTTGGACTCATATCTTTTTTTGCTTTTTTAGCCGTGCTGCTAATGGTGGAGAAAGGAAGCAGTACTTCATTTGATTCATCTGCAGCCAATTGGATGCATTCATTTTCATTCCTGCGTTTCTTCGGTATCTTTGGAACGGAGCTGGTCATTGGCGGAGGGAGCATCGCCCTGATTATTTTCTTGTGGTCGTGGAAAAAAGATTATTACGGGATTGCCCTGCTCCTGGTATCTGTGGCAGGTGGGAACTTACTGAATAAATGGCTGAAGGGAGCCGTCATGAGGGAGCGCCCGGCGATGGCACACGGTGAAGAGGGCTATAGCTTCACAAGCGGCCATGCAATGGTGGGAATCATTTTTTATTTATTGGCTGCCTTCTTCATAGCCGGTTCCATGAGAAGAAATCCGTCCAAAAAAGGAGTATATATTGCAGCGGGATTACTAGCTCTTTTGACAGGGCTAAGCAGGATCGTGACCTATGCTCATTATCCTACAGATGTCATCGGAGGATACTTTCTGGGATTTTCCGTATTCATGTTCCTTCTTGCACTTTATGAAAAGCTGCAAACAAAAAGCAAACGGATATAAACCCGTTTGCTTTTCTATCTTCTAAGAAATTATAAAATGTAACCTTGTGGATAATTTTGAAATAAGTGAATAAACGTCCAGCTCCAGCGCCTAGCCCCTCGAGTCATAAGCCGAACCTCTACGGAAATCAGGATTTCCTTCGAGTTCCGTCTTATGCTGGTCGGGGCTGATCAAGCCGCTTGCGCTTTTGTGTCCAGCTCCAGCGCCTAGCCCCTCGAGTCATAAGCCGAACCTCTACGGAAATCAGGATTTCCTTCGAGTTCCGTCTTATGCTGGTCGGGGCTGATCAAGCCGCTTGCGCTTTTGTGTCCAGCTCCAGCGCCTAGCCCCTCGAGTCATAAGCCGAACCTCTACGGAAATCAGGATTTCCTTCGAGTTCCGTCTTATGCTGGTCGGGGCTTTCAAGGCGCTTCCGCTTTTGTTCCTATATCAAAAACATCGCAACTACTGTTGTGACTATTAAACCCAGGACTACTGGAAGGAGGTTTCTCCTGGCAAGTTCAAATGGGTCCACGTTGCAGATGGCTGCTGCTGGAATTAGTGCCCAAGGGACAAGCGTACCCCCGCCTACCCATATCGCAGCAATCTGGCCGAGTGCTGTCAATGTGGCAGCTCCGGCACCGATGGCGTGGGCGAATAGATTCGCGATTGAACCAGCGAGAGAGATGCCTGAGAATCCCGAGCCGTCGAGTCCAGTGATGGCCCCTACAGTCGTAAGTGTAATTGCCCCGATTTCTTTTGAAAGTGGAACGATGGAAGCCAATCCGACTCCAAGGTCATTGACAATTCCTTGGGATCCTTTTGGAAGGAAGTCCCCGACAATCGTTTGAAATCCGGCATCTCCTAAATAAAAGAAAGCAGCGATCGGAATGACTGGTCCGAACACTTTAAAACCAAATTGGAAACCATCAATCAAAAATTGAGTTGTTTTTTCCAATCCTTTGTTTTTGAAGCCTGCCAATGTTATCAAGAGCATGATGAAAATGGACGTACCGCCGACAAGTGCAGTGGCATCGCCGCCCTGTAATTTATAATGGACCATGCCCCAAATGTCGAGAGCGAATAAAACAGGAATGAGGACAGCGAAGAACTTTTTCCATCCCTTTGATAGATTGGTCTCTTCGCCAGGCAGGCTCTCCGTATCGGCAATTACGGAACTGTCCACCTTCAGGACTCCTTTTTTCATATCACGCTTCAAGAACCAGAAGGCCGTAACGGTAGTTACAACTCCCATCACGATGACAAGGGGAATGCTCGCTTGTATAACCTCATTGACGGGAAGACCTGCTGCATCGGCTGTCAGTTTTGGTGCAGCCTGAATGACAAAGTCCCCCGACAGTGCAATGCCGTGCCCGAATAAGTTCATGGCCATTGCAATCCCTAATGCAGGAAGGCCAACCCGGAGCGCAACCGGTACAAGGACTGCCCCCATCAAAGCAACGGCAGGAGATGGCCAGAAGAACCAGGAAATGATCATCATCAAAATCCCGATCGTCCAATACGCAAGTGCAGGTGTTTTTATCAGCTTCGTAAATGGTGAGATCATGACATCGTTTATACCTGTGGAGGTAAGGCTTCTGCTCATTGCTACGATAATGGAAATGACGAGGATGGTCGATAACAATTCACTGATGGCATATATAAAACTATTGAAAACGCTGGTCACAGAATGGGTAAGGGATCCTGTAGCGGTGAGGGCAATCAGGAAAATCCCTGCAATACATAGGATCGATGTATCGCGCCTGAAAATCATGAAGAGAATGATCAATCCGATAAAAACGACATAAATCCAATGAAGCGAAATCAATTCTACTCCCATATTAATTCCTCCTTTGTCTTGTTCGACAGTCCAGGCGAATATGGATATACGCCCGTTTTCTGTAATACAGAATATGAACAGAAAGAAAACATGTGAGAACAGAGTAAATATATTTTCAGTCTTGGGACGGAGATGAATTCGAGCGGGCGATTGTTATGGCTTTCTGTAAAATTTCTTAAGATAATTAAAGGAGATAAATGAAAAATACCGAAGTTAATTTATTGAAAGGTGAAAAGGCGGGGGAAGATTTGAGATATAGGACAGGAAAGCAATGGGTGATTTCAATCATATTGCTCATGGTTGGATTATTCTTATTATTGGTGAATATTGGTGTCATTTCCTTGGAAATAAAAGAGGTTTTTGTCATATTCATTCCTTTTTTGCTGGTAATGTACGGTTTGTCCACTTTCATAAAAGGTATTATGCAACGTTCTTCAGGCTCACTTTTTTGGGGGTTATATACCTTAAGCTATGGCGGTCTTTTGTTGGCTGCCCACTGGGGAATGATTTCCTTCAGCTGGGGAGATTGGTGGAAGCTATGGCCGATCTTGATTGTTTCGATTGCCATCAGCGGGCTATTTTTCAAGAAAAGGATGAAAGTCTTAATAGAAGGGAATTACCCGTTCCAGAATAATGGCGAGGATGATGAAGACGATGACGAGGAAGAAGGGAATACTGGCATAAGCCTTAAGAAAGATAAGAAAGAGCGGAAAATCAATAGCTATATTATCGGGGATGTGAAATTCAAGGATCCGAATTGGGCTGTTGAGCCTATGAGTTTAACAAATGTTATCGGAGACTATTATTTTGACTTCAGCAAGGCCTATATTCCCGAAAAAAGGACGCCTATTAAAATCAAAGGCTGGATCGGGGACATCAAAATGCTTGTCCCGGAGGATTTGCCTGTCAGGATTACGATTGAGGTGAAAATAGGTGATATCAAAATTTTCAACGGAACGTCGGAGGAACTGCTTCGTTCCAATATGTATTATGAGTCGCCGGGATATGAGGATGCTGTTAAAAAACTTGATTTGACGATTAAGCTTGGAATCGGCGATATCCGGATCGATAGGGTATGAGAAGGGAAGGACTGGGATGAAGACACTGAATATCAGAATTTGGTTCGTCCAAAGCTTTTTGTTAATGGGCGTTCTAGGCGGACTGATCTTTTTCTCCGGCCTCCAGGTTTACATATTATTTTCCCCGGAGCCGATTATCTCTTTGCAAAGTTCCATTTATTTATCCTTATTTCTATTTTTGCTCCTTATAATCCTAAGCCTGTACTTCGGTTTTCGCGGCGGCTACTTGTTTAAAGGGAGGCTCGACAGTCTTTTGACATTTGTGACCACACTGAGGAGCGGGAAGTTTTCTGCGAGAATCACAAAATCAGAGAATGATGAAATTGGATTGATTACGGATGAGCTTAACCACTTGGCACAGTTCATTCAAGATCAAGTGAAATCTCTGCAAAGACTGGCAGATGAAAAATCTGAGCTGGCCAATCAGGCCCATCATGCTGCTGTCATCGAAGAGAGGCAGCGGCTTGCCAGGGAACTGCATGATTCTGTAAGCCAGCAGCTATTTGCACTCGGAATGCTCTCTTCAGCTGCCATTCGCATCATTGAGGAAGATTCGAACCAGGCAAAAGGGATGCTTGAACAGGTCGCTCAGATTGCCTCCAAAGCACAGGGTGAAATGAGGGCATTGCTGCTTCATCTTCGTCCAATCGACCTGAAGGGAGATTCCTTGAGGGAAGGCTTAATCAAACTTGTGAAGGAATTAAAGGAGAAAAGCAATCTTGAAATCGAAATGAGAATCGAAGAAATCGATCAACTTTCAAAAGGGACAGAAGCCCACGTTTTTAGGATTGTACAGGAGGCGCTGTCGAACATCCTCCGCCATGCACATGCGGAAAAAGTGAAAATTGTCTTGGAAAGAAGCAAAGATATGCTGCATTTATATATAAGCGACGATGGGAAAGGATTTGGGGTCCATGCTTCAAAAATGACATCCTTTGGACTTCAGTCTATGAGGGAGCGCTGCGAAGAATTAGGCGGAGTTTTTCAAATACGTTCCAAAGAGAATGAAGGAACTTATATTAATATCAGAATACCTGCAGAGGAGGTACTGAGGATTGGATAAGATTAAAGTATTGATTGTGGATGATCATGAAATGGTCCGTCTTGGGATGAGATCCTATCTGATGACCGAAAAGGACATTCATTTAGTTGGGGAGGCATCTTCCGGAAAAGAAGCATATCGCCTAGCACAGGAACATAAACCAGATGTCATCCTGATGGATTTATTGATGGAAGATGGAACAGGAATTGAAGCGACAAAGAATATTCTCTCCGTACACCCCGATTGTAAAGTCATCATATTGACAAGCTACTATGATGATGAGCAGGTTTTCCCTGCACTTGAAGCCGGAGCTCATAGCTATCTTCTCAAGACAGCCAAAGCGGAAGAAGTGGCACAGGCAATATTCAAGTCCATGAACGGGGAAGTGGTCATCGAACCGAAAGTGGCAACGAAGATGATGAACCGTTTCCGCCAAAAGGATAAAAAGCCCCATGAAGAACTGACGGAGAGGGAATTGGATGTACTGAGATGTTTAGGGAATGGGCTGACTAATCAGGAAATAAGCGAAAAGCTGTTTATCGGTGTAAAGACGGTAAAGACCCACGTGAGCAACATCCTAAGCAAACTGGGAGTATCTGACCGGACGCAGGCAGCAATCTATGCAAACAGAAACGGATTGATTGATGGATAAATAAAGACAACAAAAAAACCGCGAATGCGGTTTTTTTGTCCAGCTCCACCGGCTAGAGGCTGGGAGGTTTCCTTCAGCACACTTACGATAAGTCAACATCGGTTCACTTCGATCACCGTGTTTCCTTTATCTCGTGGTGCTTCAGTCCAACCTCTGCGCCTTTGAACAGCCGGCTCCGCTTTTCTTAATGTATTTCAGACAAATCAGGCGCGCTGTATTTAGTGACATAGGATGCACGCGGGAATAAATCTTTTTGAGCGTCCATTCCTTCACTGGTGCCTCGCTTTTCATGCGCTTTTGCATAAGCTTTGGAATCCTGCCAGGCATGGAATGCATCTGCATCTGCCCATTGGGTCATGATGACGTAGGTGTCAGAATTCATCGGCCTTAGAACACGGATCGAAATAAATCCCGGCTCGGATTCGATCTGCCTCGCCCTGTTTTTGAAACGATATTCAAAGACTGGCCTTCCTTCGTCTGTCACAGGGATGTTGTTGCAAACGACGAATCCTTGCTGGGACAGCTCCCCGTGGCTGTCGATCACTTCATATTTCCTTGGCTCCTCGAAAATACTTTCCCCTGCTGTTTCATGCATAAGGATGGTACCTTCAGCATTTTGAGCAAGAATTAATTTGTCGCTATTGTGCTTTTCGTATATTTTTAATAGATAATCATATGTACCGCTTGTCATGTAAAAGTTCATCCTACCATTCACCTCGACTGGAATTATTAATAATAGTATGCCATCACTTCATAAAAGATAGACGATGACAATTCTACTTTACCCAAATTCTTTTACCATCAAACTTGTTGCCAAGTCGTGTAAAATCGGCAATTTTATGACATTTTATCTTGAAATCTATACTTTTGAAATCAAAAAGACTATAGTGTAAACGAATGAAATGGAACGTTAAATACATACCAATAAGTTTTATAAGAATTTAGCTGGTCTCAATGGAAGCGCTTTTGTCCATTAAGAGAAAAGAGTTTTTTGTTTTGGCCATTTTATAATACAATAAGGAAAGTAATGATTTGAAAGGTGGACACGGCAATAATGAGCAGAATTACGAATGATACATTCCTGAGAGCGGCCAGGGGAGAAAAGACAGAGAAAGTGCCTCTATGGTACATGAGGCAAGCAGGGCGCTCACAGCCTGAATATAGAGCAATCAAAGAAAAGTACTCGCTATTTGAAATCACTCACCAGCCTGAGCTTTGCGCATATGTGACCAGGCTCCCGGTTGAACAGTATGATGTGGACGCAGCAATCCTTTATAAGGACATCATGTCCCCGCTTCCAGCAATCGGGGTTAAAGTCGATATCAAAGCAGGGATCGGACCAGTCATCGATAATCCTATTCGATCAATGGCAGATGTAGAAAAGCTGGGGGAAATCAGCCCCGAAGATGACGTACCATACGTATTGGATACAATCCGCCTTCTTACACAGGAGCAGCTGACTGTACCGTTGATCGGGTTTGCAGGGGCGCCATTCACAATTGCGAGCTACATGATTGAAGGCGGTCCATCCAAAAACTATAATAAAACAAAAGCTTTTATGTATTCTGAGCCGAAAGCATGGTTTGCTTTAATGGATAAACTTGCTGATATGACGGTAAGGTATGCCAAAGCACAAATTAAGGCGGGGGCGAAAGCATTCCAAATTTTCGACTCATGGGTCGGTGCTTTAAATGTTGCGGATTACAGGGTATTTATCAAACCAGTCATGGAAAGGATTTTCACAGAGCTAAAAGGTGAAAATGTTCCATTGATCATGTTTGGAGTCGGTGCGAGCCATTTGGCTATGGAATGGCATGACCTGCCGATCGATGTAGTTGGCCTTGATTGGAGGCTTCCTATTGAAGAGGCAAGAAGCAAAGGAATTACCAAAACTGTTCAAGGAAACTTGGATCCTGCCATCCTTTTAGCTCCTTGGAACGTGATAGAAGAAAGAGTGAAGGATATTCTGGATCAAGGGATGCAGCAGCCGGGATACATTTTCAATCTCGGACATGGCGTATTCCCATCCGTCAATCCGGAAACTTTGAAAAAAGTCGCTTCATTTGTTCATGAATACAGCTCTTCAAAGAAGTAATGAGCACATTTTAGTTTGCATCATGTTTAGGAACAAAATATACTTGGCGTACTTTAGAATGGGGGTTTATTTCAATGAAGAAAAAAATGGGTTTGCTTGTCATGGCTTATGGAACACCATATAAAGAAGAAGATTTAGAGCGGTATTATACACATATCAGACATGGAAGAACACCTTCACCTGAATTGCTTGAGGATCTTCGCAGCCGTTATCAGGCGATCGGGGGCATTTCACCGTTAGCGAAAATCACCCAGCAGCAGGCGGAAAAGCTTGAAGCACATCTAAATGAGATTCAGGATGAAATTGAATTTAAGGCGTACTTGGGACTCAAACACATTGAACCCTTCGTGGAAGATGCCGTGAAGCAAATGAAGGAAGATGGACTTGAAGAAGCTGTTTCAATTGTCCTTGCACCTCATTTCTCTACGTTCAGCGTGAAATCCTATAATGGCCGGGCAAAAGAAGCAGCAGCCAATTTAGGAGGACTGGAAATTCAATCTGTTGAAAGCTGGTACAAAGAGCCTAAGTTCATAGATTATTGGGTTGAGAAGGTAAAGGAAGTATACAGTCAAATGCCGGATGAAGAAAGAGGACAAGCGTGTCTGATTGTTTCCGCGCACAGCCTGCCTGAAAAAATCCTGCAGTCTGGGGATCCATATCCTGATCAATTGAAAGAAACAGCACAGTTGATTGCTGAAAAAGCAGGGATTAAGGAATATGCCATAGGATGGCAGAGTGCCGGGAATACTCCGGAACCTTGGCTTGGACCGGATGTACAGGATCTCACCAGGGATCTTTTCCATGAGAAGCATTATAAAGCATTCGTTTATATCCCAGTCGGATTTGTTTCAGATCATTTAGAAGTGCTTTATGACAATGACACAGAATGTAAAATTGTGACTGATGAAATTGGCGCAAGCTATTACCGTCCGGAAATGCCGAATAGTCAGCCGGCATTCATCGATGCGTTGGCTGCGGTTGTTTTAGAAAAATTAAAAGAAAACCAGTAATGATAAAGAAGGCGATGAATCGTGGTGGAAGATAAACAAAAGGTGGCAGTCATCGGCGGCGGAATGACGGGATTGGCAGCCGCCTATTACTTGCAAAAGACCATCAAGGAGAGAAAGCTTCCGATCGAGGTTGTACTGATTGAAGCCAGCCATCGTTTAGGGGGCAAAATACAAACTGTCTATAAGGATGGATTTGTCATTGAGCGGGGGCCCGATTCATTTCTAGCCCGAAAACAGAGCGCTTCCAGATTAGCGAAAGAAGTAGGGCTCGAGGATAAGCTTGTCAGCAATACGGCTGGAAGGTCCTACGTTATGGTGAACGAAAAGCTGCATCCGATGCCTGAAGGTGCAGTGATGGGGATCCCTACTAAGATATCGCCATTCATCACGACTGGATTATTTTCAGTTCCTGGAAAAATGAGGGCTGCAGCTGATTTTGTCATGCCGCGCTCCAAGGAAATCGGAGATCAATCCTTAGGCAGCTTTTTTAGAAGAAGGCTTGGGGATGAGGTAGTGGAGAACCTGATTGAACCTCTTCTTTCAGGAATTTATGCGGGAGACATCGACAAGCTTAGCCTGATGTCCACATTCCCTCAGTTTTATGAAGTGGAACAGGAGCATCGCAGCTTGATCATGGGAATGAAGAAAACAACACCTGCGCCACCTCCCAACAAGACCAAAAAGAAAAAAGGCATGTTTTTGACTTTTAATTCCGGACTGCAATCCTTTGTGGACGAAATCGAGCAGCACCTTGATAAAGGAAGCGTGGTAAAAGGGGTAAAAGTCGAAGGAATTGAAAGGGAAGGGGATGGCTATCATCTCCAATTGAGCAGCGGGGAAGAACTAACGGCAGACAGTATAATTGTCACCACTCCCCATCATGCTGTACAATCCATGTTCAGCAGCCTTGGCTTCTTTGATCCTTTAAAAAGTATGCCCGCTACCTCCGTGGCAACCATTGCGATGGCTTTCCCGGAAGAAGCGATTAAAAAGGATATCGACGGAACTGGATTCGTCGTTTCGCGGAACAGCGACTATACTATAACAGCTTGTACATGGACCCATAAGAAGTGGCCGCACACGACCCCAAAAGGAAAAGTGCTTCTCCGCTGTTATGTGGGAAGAGCAGGGGACGAGGCTGTTGTCGATCTTTCGGATGAAGAAATCGAACAGATTGTCCTTGATGATTTGAAGAAGACAATGGATATTACCATGAAACCTGAGTTTTCCATTGTAAGCAGATGGAAGGAAGCCATGCCTCAATATACGGTCGGACATAAGGAACGCATGGAGACGATTTATCGGAATATCGAGAATGAACTGCCTGGCGTATTCGTCGCAGGAAGCTCATTTGAAGGTCTTGGCCTGCCGGACTGCATCGATCAAGGTGAAGCGGCTGTTGCAAAAACCCTTCAATATTTATCAAAAAAATAAATGCCTAAAACCCCCTTTCCACAGAGAGGGGGTTTTTACTTTATAATAATTTTTTAACCCTGAATGCATTCCGCTGCACTGTCCAGTTCTGGGGAAATTCATTAGCCAGCTCCCAATAGCTGATGCCCCTTAATTGATAGATTTTAACCGTATCCATCTTAACCTTCATGCTTCTTGCATCTTCAAACCATACTTCATGCTGCTGGCCGCTTTCATCTGTATACCGGAAATAAGGAGATTCATACGTATAATTATATTTGATGGGAACATTATATCTCACTGCGAGCTTTCTTGCGTCTATAGGGCTGATGGTCCTCGCGATGGTCCCTTTCTTCCAGGGGATCTTCCAATCACGTCCATATAATGGAGCACCCATCATGATTTTATTGGAGGGAATGACGGTTACGGCATAATCAAGGACTTTCCGAACTTCATTGATAGGGGCGATGGCAAGGGGAGGTCCCCCGGCCCATCCCCATTCATACGTCATAAGGACAATGAAGTCGACGATCTGCCCCTGAGCCTTATAATCATGCGCTTCATAAAGCAATCCCTTTTGATCGGCCTTTAATTTAGGAGCAAGAGCAGTGGAGACGGAAAAACCCTCAGGATGAAGCTTGGAGACAACTTTCTTTAGGAATGCAGAATAATTGTCCCGGTCCTCCGGGTTTACGTACTCAAAGTCAAAATTTACGCCTGAATATCCTTTTCTGAGTTCGGTCAAAATATTGCCTATGAGTTTATCCTGGAGGGCAGGATCCCTTAAAATGGCGGCAGCCAAATCAGAATCGAATTTTCCATTCGCAAAGTTGGTCAGGACAAGAAGTGTGGCAGCCTGGTTGGATTTTGCAGCTGGAATGAGTATTTGGTCATTCTTGTTTCCCAATGTAGTGATCGTTCCTTCTTTTGTCACAGCATGTGTAAAAGGGGATAAGTAAGTGAAGTACTGGGAAAGCTGCTGGACTTTTTGCTGTTCAGAGTCAGTTGTGCTGGTGGTGTACGCATTCACTTCAGCTTCCGGCCGTTCATGGGCTGGAATTTTAATTTGCTGCCCTGCATAAAGAATCGAATTTTGATTCAGTGCGTTCATTTCAAAAAGGGATTGAAGGGGGACGCCAAACTTCTGTGAGATCTTCCACAGGTTATCTCCTGATTGAATGGTATACGGAAATGATGGCAGGATCAAAAATTCACCGGGATAGATAGCATCGGGGTTAGAAATCTGATTGATGCGCTGCAGTTCATTAAAATCTGAATTCGTTTTCTGTGCAATGCTGTAAAGCGTATCTCCACGGGATACTACATACTCCTTGGATGGCTCTGGAATCATCAATGCTTCCCCCGGCAATAATTTATTGGCGTCAGGAAGAAGATTGAGTGAAACAATTTGATTGATGGCTGCACCATATTTTTGGGAGATGAGCCATAGGTTTTCTCCATACTGAACCACGTGAATCTTCATTTGCATCTCTCCCGTCATTAAACATGTCATACTATTTATATTCAGAAGACGGGAGGAAATATGTTCAGACCTTCATTATGTTATAGTTCATTATTGGTGCAGCAATGCCTTTACTAATATTAAATTTTAAAAAAGCTAAGATGATTCCTTGTAAAAGTGATTCGTTTGTGGTAAATTACTTTAAGTGGATGACCGGATTACAAATTTGGTCATTTAGTCAGAGTGGGGTGATGAATTGACTGTAGACCGAAAGAAGCAAATCATAGAGGCTGCTACAAAATCATTTTCTCTTTTTGGATATAAAGCAACCACGATGGATCAAGTTGCTAAAATTGCATCTGTCGGCAAGGGAACCATTTATACTTTTTTCAAAAATAAAGAGGAATTGTTCGACGAAATCGTCCGGACGATGATAGCTGAAATGAGAGAAGCAGCAGAAGAAGTCATTGATGAAGACAAACCTTTTTTTGAAAATGTCCATCTTGCATTGTTGAGGATCCTTGAATTCAGAAAGGAGCATCAATTATCCATCAAACTTTTCCAAGAGGAAAAAGAAATCGGGACGCCGGTTGTGCTTGAGGTGCTGGCGAAATTAGAAAAAGCAATCATTTCATTTATCAAAACAAAAATTCAGACAGCAATCGATAAAGGGGAAATAAAACCTTGTGATCCTGAAATCACGGCATTCATCATGCTCAAATTATATGTTTCATTCATATTTGACTGGGAAAAGAATCATGAACCTTTGGGAAAAGATCACATATCCGAGCTGTTTGAACTTTATTTATTTCAAGGATTATCACCTAGATGATCCACTATTTTTTGAGTAAAAATGACCAAATGAACATAACGGTCATTAATACTTATTTTAAACTTAGAGAAAATAAGCATATAAGGAGGCTTCATCAGTGAAAAAATCATTATTCCGACAAGAATTCAAAGCCATCTTCACTAAGAAGAAGTTCCTTATCTCCATGATAGCCATTTTATTCATTCCAATTATGTACTGCGGAGTCTATCTATGGGCATTCTGGGATCCATACAGCCATTTGGATAGACTGCCTGTCGCTATTGTGAATGAAGATAAAGGTGCTGAAATGGAAGGGGAAGAACTTCATTTAGGGGATGACCTGGTCGATAAATTAAAGGAAAACGATAAATTTGATTTTCATTTCGTCAATAGGGACAAAGGCTACAAAGGGCTTGAAAGAGAAAAGTATTACATGCTCATTGAAATTCCCGGGAATTTTTCCGAGAATGCCACTACCCTGATGGATGAAAAACCTAAAAAACTAACTTTGAAATATGTTCCAAATCAAGGATATAATTTTATTTCTTCTCAAATTGGGGATACAGCCATGAAGGATATCAAGGCTGAACTGTCTAAAGAAGTGACAAAAACATATGCCGAAAGCATCTTTGATAATATCAAAAAGCTGGGCAATGGACTTGAAGATGCTAGTGAAGGTTCTAAAAAGCTTGATGACGGCGCCCATAAAGTTTCAGATGGAGCCGAGAAGCTTAAACAGAATCTGGAGATGCTCGCAGGGAAATCAGTCGAATTTACAACCGGAGTGTCAAAATTGAAATCCGGAGCAGATGAACTTGCTAAAGGAACTGATTCCCTTGCCGCAGGACTTGGCAAATTATCAGAGGGCCACAGCCAGCTTCTGAAAGGCGCAAAAGATGCCCAGGCTGGTTCTGAAAAATTGGCCCAAGGTGCAGAACGATCCCAGGCTGGCCTTCAAAAAGCGGACGATTCCATGGGGCAGATTGTTGCAGGATCGAACCAGCTTAGTGCAGGAGCAGACAGCCTTGCAGAAAATCTGAAGAAGCTGGAAGCAGGCGCCGGGCAAACTTCAAATGGCGCAAAACAGCTGGAAACAGGAATCAGTACTTTACAGGAACAATTGAGTGCGTTGATGCCGATGCTTCCGGAAGATCAAAAAGCAAAACTTCAAGGTGCGCTGGCACAGCTTGAAGCAGGCAGCAAGTCATTGTCAGCCGGCACAAACCAGCTTCAAGGTTCTGCAGGACAGCTTTCAACAGGAGCATCCACGATTGCTGATAAAATGAAACAGCTCAATGCTGGACAGCAGCAATTAAAGAGCGGACTTGATCAATTATCCGCCGGCTCCGGCCAGCTTGCTAAAGGCGCCAATGATCTTGCTTCAGGACAAAGCAAGCTTGTAGAAGGCATGGGTGTCTTCGGCAGCAAGCTAAATGAAGCAAAAAATGGAGCAGATAAACTTGCGCAGGGAGCAGGACAATTAGCAGGAGGGATGAATCAATTATCCTCCGGTTCCAATCAGCTTACAGATGGAGCTCAAAAGCTTGCAAATGGGTCTAAAGATTTATCGAAAGGGTCAAACGATCTTTCAGAAGGAACAAAAAAATTGCATGACAAATTGGAAGAAGGCGCGAATGACGCCAACTCGGTAAAAGCGGATGAAAACACATATGATATGATGGGTGAGCCTGTTAAAGTCAACAAAAACGAATATAACAAAGTGCCGAACTATGGTACTGGATTCGCTCCGTATTTCATTTCGTTGAGTTTATTTGTCGGTGCCCTAGTCCTTTCAATCATTTTCCCTCTAAGAGAACCTGCAGAGAGACCAAGAAATGGTTTCAGCTGGTTCATTGGGAAGTTTGGTGTGGTAGGCATCGTCGGAATCATTCAGTCCTTGATTGTCGATGCAATTCTGCTTTACGGTCTTGACTTAAAGGTGGAAAGTATCCCGTTATTCGTAGTGGCTACGATTGTAGCTAGTATTACTTTCATCTCCATCATCCAATTCCTGGTGACTGCTCTTGGGGATCCGGGAAGGTTCATTGGAATTATCGTCCTGATTCTTCAGTTGACAACCAGTGCCGGAACCTACCCGCTTGAAACCATCCCGAAAGCATTGCAGCCGATTCATTATCTGCTGCCGATGTCTTATTCCGTGCAGGCATTCAAAGCCGTTATTTCAAGCGGTGACTTTGCCTACATGTGGACGAATTTGAATATGTTGTTCATTTATATTGCAGGATTCCTGCTTCTGTCATTGATTTACTTCTTGATTGCATTCCGAAGAAAGTTTAAAAACGGAACAATGGAAGAAGCGGCAGAATAAAAAAACTGGCCAGTGCATCATCTGCACTTGGCCAGTTTTTTTGTTGATTCACTTAAGTTTTTTAATGGTATCAATGATTTCGTCATATGGGACGTCTTTGTTCCCTGCATAATTTTTCTCGAGGATTTCACCTTTTTTATTGATGATATAGAAGGAAATGCCGTGAATTACCTGATCGCCGCTATCCGGTTTTTTGACAAAAGCACTGAAGTTGTCTTTGGCGAATTGTTCAATTTTATCCTGTGAGTATCCCGTTAAAAAGTGCCATTTTGAAAGGTCGCCGTCATATTTTCCTGCATACTCTTTGAGGGCTTCAGGGGAGTCTACAGTAGGATCCACGCTGAAGGATACGAATTCCACATTATCGAGTCCTTCATCTTCGACCTCCTTCTGCAGCTCACTCATGTTATGTGTCATTGGCGGGCAAATGGTTGTGCAGCTTGTAAAGACAAAGTCAGAGACCCAGATCTTCCCTTTTAAGTCTTTTAATCCGAATTTTTTGCCGTTTTGATCGGTAAATGTAAAGTCCTCTACTTTTTTCGTTGTTTTGGGAGCAGAAGAACATCCCGATAGAACAAGAATAAAAACAGCTGTGATTGCAATAAGTAAGCGGAGTTTTCTCAACATATGTACCTCCAATAAATGATTTCATATACTACACCCCATTATAACCGAACAAAGGTAAGTTACTGAAAGAGAGGAAGAATGTTCTAGAAAAATTCACAAAAAAAGCCTGCCCTAAGGCAAGCCCGATAAACGAAATCTGTCCTACAGTTCACTGATCCCCATACATTTGTCGCATTTATTGCCGTAGCATTCATGCTGTTCATCCATCTGCTCCCCACATTCGGAGCAGTTTTTGGCAGGGAGATTTTTAAAGAATTCCAATACATTATGAATCATCTTCATCATCCTTCCTGGAATTTGTTATAATACTGTACTTATTTTATTATATTGTATTATAACAGTTTTATTCTGGTCAACAATTATTGGTATCTTTTTGCGATAGGATGAAAAAATAGGCATATTGGAGGAAATGTCATTATGTTTCGGATAAAATGAAGATGGAGGGGATTTAATTGGAACTGACGATTATAGGACACTGGGGCGGCTATCCAAAACAGAATGAAGCAAGCACAGGGTACTTGCTTACATATGAGGGATACCATCTCTTGATTGACTGTGGAAGTGCAGTATTGTCTCAGCTTCAGAACTACATACAGCCTGAAATGGTGGATGCTGCCATTATTTCACATTATCACCCTGATCATATTGCAGATATAGGCGTGCTTCAGCATGCGCTTTTGATTAATAAATTTTTGGGGAAGAATAATCGGAATTTATCAATATACGGACACACGGAAGATGAACAAGCATTCCTTGGATTGTCGTTTAGGGATGTGACGACAGGGGTGGCCTACGATCCTTCCCAGCCGTTAAATATTGGCCCGTTCACAATCAAGTTTTTAAAAACGATTCATCCGGTTCCGTGTTATGCCATGTGCATTGAAGCGGGCGGCAAAAAGTTAGTCTATACTGCCGATTCATCGTTCCAGGAGTCTTTCATCCAATTCTCAGAAAATGCGGATGTACTGCTTTGTGAATGCAATTTTTACGGAGAGATGGATGGATCCTCAGCGGGACATATGAATAGCCGGGATGCAGGAAATATTGCGGCAAAAGCAGAGGTGTCCAAGCTAATACTGACCCACCTGCCTCAATACGGTGATCTGAATCAACTCGCCGATGAGGCGTCCGAGATTTTTCGCGGAGAAGTTATGCTGGCATCCGCAGGTTTGAAGATAACGATTTAGAAAGTAGAGGGAAAAATCATGCTTTTTATTGATAATCAAGGAATTACTGATCCAAGGATCAATCTGGCCATTGAAGAGTTTGCCGTAAAACATTTGGATATTGATGAGACGTATTTGCTGTTTTATATCAACAGGCCATCGATCATTATCGGAAAGAATCAAAATACAATCGAAGAAATCAACACGGATTATGTGGAGAAAAACGGAATCGTCGTGGTTCGCAGGCTATCCGGAGGTGGAGCGGTCTACCACGACTTGGGCAATCTGAATTTCAGCTTTATCACGAAGGATGACGGTGAGAGCTTCCATAATTTTAAGAAGTTTACAGAGCCGGTTGTCCAAGCCCTGAAAAATCTTGGGGTAAATGCAGAACTTAGCGGACGAAATGATATCTTAGCCGAAGGCAGGAAAATTTCTGGAAACGCTCAATTCTCCACAAAAGGAAAGATGTTCAGCCACGGAACTCTTTTATTTGATTCTGAAATGGATCATGTGGTTTCTGCGTTGAAAGTAAGGAAGGATAAAATTGAATCAAAAGGAATCAAGTCCATCCGCAGCAGGGTGGCGAACATCTCTGAATTCCTGGAAGAAAAAACATCGATCGAGGAATTCCGTTCTTTGATCCTTAAGAATATTTTCGGCGGAGAGGATAAAATCCAGGAATATAAACTGACCGAACAGGATTGGGAGAAGATACACGAGATATCCAAGGAGCGTTATCAAAATTGGGACTGGAATTACGGGAAATCACCTAAGTTCAATCTTCAGCATTCCCATCGATTCCCGGTTGGCCACATTGATGTACGCCTGGAAGTGAACAAAGGGAGAATTGAAAACTGCAAGATCTATGGAGATTTCTTTGGAGTGGGCGATGTTTCTGAAGTGGAGAATCTGCTTACTGGCCTGCGCTATGAAAAAGCTGAAATCGAAAAGGCGTTAGAGCCGGTCGATATCAAACACTACTTTGGAAATATCACAAAGGAAGAGTTCGTCGATTTATTGTGGTAAAATTCAATTAAAATGTATTAAGTCATCATTTTAATCCAGTTTTTCAATGGAGGAAATATGCTTCAAAAATTCGGATTTACCCAGTATGAGAGCAAAGTTTATGAAGCTCTTCTATCAAGCACAGAGCCTCTTGATGCGGCCCAGCTCGTGAAATATTCCGGAGTGCCAAAGGCGAAGATATATGAAGTCCTTGGCAGAATGACCGAAAAAGGAATGATTTTGGATTCCGTATCTGAGAAGAAAAAGCTGTATATGGCATTGCCATTGGAGCTTGCCATTAAAAAGCTGACGTCTGAGTTTCAGGAAAGCATCGATCATTTAAAAGCGAATACCCCGAAAAAAACGATTACTGACGACAGGGTCTGGAGCCTGAAAGTGGATTCATCCATTCAAGCTCAGTTCCTTGAACTTTTGGAGAAGGCAGAGAAGGCCATTCTTATTTCCATTTGGACCGATGAACTGGAAGCATGCCTGCCGATTTTGGAGGAGAAGGAGCGGCAGGGTCTCCATGTTGAAGCATTGATAGTAGGAAATGCGGAAGCGGATTTGAAGAACCTGCACATTCTTTCTCCGAATGAAGAACATCGGATGCTCGAAAAAAACAGACTTCTTGTCATTGATGAAGAAGAAATATTATTTGCTGGCGTCGAAGAGGGTGCCTGGCAGGCAATCAAAACCAAATCAAAACCGGTAGTGAAATTTTTCGCTGAGTTTTTCTATCACGATGTCGCCCTCGCTGAAATTACAAAAAGATATGAGGAAACCCTCATGTCAGATGAAGAAATCAAGAAGCTGCTGATGCGTCTTCGTTATTAACAAAAGTAAAAGCGCCATTCCGAAATTATGGAATGGCGCTTTTTTTGCTTTATTAATTTTCACTTGTCTTTACGTTTTGCACAGGAGATCTGGAGATTGAAATCACAGCACATAGTAGGGAAAGAAGGATGAATGCCCCGCCTACGAAAGCATTGTTCATCACGGATGACTGTTCAATGACAGCTCCGCCGATCAAGGACCCCAGCGCGATTCCAAAGTGAAGGGCAGAATTATTCAGTCCCTGCTGGATATCGGCAGTTTCAGGGGATGATTCAATCAGATAGTTCTGCTGTGCAGGTGTGATCGCCCAGCTGAGCATGCTCCAAAGCACCATGATGGCTGCGAATAGCGGCATGGAGAATGCCATCTTCGGCAAGATGAAGAGTACGATGGCAAAAATGGAGATGAATGCAAGTATGGTCTTCTTTGATCCGAATTTGTCTGCGGACCAGCCGCCAAAACCACCGCCGAATACGGCTGAAATCCCAAAAATAAAATAAAAGATGCTGATCCACTCTGCATTTAAATTCAACGCTGTTTTGAGAAATGGAGTCAAATAAGCGTAAAGCGTTAAATGTCCGGTTAAAAACAGGAAGGATGTGAGTTGTGCAAATAATATCTTTGAATCCTTCAGTGTCTTCAATTGCTGCTTAAGCGGGATGACGGGCTTCGGTTCAATTTTTTCTAATAGGAAGTAGACGCCTGCCATTGCCAAAACAGTCAAGAAGACAATGAATACGAACGGACCGCGCCAGCCGAATGCATTCCCAATGACCAATCCAATGGGGACGCCAAGCACCAATGAGCCGCTTATGCCCATGAAGATGATTCCGATAGCCCTTGCCCTAAATTGTTCTTGAACGATACTTGAGGCAATCGTCACACACAGCACAACCAGGAGCGAGCCGCTCGCTGCTGATATCATCCTTGAAATGAAAAGGATGGTATAAGTAGGACTGGCCATCGCTAAGATGTTGCCGATTAAAAAGGAAAGCAGCGTCCAGAGAAGCAGTGACTTCCTCTCAAACTTGGCTGTCATGGTCAGCAAGATGGGAGAAGCGATTGCAAAGACTAATGAATAGATAGTAATCAAACCGCCTGCTGTGCTGATTGAAATATTCAATCCTTCTGCAACTAAATCGAGGATTCCTCCTACGATTAATTCAACCATCCCGGCGATAAAAGAAACGATGGCTAAAATATATACTTTGTAATTCAATGGGAGAACCCCTTTCTCTATTAAAACTTACATTATCTAATAGGTTACCACTACAATAGTAACCTCTATGAGGTGTTTACTTCAAGTAAAAATTAATAGAGAAAAAAAGGCAAATCGATTGAGGAAAATCCGATATTTTAGACACATTTAGAAAATTTTGAATGCCAATTTATTGAAAGAATAATATTCTTTCTATATAATATATTTTGAAAATTAAAAAATATAAATGAATGACTATTCATTCATTAAAGAAGGAGGGAGTATATGAATCTATCAAAACGGTTAAGTGAATCAGCAGCTGCACATGCAGCAAAACCTGCCTACTACTTTTTAGATCAAGCCACTTCTTACGGTGAATTAGACGGGGCTGTTACGAAATTTGCTTCCGGTTTGGAATCTCTCGGAGTCACAAAAGGAGATCACATTGCTCTATTACTGGGAAACTCCCCGCATTTTATCATTGCGTTTTATGGTGCGATGCGTCTAGGTGCAACTGTCATTCCAATCAATCCGATTTACACTCAAGATGAAATTGGATACATATTGAATAATGGCGACGTGAAAGCTGTGGTCGCTTTGGATTTAATGGTGCCGCTCGTCGGAAAGGTAGAGGGTTTGCTGCCCAAAGTAGAGAATTATATCATCTGCCCGACTAAACAGGATTCTGCCATTGAAGAGGCGGTTGCCGCGCACCCAAAAATGAAATCGTTTTCAGAAGTGCTGGAAACAGGTTCCATTTCATTTAAAGGACCTGAATTGGATGAAGATGATGTTGCCGTCATCCTCTATACTTCAGGGACAACTGGAAGGCCTAAAGGGGCTATGCTTACTCATAAGAACCTTTATTCCAATGCAAGGGATACTGGATCTTATTTGAAAATGAATGAAGATGACCGCGTCATTACTACTCTGCCGATGTTCCATGTTTTCTGTATGACCGTCGTATTGAATGCACCATTGATCAGCGGTGCCACTTTGTTGATAACGCCTAAATTCAGTCCCGCTGATATTTTCCGCATTACTGAGAAGTATCAAGCGACAGTATTTGCCGGGGTTCCGACCATGTACAATTTTCTCTATCAATTTCCAGAAGCGGATCCTTCCAGCCTGAAGACTTTAAGGCTTTGCATTTCTGGCGGAGCTTCATTGCCTGTTGCACTCCTGAAGAATTTCGAACAGAAGTTCAAGGTGGTCATCTCTGAAGGCTATGGCTTGTCAGAAGCTTCACCTGTTACATGCTTTAACCCATTGGACCGTCCAAGGAAGCCGGGCTCCATTGGAACTTCCATTATGAATATCAAGAATAAAGTTGTAAACGAACTTGGGGAAGAGGTTCCTGTAGGAGAAGTGGGAGAGTTAGTTGTCCAGGGGCCAAATGTGATGAAGGGCTATTATAAAATGCCTGAAGAAACAGAAGCTGCCCTCAGGGATGGATGGCTTTATACAGGTGATCTAGCCAAAATGGATGAAGAAGGCTATTTTTACATCGTCGACCGCAAAAAAGATATGGTAATCGTAGGAGGATTCAATGTCTACCCTCGCGAGGTGGAAGAAGTCCTTTACGGACACCCGGATATTGTCGAAGCAGCTGTCATCGGCGTACCGGATCCAAATCAAGGGGAAGCGGTCAAATGCTTTGTGGTGAGCACAAACAAAGATTTGACGGAAGAACAGGTAGCAGACTATTGCAGACAGCATCTGGCCAAATATAAACTTCCTTCCTCCATTGAGTTCATTGATGAATTGCCGAAGAATACCACTGGTAAAATATTAAGAAGAGCGTTAAAAGATCATATTTTCCAGGCTTGATAGATGGAGAGCAGACATTTTTCATGTCTGCTTTTTCTATTGATGGGTTTGAAAGGGTTTGCATGAAAAATGTCGAATTAATAGATTGAACAAAGGAGGAGGAGTTTTAATGGAATCCATTTTATTGCAGCAAAAAAACCATATGGCAACCGTCACAATCAATCGTTCAGAAGCGATGAATGCCTTTAACTATGATACGTTATGCGAACTCGAGGAAGTAGTCGATGCACTGAGGCTGAATCCGGATGTCCGGGTTGTGGTATTCAAAGGCGCAGGCAGCAAAGCATTCAGTGTCGGGGCTGATTTGAAAGAGCGCAAGACTTTGACTGAACAGCAAGTGAAGCGGAATGTCTATAAAATTGGCGAAGTCTTTTCTGCGGTGGAGAAGCTTCCTCAGCCAACGATAGCTGCCATGAACGGCTATGCATTCGGAGGAGGGATGGAGCTTGCTTTATCCTGCGATTTCCGTATTGCTGTTGAAGAGGCTGTTATGGGATTGACGGAGACAAGCCTCGGCATCATTCCGGGTGCAGGGGGGACACAGAGGCTCCCAAGGCTGATCGGGGAGGCAAAGGCACTCGAATTGATTTTAACGGCTAAGCGATTGACTGCAGAAGAAGCCCTGCAATATGGAGTGGTCACCAAAGTCTGCAGCCGGGAAGAATTTGAGAAGACGATTACTGATTTTGCAGACAGCATGCTCTCCAACGGGCCAATTGCATTGCAGCAAGCCAAGTTTGCTATCAAGAATGGAATGAATGCCGATTTGAATACCGGTCTTCAAATCGAGAGGAAAGCCTATGAAATCACCATCCCGACTGAAGACCGGGTGGAGGCATTGCTCGCTTTCAGCGAAAAGAGAAAGCCGGTATTCAAAGGGAGATAGAATTTGATGCAAATCACTACAATGAATAAGGCCGTGGCAGATGAAATACTGAATTGGAGATACGAACCTCCCTATGACTTCTACAATAACCAAAAATCAGATGAGGCTTTAAAAGAACTTTTAGGAGGTTCCTATCAAGGCGTTGTGGATGATGAAGGGAAGCTTATCGGTTTTTTCTGTGTAGGTAACTCAGCACAGGTGCCAAAAGGACATGATTATCATGTTTATCCGGATGGATACATAGATATAGGACTGGGTATGAAGCCTGCCCTTACCGGTAAGGGAAGGGGAAGCGAGTTTCTTGCATTTATCCTGGAGCAGATCGCTATTGATAGCGGAAATAAGCCTTTTCGTCTGACCGTCGCTGCTTTTAATGAACGGGCGATCCATCTTTATGAAAAATTTGGTTTCCGCAAGCAGCAAAAATTCGCTAATGGCCCAATTGAATTTCTTACAATGGTCAAAGAAACAGAGAGAGCATGAGGCATAATGTCCTCATGCTTTTTTTATTTAGCTATGCTAAAGTTCATTGTTGATTTCAGATGAAATCAACAGCGGTGTTTAACATAGCATTTTATTTAAATGCAGGTTTCACCATTATTGACATAAGACCAAGCGTATAATAAAATACACTATCGCATTTTTCAAATAATTTTAATCTTTTGCTAAAGGCAGGAATGCTTATGGAACTATCGACAGAAAACGTATATGACTCTTCTTCTTTCAAGGAAGGGATTAAAGGAGGAGCGAGCATCGCCATTGGCTATCTGCCCATTGCCCTGACATTCGGGCTGCTGGCAAAAACGACGGGTCTTTCTTTTTTGGACACGGTCATGATGAGCCTTGTCGTGTTTGCAGGCGCATCCCAGTATATTGCTCTTAGCCTGATCGCTTTGGGGTCTGGTGTATTTGAAATCATTTTTACGACATTCATTGTGAACATCCGCCATTTGCTCATGTCTGCCTCCTTGAATGAAAAAGTAGAAGACGATTCCCTTCTTAAGAAAGCGGTCTATGCGTTCGGCATAACTGATGAAACATTTTCTGTGGCTGCGATAAAGGAAGGAACGGTTTCCACACGCTACATATTCGGAGTGACCTCCATTTCGTATGCAAGCTGGGTAGTCAATTCTGGCATTGGGTTCCTTATAGGTGCGAACCTCCCTCAAACGCTTCAAGAAGGGATGACGGTCGCTCTATATGCGATGTTTGTCGGCCTGCTTGTCCCATCGCTGAAAACGAGCAGAAAAGTACTGTTCCTTGCATCTTTTTCTGCGGTCATCCATTCCATCCTTGCGGTTCTGTCTATCCTTTCAACCGGATGGCGGATAGTAGCTGCCACCTTGCTGGCATCAGTAGTGGTCGAAGCGATAGAATATGTGAAAAAAGGAAAGGGGAATCGCAATGGAGAATAAATTCATGTGGATGATCCTGGGGATGGGCATCGTCACCTATATTCCAAGAATGATGCCATTCGTTCTTTTTGGAGGGAAGGAATTGCCGCCATTCGTTCAAGGCGTCTTGAAAAATGTTCCTTATGCAACGCTTGGAGCATTGATATTCCCGGGAATCCTTCTGATTAAAGAAGGGGATTTTTCTTTTGGATTGATTGGTGCGGCAGCAGCGTTCTTATTGGCATTCCTGGGCGCAAATGTCATCGTGGTGGTCATCGGGGCAATCAGTGTCCTGAGTTTATATTCATGGATCTGGTAAAGAGTGTTTTTCATCTCAGTGGGAGATACTTATGAAGTCTATATACATATATAAGTGTTCTAATTTCCTGCAGATGCACTACATTTAATAATGAGGACAAGGAGGGAGGAGTTCAGTTTGGTTAGAAAATGGGCGTTTAATGCCGTTTTTGCTTATTTGCTTTTTGGGGTGCTGATGTATGCTTACTTGTTTTATTTGGCAGATGCAGCCGTTCCGCATTCATTGAAGGGAACCAGTGTGGATCCGGCCACTTTCATGAATCAAAGAGAAATGATGCTTAGCGAAGAATATTCGAAAATCAAAAATCTTCTCTTTTTTTTATCGTCTCCATATGAATGGCTTTTTTATTTCCTTGTGTTGATATTCGGGGTTTCCAGGACATTTGAAAGATGGGCGGAAAAGACGTCGCGCTTCCATATCATCAGAAGTGCTGTTTACCTGTTTTGGCTTTCTCTCGCTTCCTTCATTGTTACATTTCCGTTGAGCTATTTATCGCATAGTGTTTCAAAGGCCTACCACATTTCCACTCAAAACTTTCACTCTTGGATGAAGGATGAATTGATCGATTTTTGGGTGAATTTTGCTTTAATGTTCATTGTGGTGACCGTGTTATACGCACTCATGAAAAAATTCAAGAAAAGATGGTGGCTTGCTGCTTGGATCTTATCCATCCCATTTACCATCTTCATGATGTTCTTGCAGCCGGTCGTCATCGATCCGTTGTACAATGATTTTTATCCTTTAAAGGATAAGCAGCTTGAAACGAAGATTTTGGATATGGCTGCAAAAGCCGATATACCTGCAAAGCATGTGTATGAAGTCAATATGTCAGAGAAGACGAATTCTCTCAATGCCTATGTAACCGGAATCGGATCGAATTCAAGGATTGTCTTATGGGATACAACGCTAAAACAACTAAGCGACAAGGAAATTTTATTCATAATGGCCCATGAGATGGGTCATTATGTGGAGAAGCATATTTACTTTGGAATTGCCGGCTACTTGCTTTTGTCTCTGGTAGGATTATGGATTACGGCTAAATGGATGGAAAAATGTATGGGAAGGAAGAAGGAGCTTAAAATCACCGGGATCTCCAGTCTCAGTTCCCTGCCTTTATTTTTCCTTCTCACATCCATACTGCTTTTTGCAGCAAGTCCTTTGACAAATTGGGTATCAAGGTATGAGGAGACAAGGGCCGACCGCTATGCAATGGAAATGACCCATGACTCTGCATCCGCTGTCAAAACTTTCCAAGACTTGACGCGCACGGGGCTGAGTGAAGTAGATCCCCCATGGCTCGTTAAAATCTTCCGATATGGCCATCCGACGATGCGGGAAAGGATTGAGAGGGCTGAGACTTCCAAATAGACAACAAAAAAACAACCGATTCGGTTGTTTTTTTTGCCTTGGGAGCAGTGTTTATTTCCGGGCTGCGCTTTTCTTGATCCAGCTTCAGCGCCCAGCCCCTCGAGTCATAAGCCGCACCTCTACGGAAATCAGGATTTCCTTCGAGTTCCATCTTATGATGGTCGGGGCTATCAGGGCACTTCCGCTTTTCTGTGTCCAGCTTCGCCGGCTAAAGGCTAGGAGACTTCGCTCAGCACACTTACGATAAGTCATCATCGAATCGCTGCCGCTCTTCGTGATTCCTTTATCTCGTGGTGCTGCGCTCCAGTCTCTACGCCTTTAAACAGCCGGCTGCGCTTTTCTATGATCCATATCGTTTCATCAATTGATTATAGCGGCTGGTCAATTCCATGAACATCTGTTCATCTTTCACATCAAGAGCTTCATTGATTGCGTTGATCAGGATCTCTTTTTCTTTGTTTAGTTGGATTTCTAAAAGGAGCATTTCGATATAAATATCTGCCACAAACGACTTTTTCAACTGATTACCTGCCATCGCACAAGCCTTCATCATCTCTGAATAAGATTTGTCTTTTTTCATGACGATCACCTCGAAGCCCTTTTTATAATTATATGGAAGATGCTTCAGATATTCAACTAAATTAATTAAATTTTCTGATAAATATTTCGGCTAGGGAGTTATATTGCGAAAAATTGGAATTTTTAGAAAAAATATGGGACAAATGGCATACAGGATGATATGATGGTTATTGAAAATGTTGAATTTACTTGAAGGGAGTCGAATGATGAAGAATAATAAAATCGAAGAATATGAGGTCAATTCTTCCACCATGTTCTTAAGGCCAATAAAGTATGGTTCTAAAATCTACACTGAAATCTATGAGACAGATGGACAATTTATCTCTCCATTCAAACCGTTGGAAATCATTAAAAAAAGCTGTGAGTTTTTTGGAATCAGCTATATAGAGAGGAAAGAAGGTACCAAGAGGCTAATTGGAGTATCAAAGAAGGTCCCCATCATCATAGATCCCCTGACATCAATCTACTTTTTTCCAACAGCATCCCCCACAGAACCGCATTGCATATGGATTTCCCACGATCATGTAAAAGGATATCAACAGCTTGAGGATCAATCCACATTGGTTACATTTGAAAATGACCTGTCTGTTTCCCTGCCGATATCATTAAGATCATTCGAATCTCAATCATTGAGAACCTCCATGCTAAGGGTCAGGTATATGCAGCGTGCTGAAAAAAGGGAAAATCAGATTTATTTAAGAAATCAAGAAAAGGCATCTGAAGCATCTGAAAGGAAGCAGTCCTACATTCTAAGGATTGAAAGGGAAAACAATCTTATTAAAAACAGGATGGACTGAATCTGGGGACAAGCGCATCCCGTTTCATTTGGACAGGTCTTCCTGCTTTTCATCCATTTTGGCTTGCCTGGACTGGAGAATCTTTAATGAACCGTTTATACAGATAGTAGCGAAGGAGTTCTTCTGATTTATTGCGCAGACGGGGATTGAAGTAATTATGATGCTCTTCATATCCTTTGTACAAAAACAGGTACATGGTGAACGTATCATCAGTGGTCAGCCGCTCGACTTTCATCTGCTGCTGCTTCATATGCCGCTTTACTGCAGCCAGATCCTTCTGAATGGCTTTCATTGTTTCTTCAATAAGTTCCATATAAGGCTTCTTCAGTTTGAAGGGGCTCTTTTCTATGATTGCTAAATCGCGGTTCAGCACAGTCAACACCATAGGAAGGTATATGGCCTGCTCAAATATATCTCTGTCGTCCTCTGGTATCCTGGTCATAAAATGACCTCCTCCTGCATCATTGAGTTTTAAAAGAACGTTTGTTCGTATTTTTATTTTAGCTGGTAGTAATGAAAATTTCAAGGCGGATTATCATTTTAGTTTCTCCATTTTTCTACAAAAGCATCGGGGAATTGCAAAAACGTGCAGGGAAATTATTTTGAGTGTCGAAATATTTTAAATAAGCCCAGAGTTTTAAAGAATCACATCGATGAAAGGTGGAGCTAAGATGGAAAGAAAAAATGGCATAACCCCGGAAGATCTTTATGAATTGAAATCAGCAGCAGACCCAAATGTCTCGCCGGACGGCACACGTTTATTGTATATACAGACCCACATTGACAAAGAGAAGAAAGAATATGTTTCGAACCTTTATCATCTCGATCTGCAAACAAAAGCAAGCCATCAATGGACGTACGGAAAAGACAGAGTTTCAACCCCCAGATGGTCGCCGGATGGGAAGAAGGCTGCCTTTGTTTCCAATCGGTCAGGCCTTAATCAGATCTATGTGATTCCTTTATCAGGCGGAGAAGCATTGCAAGTGACAAAATGTAAAAATGGAGCTTCCAATCCGGTTTGGTCCCCTTGCGGGAAAAAGCTTGCTTTCACGGTCTCGCTTGAGGAAAGCGAAACATTGGAACAAGAACCTTCAAAAGAGGAAGAGAAAAAGGAATTAAAGCCCCTGGAAGTCGAACGGATGAAATACAAATCCGATGCTCAAGGCTTTTTAAACGACCGTAAAAATTACATAGCTGTGGTCGACCTTGAAACATTTGAATTGAGACAATTGACTTCTGGCAGCCATGATACACAATTGCAGTCATGGTCCCCGGATGGAAAATATATCGCATATGCATGCGATGAAGCCGATGATAAGGATTTTTCCTTTCAAAATGATGTGTTTCTTTATGAAGTGGAGAGTGGGAAAGCAAATAAAGTGACGGAAGGCGAAGGGGTATATTGGCAGGCAACATGGTCGCCGGACGGTTCGTATTTAAGTTTTATCGGCCATTTGCAGGAATTCCGAAATGCCACGCATCCGAAAATCTGGCTGTACCATTTGAAAGAAGGAGAGCTGTTCTGCTTCTCTGAAGCATTTGATGCACCAATCGGGGATCTAATGGTCGGAGATTTCCATCAAGGTGCAGCAAGTCCCGGCGTTCAATGGACGGAAGATAATGAAGGGTTCTATTTCCTTGCAACGGATAACGGAAATACAGTGATCTATTATGGGAATGTATCCGGGGAGATATATCCTTCTGTAATTGAAAATCAGCACATCTATGGATTCTCCCTTGCACCGGGCAAACATCATGGAGTCGCTGCGATCAGCACTCCAACAATGCCAGGAGAGCTGTTTGCAGTATCACTCGATCAGGGTGGAGTTGAACAGTTGACCAATGTGAATGGCGGCGCATTGGCAAATAAAGAACTGGTCCAGGCTGAAGTGTTTGAATTTGAGGGGGCAGATGGCTGGAAGGTTCAAGGCTGGATCATGAAGCCGACAGGTTTTGAAGAGGGCAAAAAGTATCCAATGGTACTGGAAATCCACGGTGGTCCGCATGCGATGTACGGGAACACGTATATGAACGAGTTTCAGATTCTCGCTGCACAAGGATATGCTGTGTTATTTGTCAATCCGCGGGGAAGCCACGGCTATGGACAGGATTTTGTGGATGCAGTAAGAGGGGATTATGGGGGAAATGACTACAATGACATCATGCATGGGGTGGACCACGCATTAAAGACATTTGATTTTATTGATGAGAAAAGGCTTGGGGTCACAGGAGGAAGCTATGGCGGATTCATGACCAATTGGATCGTCGGCCATACAGACCGCTTCAAGGCAGCCGTGACCCAAAGATGCATCTCCAATTGGATCAGCTTCTATGGAGTAAGCGACATCGGCTATTATTTCTCTGAATGGCAAATTGGAGCAGATTTAAATGATATAGAGAAGTTGTGGAAACATTCGCCGATTGCCTATGTCAATCAAATCAAAACCCCGCTCTTGATCATACACAGCGAAAAAGATTACAGGTGTCCGATTGAACAGTCAGAACAGCTTTTCATTGCATTGAAGAGACAGAAAAAAGAAACGAAATTCATTCGATTCCCTGAATCCAACCACGAGCTCTCCAGGAGCGGTAAACCAGCCTTGAGAATGAAGAGGCTCGAATATATCAGGGATTGGTTCAAAGATTATTTATAAGATTGTCAGAAAAAGCTGGATGCTGTTCCAGCTTTTTTTGTTGAATCGGGATTGGTGCATAAAAGATATGATATACTTCAAACATAAGAACAAGTTTAAGCCTATTGAAAAAAGCCCCAATAAATAGACGAGGAAAAATAGTCGTTCAATAAACGGTGGACATTACATAATCATTGTAATATAAGGAGAAAAGAATGGAACTGCAAGCCTTGCGAGAGATGATCACGATTGATACTGTAATGGAATGGATCCAACACTACAAGGCCTTTGGACCGGCGGTGGGCATCTTGCTGCCGGTGATTGAGGCAGTCATTCCTTTTTTGCCATTGTTTTTACTTGTAATGGCAAATGCAAGCGCATTCGGGTTATGGTGGGGTTTTTTGTTTTCTTGGATTGGAGCGGTAGCAGGTTCTATGCTTGTGTTTTTCCTTTTCCGTTATTTTGGGAAAAAGAAGCTTTTTCATTTTTTTGAAAGGCATAAGCATGTGAAAAGGATGATGGAGTGGGTAGACAGGCATGGATTTGGACCATTGTTCCTTTTGCTGTGCTTCCCTTTCACTCCTTCAGCGCTTGTGAATATCGTCGCTGGCCTTTCTCACATTTCACCTGGAAAATACTTTTTCGTTTCAGCCGCAAGCAAAATGGTGATGATCTTTATGATCAGTTTCATAGGACATGACCCTGCTGCACTGGTTCAGGAACCAAAAAAGACCCTGTTCATTTTACTTTTTATCTTTGTCATGTGGATTGCAGGAAAACAGATTGAAAATAAACTCAGCATTAAAACTCAAAAAGTACGCGTTCGTGAATAAGCAAGTTTTGGAGGGATGCGCTGTGAATGATCAGTGGAGAAAAGAAGGGGTTGAATGGTTCAAGGCTTTTTGCATCGGTCTTTTGCTTTTTTTTATCATCCGTACATTTGTCTTTTCCAATTATGTAGTGGAAGGAAAATCAATGATGCCGACCCTGCAGGATGGCAATAAATTGGTGGTCAATAAAATCGGCTACGAGATCGGTGATTTTGACCGTTTTGATGTAATCGTCTTCCATGCAAATAAGGAAGAAGACTATGTGAAGAGAGTCATAGGGCTGCCGGGGGATTCCATTCAATATAAGAATGACATCTTATATATCAATGGGAAGCCGTATAAAGAACCTTATTTAGATAAATACAAATCAGAAATCATAGACGGCAAGCTTACAGGAGATTTCACACTGAAAGAAATAACAGACAAAGATAAAGTCCCTCCAGGCAAGATATTTGTACTTGGGGACAATAGACGGGACAGCTCGGACAGCCGCTACTTCGGATTTGTCGATCAAAGCCAGGTTGTGGGGAAAGTGGATTTAAGATACTGGCCATTAAAGAAATGGGATATTAATTTTTAAAAAACTGGCGGATAATAGCCAGTTTTTTTCTATTTAAGAACCTTGTATTGCTAAATTATGTTAAAATATTTTAAAAAGTCTGATTAAAAGAGGAGAAAAGGAATGGGCTCTTCGATGATCATTGTTGAAACCAAATTAATCCCACCCCTTGCCAGAGATAATTTCATAAGACGCCCTTCCCTATTCAAAAAGATGAAGGGGATGCGAAGCTGCCCCGCAACGCTGATTCATTCCGGAGCAGGCTATGGCAAGAGCACCGCACTCAGTCTCTTTTTGCACGATGTGGGAGCACCGTTTTGCTGGTATACAATAACAGCCGGGGACGACGATATCCTTCCGTTCATCACGTATCTTATCCATGCAATCAGGAGGAGCTATCCTCAATTCGGCACCGATCTTCTCAACAGCTTACAATCGATGGAAAAGTATTTCCGTGAAGAAGAGTTGGATTCCCTGACAGGAGCATTGATAAATGAGCTGTCTTTTCTAAAGGATAACCTTACCATCGTTCTTGATGACTTTCATTTGGTGGATCATTCCTTTTCTATCAACCAATGGATGGAGAATGTGATCGATCTCTTGCCAAGAGGCATCCATTTTGCAATTTCCAGCCGTATGAAACCGAAATGGAAGCTGTTATCCAAGTGGAAGCTCACAAAAAAGCTGCACGAAATCGATCAAAGGGATTTCGTCGTCAATCAAGAAGAAATCGATCTCCTCTTAAATGAATATTATGATGCTGCACTTAAAGAGGAAGAGATTGCAAGGATCTATGAATTCACAGAAGGATGGATCATTGCCCTCTCCATGATCGGTGAGCAGCTGGAGAGCGAGACTGGGAAAGCAGTCGTCCTTGAAGAAATCATTCAGGGACAGCATACGTCAATGGACGAACTATTCCATTATTTAGCGGAAGAGGTATTTTCCAAACAAACGTCCATGGTCCAGCATTTTTTGAAGCAGACATCGATCCTGGAAGAAATCAGCCCGGAAATCTGCGACGAAATCATCGGTTTGCCTGCATCCGATCTCATGCTGGAACAATTGTCCGAAAGAAATACGTTTATACATAAAGCAGCGGGACATCAATACCGCTTCCATGCATTATTCAAATCATTCTTAGAGAAGAAGTTAAAAGAGGAAAGTAAACAGATTTACGAGGAATTGCATAAAAAGAGTGCAGCCTTCTATTTAAGCAAAAACAATTGGGATTCGGCCATTTATCATTACGACAGGATTCAATTTCATATCGGCATCGCCAAAATCCTCGAAAAATGGGGGAAGAGCATGCTTCAAGCGGGGAAGCTGGAAGGGTTGTCAGATCAGCTCAAGCGTTTGCCTGCTGAAATAAAAAATGAGCATGTCATACTATGGCTTCATGAAGGGGATGTATTGAGGCACCGTTCTTACTACGAAAAAGCGGAAAGATGCTATCAGCATTTACTGGACATATGCCGGGATAAAAATGAATATTTTCTATGCAGCCAGGCCTATATGGGGATCGCAGCGATTTATCTTGATACGATTCAGCCGCTCAAGGCGGAGAGATATTTATTCGATGCCCTGACTATGCTTGAAAAGCTTCCTTCTCCAAGCATGTCTGAAAAGCAGAAAATCTATAAACTGATTACGGAAAACCTGGTGAACTCAGGGAACGCCGTCAAGGCAGAAAAATGGTATGAAAAACTGGAGTCGGAAAAATTATTGATTGAAGAAGGCAACCTTGATGCAAGAATGTATTTGCGGACAGGCAAGCTCAGTCAGGCTAAATCTCTCCTGATGCAAAGGAAGTCGGAAGAGAAAATACACCTTCCACAGTCCCACCGGGAGACAGATCTTCTATTTTCACTGATTGAAGCTTTTATCGGGAACGGGGAAGAAGCCAAAAGGCTTGCACAGAAAGGGATTGAACAAGGAATTCGCTATAAGACTCCATTTGTTGAAGCATGCGGATGGATCAGGATGGGGCATGCCGTCCAGCAGCTTGACCGCTATCATCCTGACCTGGCGGAAGAATGCTATATGACCGCACTCAAAATGATGGGGGAAATGAATGTTTCAAGGGGGAATGCTGAGCCGTATATGGGACTCTGCATTTTATATGGAAGGCAAGGTGCTCCGGAAAAAGCTTTGGAAGCAGGCAGAAGAGCGTTGTATGAAACAGAAAAAGTCCAGGATATGTGGCTGTCTTCATTGATTAAACTTTGTATGGGAATTTCTTATGTCTATTCAGGGAAATTGGAAGATGCCATGAAGGAAATCAGTGAAGCTAAGAAGGGTTCCCTCATATGCGGGGACCAATATGGTTTGATGGCAGAAGAATACTGGCTGGCAAGAATTGCATTGGATATGGGGGATGATGGTGCATTTGGACAGTTTATGAGTAAATTTCTGCAAGATGTCCAATTCGGGGAATATGAATTTTTCCTCAAAAACCATACAACGTTCGGCCCGAAAGACTTGCAGGCTCATATCCCTCTTCTCCTGAAAGCGAAAGAATTGGAAATCGATTCGGTTTATACCAGGAAATTATTAAAAGAAGCAGGCTATGATGAAATCGAATCCCATCCAGGCTATTCCCTAACTGTCGCGACATTGGGTGAATTCCATGTCCGCATGGGGGATCGGCTCATTGAAGATAAAGACTGGCAAAGGGAAAAGGCGAAAGAACTATTCCAATTTTTCATTATTCATAAAGGGGAATGGTGGAATAAAGAAGAACTGTGTGAAGAACTGTGGCCGGAAAATAGCAGCAAAAGTAATGATCGGGACTTTAAAGTGGCATTGAACGCATTGAATAACGCTTTGGAACCGAATCGGAAGCCGAGGGAGAAGCCATTTTTCGTGCAGCGGGTCAATAATGGATACGGACTGAACCCGAAAGCCATGATTGAAATTGACTGCATCCTCATGCAGCGCTGGATTCAGGAAGGATTGGATGAACATTCACCTGAGAAATCAGGAGCCTTATTAAAAAAGGGAATAAGTTTATACAATGGAGAGTTCCTTGCGGAGAAAAAAGGCTGCTCATGGTGTGAAGGCGAGAAAGAGAAATGGAAATTAATATTCTTACGAGGAGCAGAGAGGCTTGCGCAGATTGCCGTCCAGACGGAACAATATGACGAAGCAATCTCCTGGTGTGAAAAAATACTTGAGCAGGATTCTTCATGGGAAGAGGCCTACCGGCTGCTGATGTTCTGCTATTATCAAAAAAATAACAGGCCACAGGCATTGAAATGGTTCAATAAGTGTGTGAAAAAATTAAACGAAGAACTAGGCGTGGAGCCGATGGAAAGAACAAGGCAAATGTACGGTATGATTCTTGAAGCGAATTGAATGTGAAGTGACAAAAAACGTCCGGCTGGGGGCGTTTTTTTTGTTTCCGTCTTATGCTGGGAATCATGTTCTGCTGATCTCTGTAACCATTTTGTAACTCCTCTCTTTTATGATGATTTCAAAGCTTATGGCTTGATCATTTTAGGGATGAGGGGAAAGTGAAGGTATGAAGACTCGCAGTTTTACAGCTCTGATTATGATGCTTATTGCCGTGCTCCTGTTCACAAGTGCATGTTCGTCTGATGATGCATCGGGGGACGGTAAAAAGGAAAGCGGTTCAAAATCGAAGCAACCGATCAAGATTGGGGTATTGGCTTCTCTGTCTGGTGCACTTGAATCTTACGGCAAACAGACGAAGCAGGGCTTTGAACTTGGGCTTGATTATGCCACAGATGGAAAAATGGAGGTTGACGGCAGAAAAATCCAGGTAGTATATGAAGATACGGAAACCAAACCTGAAGTGGCTGTTCAAAAAGCGACAAAGCTTCTTGAAGAAGACAATGTCGACTTCTTGGTCGGATCATCAAGTTCAGGGGACACATTGGCTGTCCTGCCATTGGCGGAAGAATATGAAAAAGTCATGATCGTCGAGCCTGCTGTTGCAGACAGCATCACGGGCTCAGAATTCAATAAGTATATCTTCAGGACTGCAAGGAACTCTTCACAGGATGCAGTTGCAGGTGCAGCAGCGATTGCGAAGAAGGGCGTCAAGATTGCCACGCTTGCTCCAGACTACTCTTTTGGACGGGATGGAGTGGCCGCTTTCAAAGAAGCAGCTGAAAAGCTGGGTGCTGATGTCGTCCTGGAAGAATACGCTGATCCTGCCGCTACAGATTTCACATCGAATCTCCAAAAAATCATCGATGAGAAGCCGGATTATCTATTCGTCATTTGGGCAGGGGCGAATTCACCTTGGAACCAAATTGCCGATATGAAAATCCAGGAAAAAGGCATCAAGATTTCAACAGGCGCACCTGATATCGCAGCCCTTTCAACTATGGAGCCGCTTGTCGGAATGGAAGGATTCACAGTGTACTACAACGATCTTCCGAAAAATAAAATCAATGATTGGCTCGTTTCAGAACATAAGAAGCGCTACAACGGAGAGGTGCCGGATCTCTTTACACCGGGCGGCATGAGTGCAGCGATTGCCATTGTGGATGCATTGAAGAAGACAAAAGGGGATGCAGATGCGGATAAATTGATCAAAACAATGGAAGGAATGAGTTTTGAAACACCTAAAGGCAAGATGACCTTCCGTAAAGAGGACCACCAGGCATTGCAATCCATGTACGCTATCAAACTCGAGAAGAAAGACGGCGTGCCATATCCTGTTCCGGTATTGATCAGGGAGTTGACACCTGAAGAAACGGCTCCGCCGATCCGGAACTAATAATCTCTCATTTTTAAAAGGCAAGTGCCGGTGATTCCTCATCCTAAAGACAGGTGGAAAGGGATAACGGCACTTCTCTTCTTTATTTTGATAATAAAAGCAAGGCAGGTGGAGACATAAATGGGAACTATTTTAGAAACGAAAGATTTGACGATCCGATTCGGCGGACACACGGCTGTTGACGGTGTGAGCATCGCCATAGAGGAAAAACATTTCAAGGCGATTATCGGACCGAACGGGGCAGGGAAAACAACATTTTTCAACCTTTTAAGCGGACAGCTTTCACCAACAAAAGGAAGCATCAAGTTAAAAGGGGAAGATATCACTTCTCTTTCTCCGACAAAACGTACAAGAAAAGGAGTAGGCCGCTCTTTTCAAATTACGAATGTATTCCCAAATTTAACGGTGCTGGAAAATGTAAGATTGGCCGTTCAATCCAAAGCTGGCATCCGCTATCAGATGCTGCGGCATTTTAGCAGCTTTGATTCGGTGGTCAAAAAGGCAGAGGAGCATCTGAAGCTGGTACTCCTGGATAGTAAAGCAGATGCGTTGGCCAGCAATCTATCACATGGAGAAAAAAGGAAGCTTGAAATTGCCATGCTGCTTGCACTGGAAACAGAGATCCTTCTATTGGATGAACCGACAGCCGGGATGTCCGTGGAAGAAGTGCCGGCCATTGTGGAAGTCATCAAAAATATTAAACTGCGGGGAGAAAGGACCATAGTGTTGATCGAGCACAAAATGGATATGATCATGGAGCTCTCCGATTCTATCATGGTTCTTTTCAACGGTCAGCTGCTTGCTGACGGTCCACCGGATGAAATCGTCAAAAATGAGACCGTCCAATCCGCGTATTTAGGAGGGCTCTATAATGAGTTCACTGCTTGAAGTCAATCAAATTGAGACCTATATCGGACAATACCATATCTTGCAGGACGTTTCCTTCGAGGCCCAAAAAGGAGAAGTGACAGTCCTTTTAGGCAGAAATGGCGCCGGCAAGACCACCACACTAAGATCCATTATGGGGATGAACCCTGCATCCAAAGGGGAAATCAAGTACAAGGGAGTGGAAATAAGCAAACTGCCAACCTATAAAACATCCAATCTTGGGATAGGGTTTGTACCTGAAGATCAAGGGATATTCGGAGAGCTGACCGTGGAAGAGAATATAAAGGTGGCTATGAAAAATGTGGATGATGAGACAAACAGCCGTCTGGAATGGATCCTTTCCCTGTTCCCGGACTTAAAGAAGTTCTGGAAGAAGCCGGGAGGTCTCCTGAGCGGGGGGCAGAAGCAGATGCTGTCCATTGCAAGGGCATATGTCAATGAGAACGACCTCCTGCTTATTGATGAGCCAAGCAAAGGGCTTGCGCCGGTGATTGTGGAAAAAGTGATGGAATCCATTCAGGAGATGAAAAAGAAAACAACCATCATTTTGGTTGAGCAGAACTTTATCATGGCAAGCGCCATCGGGGATAAATTTTATATCATCGATGACGGCAGGACCGTTCACTCCGGAGAGATGAAATCATTGAAAGAAGATGAAGAATTGAAACGGAAATATTTAGGAATAGCTTAAGGAGGGAAGAGACCGTATGGAATTAATCATGAATTTATCCATCAATGGCCTGGCAACGGGGATGCTCATCTTTTTGCTTGCTGCAGGATTGACCTTGATATTCGGTTTGATGGATGTGCTGAACTTTGCCCATGGAGGATTGTTCGCATGGGGGGCATACAGCGGCGTTTGGGTATATTCGATGACAGGAAGTTTTGTTCTTGCGATCGGTGGAGCCATCCTTACAGGGTTGATACTCGGATTCATAACAGAAAAATTAATCATCCAGCCGGTTTACGGAAACCACATCCAGCAAATTCTGATTACGCTCGGGCTTATGCTAGTCCTTTCGGAGCTTCTGAAAGTAGTGTGGGGACCGAATCAGATTTCTGCAAAAACGCCAAGTTATCTTAGCGGAAGCTGGGAGCTTGGGGACGTCATCATCATTAAGTACCGTTTGTTTATCATCATCATGGGCTTACTGGTCTTTGGCATTGTTCAATTCATATTGAAAAAGACGAAGATCGGCCTTGTAGTCAGGGCGGGAGTCATCAATAAAGAGATGGTGGAAGCACTTGGGATCAACATTAAGAGAGTGTTTTTAGGAGTTTTTATGTGCGGCTCAGCCATGGCGGCACTCGGCGGGGTTCTTCTGGCTCCGTACTCCGGTGTGATTCATGCTGAAATGGGAATGGAGTTCGCAATCTTAGCATTCGTCGTTGTTGTAATCGGTGGAATGGGAAGTTTTCCGGGGTCCCTGTTCGCTGCGATGCTTGTTGGATTGGCTGGCTCATTCATGGCCTATTATGTCCCGGATTTATCTCTAGCCGTCAATATGCTGTTAATGGCGGTCGTATTGATTTTTAAACCAAAAGGCTTATTTGCGGTAAAGGGGTGAAGAAATGGGGAAACGATATCAACTTTCAACTTTAGTGATGATCATTGCAGGGATTGTCCTGCTTGCTGTTCCTTACATAAACGATTCAAGAAGTTTTCTCATTTTGATGACTCAAATTTTTATTTTTGCTGTTTTTGCCATGAGCTATGATATATTGATTGGCTTTACAGGAATTGTTTCGTTCGGGCATGCCATGTTTTTTGGCATCGGGGCTTATGCAACAGGCATCATCCTCGACAGATTCGAACCCACAGTCCCTACGCTGCTAGTATCAATTGCTGCAGGAATCTTGCTCGCTGCAGCAGTCAGTTTTATTGTGGGCCTCTTAACTTTGAGATTAAAAAGCCATTATTACGCAATGCTCACCCTGGCTTTTGCGGGTTTATTCCTGGTTGCAGCCGAAAAGTGGAGGACGTTGACAATGGGCAATGACGGATTTACCTTCCGCGTGCCTGATATCTTAAAAGATCGGATGGACTATTATTTCATTTGCTTGGTTGTCATGTTGATTGTGTATTTTTTGTTAAAAAGAATCACCCAGTCGCCATTCGGCAAAGTGATGGTCGCAATCAGGGAAAACGAACAGAGAGTGGAGTCGCTTGGATTTCAAGTTCTCTATTATAAAATCATTGCTAGCGTCATTGCAGGCGTCATCGCAAGCATTTCGGGCTCTCTGTATGTCCTGTCGCTTAGATTTGCCAATACGAGTGTTTTCTCAATGGATACAACCCTTGATGCGCTATTGATGACCATCATTGGCGGGGTTGGGACTCTTGTGGGACCGATGCTTGGGGCGGGATTGATCGAATTTGCCCATCATTGGCTGACCGAATTGGCAAAAGAGCATCCGATATTCGAGAGATGGCTGATTTTCTTCGGCATCCTCTACATCCTGGTGGTGATGTTCTTCCCGGCAGGTATCATCGGAACGATTCAAGGCTGGGGAAGGAAGCGGATCATACAAAGAAAATCCGTGAAAGAACAAAAAAGTGCTGCGGGATAATAAAGGAGGGTGAAAAATGAATATCGGCATTTTAAGTACAGGTATTTATCTTCCGGAAGAAAAGATGACAAGCAAGGAAATCTCAAAGAAAGCAGGAATTCCCCTGGAAGTAATCGAAGACAAAATGGGAATAAGAGCTAAAACGATTCCCGGGGTAGAAGATCATACGTGTGAAATGGGGGTGCGGGCCGCTAAAATCGCGATTGAGCGAGCCGGCATCGACCCAAAGGAAATCGATGTGGTCATTTATATTGGGGAAGAGTACAAAGAATATCCTTTATGGACGGCCGCGATTAAACTTCAGGAAGAAATCGGGGCGTACAGAGCATGGGCTTTTGACGCAGCTTTGAGATGCGGTACAGCACTCATGGGTCTGAAGCTGGCCAAGTCATTGATGATTGCAGACTCTTCCATCCAGACTGTTCTTTTGGCAGGGGGATATCGAAACGGCGATTTCATCGATTATAAAAATGAGCGCACCCGATTCATGTTCAACTTGGCCGCAGGCGGGGGAGCGATCATCCTGCAAAAAGGATTGAAAAAGAACCGTCTGCTTGAAACAGAAATTATTACGGACGGATCATTTTCGGAAGATGTCGTCGTCACGGCAGGGGGAACGAAGAATCCTGTCACAGCAGAGAATTTAAAAGAAGGGCTTTATAGACTGGATGTCTTGGATCCTGCAGGGATGAAAAAGCGACTTGAACAAAAATCAATGGATAACTTCTTAAAAGTGATAAGGGAGTCTCTGGCAAAGAGCGGTTATAAGGAAGAGGACGTGGGGTATGCAGCCATCCTTCATATGAAACGATCTGCTCACGAATACGTCCTTCGGGAATTGGGGCTGTCGAATGACCAATCTATCTATCTTGAAGACTATGGTCATATCGGACAGTTTGATCAAATCTTATCCCTGGAGCTTGCAGATCGGGAAGGAAAAATAAAAAACGGGGATATTGTGGTGCTGGTAAGTGCAGGAATAGGATATGCCTGGGCTGCGTCAACCATTCAATGGGGAAATTTTGAGTGAGGTGAAGAGGATGAAAACGAAGGAAATCCAGTTAAAAAAAGCAGGTCTGTCCAATGGGGAAGAGCTTGGATATGTGGAACGTGAGGGAACGGGAGAAAAAGTGCTTTTAATTCATGGGAATATGACTTCCTCCAAGCACTGGGATATTTTGATTGAAAGAATGAATTCCAATTATCATGTTGTGGCTGTGGATCTTAGGGGATTCGGCCATTCCACATATAATAGCAGGGTCCGGAGCATCAGTGATTTTTCTGATGATGTGAAATTATTCGTCGATGCCATCGGCTGGGAAGAATTTGCCGTGATCGGCTGGTCGACAGGAGGGGCGGTAGGGATGCAGTTCGCTGCCGATTATCCTGGATACTGCGAGAAGCTTATTTTATTGGCATCAGCCTCGACTAGGGGCTATCCTTTCTTCGGAACAAAACCGAGCGGCGAGCCTGATTTGGAAAATAGGCTGAAGACCATTGAAGGGGTGGAGGCAGACGCCGGAAAGACATTGGCGGTTCAGGGGGCATATGATCGAGGGGACAAAGCCTTTTTAAAAGCCATGTGGAATATGCTCATATATACACACCGACAGCCTTCAGAAGAACATTATGAAGAATATTTGGATGACATGCTGACACAGCGCAATCTTGCAGATGTCTATCAAAGTTTGAATCTATTTAATATCAGCCCAGTAAACAACGGATTGACAGATGGGACGGATCAAGCGAAGAGGATTGATATCCCGGTGCTTGTTTTAAGAGGCGACCGCGACTATGTAGTGAATGCACGGATGACAGAAGAAATCATGGAAGATCTGGGGACGAATGCAGTATTCAAAGAGTTGAAGGACTGCGGCCATTCACCGCTGATCGATGACTTGGATCAACTCATGCAGGAAATCCACGGATTTTTAGCGAAATAATAGGAGGAGAACAATGAGACTTCAAGGAAAAACAGCCATTATTACAGGTGGAGCCAATGGAATTGGATTGGCTGCAGCCAAACGTTTTGCAGAAGAAGGAGCAAAGGTAGCTATAGCGGATTTTGATGAAGCGACAGGTGCAGCAAGGGCAGCTGAATTAAACGAATCAGGACATGATGTTGAATTCTTTCAAGTGAATGTGGCCGACCGCAAAAGCATTGATGCCATGGTGGGCAAAGTGGCGGAAAGGTTCGGGAAAATTGACATCCTGATCAATAATGCGGGGATCACCCGCGACAGCATGCTCTCGAAAATGTCTGAAGAGGACTTCCAGCAAGTCATCGACGTAAACTTGACGGGAGTATTCCACTGCACCCAGGCAGTCCTGCCCCATTTAATTGAAAATGGCAAAGGTAAAATCATCAGCACTTCCTCTGTCAGCGGTGTCTATGGAAATATCGGACAGACCAATTACGCAGCTGCCAAAGCAGCCATCGTCGGGATGACGAAAACGTGGGCAAAGGAGCTTGGCAGAAAAGGAATTAACGTCAATGCCGTGGCCCCGGGCTTTACGGAAACGAATATGGTGGCAAAAGTACCGGATAAAGTTATCGATCAAATGAAAAGTATGGTGCCTCTCCAAAGACTTGGGAAACCTGAAGACATCGCGAATGCCTATCTTTTCCTGGCGAGCGATGAATCTGATTATATCAGTGGAACAGTCCTGCATGTTGATGGAGGCATCATGATGTAAAAGGAGATGGAATTATGCGAAATGTAGTCATCACATCTGCACTGAGGACACCAATTGGATCATTCGGAGGAGTGTTCAAGGACCTGCTTCCAACCGATTTGGCGGTCCCGGTCATGAAAGCAGCGGCAGAAGCAAGCGGGTTAGGGCCGGATGAAATCGATGAAGTGATTTTGGGCCACTGCATCCAACGGACAGATCAGCCAAATACTGCAAGGACAGCAGCCCTTTTGGCAGGATTCAGCGACGAAACAACGGGCTATACCATTCAGCGCCAATGTGCAAGCGGGATGCAGGCAGTCATTTCAGCTGCCATGCAGATCCAGACAGGCATGTCGGAAGTCGTGCTTGCCGGGGGAGTCGAAGCGATGAGCTCAAGTCCTTATGTTTTGAAACAATACCGCTGGGGGCAGCGCCTTCAGCATGGAGAAGTCCGCGATACGGTATGGGAAGCGCTTGAGGACCCGATCCACCATTTCATGATGGGGGAGACAGCTGAAAACCTGGCTGATATGCATGGCATCACCCGGGAAGAACAGGATGAATTGGCGTGCCTTTCACATCAACGGGCAGTGGAAGCAATGGAAAAAGGATATTTTGAATCGCAGATCGTCCCGGTTGCCGTTAAGAATCGCAAGGAAGAGCGCCTGATTGAGAAGGATGAAAATCCACGGGCAGGACTCTCATTGGAGAAGCTTTCAGGACTAAAGCCGGCATTCAGGAAGAATGGTACGGTCACAGCAGGGAATGCTTCAAGTCTGAATGATGGGGCAGCCGCTCTCATTTTGATGTCTGAGGAAGAAGCTGAACGGAGAGGCGCGCCGATCCTGGCACGCATTACAGGTTATTCCGTAGCAGGAGTAGACCCGAAAGTGATGGGGCGCGGACCTGTACCGGCAGTCCAAAAAGGCATAGGCAAAGTGAATTGGACCATTGATGAGGTCGACCTGTGGGAAATCAATGAAGCTTTTGCCGCACAATACCTGGCGGTAGAAAAAGAGCTTGGGTTGAATAGGGAAAAAGTGAATGTCAATGGAAGCGGAATCAGCTTGGGGCACCCTGTCGGATGCACCGGCGCACGCATCGTCGTCTCCCTGATTCATGAACTGAAAAGAAGAAATGGAAAAAAAGGCGTGGCCTCCCTCTGTGTTGGCGGAGGAATGGGTGCAACAGTCTTTTTGGAAGTTTGATAGAGAGAACCTCGGATCCGGTTTAGGGTCCGGGGTTTTTGAGTGGGTGTGGAATTGCTAGAAGATATTCAAAAGTTGCTAGAAGTTATTTGATAACTGCTAGAACTTTGCGAATTATTACTAGAAATTCAGTGGAAAATACTAGAACACCATGAAACTTTCTAAAATCTCTTACCTAAGAAGGAGATTTTTTCCTGATGATCGAAGTGTAACTATAGACTTTTTGAACTGGAGTGATTAAATGATAGTAAAAGAAAGACATTTCCCGAAAAAACTGCTAGCATTAGAAGCTCTTTTGAGGAGGCTTTCGCCATCGCATCCCTCGCAGACCTTCATAAAAGAAAACTACGCAAAAACCCTCGCAGGATATAAAGGCGAATGCGCCCTCGATTACCCTTTAAGTCAAATTGACAACAAAAACACCTTCATCTTACATGATATCCGCCTTCAAATTGATTCTCATTACTTTCAAATTGATACCCTTCTTATTACCCCGAACTTTATTCTCCTTCTAGAAGTTAAGAACATCGCTGGAGAAATCATCTTCGATTCGGAATTTGAACAGTTGATCCGGATTTATCAAGGTGTAAAAACGGCATTTCCTTATCCATTGAATCAAGTGAAAAGACACCAGAGGCTCCTAGCTCAATGGCTTTCATCAAACAAACTCCCCATTTGTCCAATCCTTTCGTTTGTAATCATCAGTAGTCCTTATACAATAATAGATGCCTCATCTGAAAGGAAGAGATTATCCACCATAATCATGCATCCACAATCTCTGCCTGAGAAAATTACAGGGATATATAAGCGTTATCCGAATCAGATGCTTCCCCAGAATGAAATGAAAAAAATCGTTAAACGAATCATAAAACAAAATGAGCCGATTGAACCAAAACTGATGGAGGACTATAAGTTGAACCGGGAAGATCTAATAACCGGGGTAATCTGTCCAGTATGCAGCTTTAGCCTTTTTAATAGAGTCCACGGGAATTGGCTGTGTCCCTCATGTGGACTAAAAGATAAGTTTGCACATAAGACCGCTTTAGCAGACTACGAGCTTTTATTTGGGAATACCATAAACAATGAAGAATTCAGGAAGTTTTTAAATCTTAGCTCCCCGTATACGGCAAATCGTTTGCTGCGAAGCATGAATTTATCAAATAAAGGGGTTTCTAGTGACAAAAGGTATTATCTCAATGAATAATGAAGTTGTTTGAAGCTTGTTTCTAGCAAAAAAGAAAGGACTTCTAGCGAAATTCATCTATGTTCTAGCAATTCAATATCAACTTCTAGCGAAATCCCCCTAACTTCTAGCAAACCCCCACTAACACCACTACTGCACCACCCCCTGTAACCGCCGTGTAACTTCCATCCGATACACTTTCTTCATTAAGGCAGGGGGGAAGAAACGGTGCTGAGTCATTTGAATTGGATGGAGAGCCGTGCACGGTTGACTCCGGACGAAATTGCCATCATCGATGGAGAAACAGAGAAAAAAACGACCTATCATGAACTGAATGAACGTGCAGGAAAATGGGCGGCTTTTTTGGCGGGAAAAGGAGCTGCCAAAGGAGATCGCATCTGTCTGATTGAAGAAAATGATGGAGTTTATTTTGAGCTGATGTTTGCATGCGCAAAATTGGGAGCGATTTTTGTGCCGTTGAATTGGCGGCTGGGGAACGATGAATTAGAACAGATCTTAGAGGATTGCCGTCCTAAGGTTTTGCTGTATGGAAGCACATTTTCAAAAATAGCAGCGGAGAGATCATTTTGGGTGGAAACGATCAGGCTCGAAAGCGTTGACGTCCATGAGGAAGCCGAACATTTTAATCATTTACCTGTAAGAGAAGAGGATCCCTGGATCATGATCTATACCGGCGGTACGACAGGAAGGCCGAAAGGAGTGGTCCTGACTCATCAGTCCGTGAATTGGAATGCACTAAATACCATAATCAGCTGGAACCTGACGAAGGATGATACGACACTGACCTATTTGCCGCTGTTTCATACCGGTGGGATTAATGCTTTGTCCATGCCGATCTTGATGATGGGAGGGACGGTTGTAATCGGAAAGCAATTTGAACCGGTGACGGCGATCAGGCAGCTGATCAAATACCAATGCACCATTGCTTTGTTTGTGCCCACGATGTACCACATGATGATTCATACGGAAGAATTTGAAAAAGCCGAGTTCAAGAGTATGAACGTATTTTTGTCAGGAGGCGCCCCTTGTCCGTTGTCGATTTATGATGTGTTTATTCGAAAAGGACTGCCTTTCAAAGAGGGATATGGATTGACCGAAGCGGGCCCCAATAATTTTTACATAGATCCAAAGGATGCAAAAAAGAAAAAGGGATCGGTTGGAAAAGAAATGATGTTCAATTCGATCAGGATCCTAAAGGAAGACGGGACGGAAGCAGGGGGAGGGGAAGTAGGCGAACTATTGATCAGCGGAAAGCATGTTTTCGCATTTTATTGGAATGATCCAAGTTCCACTTCTCAAAGTTTGAAAGATGATGGGTGGCTTTATACGGGGGATTTGGCAAAGCGGGATGAAGAAGGATATGTTTATATTGTGGGCAGGAAAAAAGATATGATCATTACAGGCGGGGAAAATGTCTATCCTTTGGAAATCGAACATTGGATCTGTGAACACAATGATATCAATGAAGCTGCGGTGATAGGCTTGACTGATGAAAAATGGGGAGAGCGGGTAGCGGCATTTGTTTCGCTCAAAAAAGGTGCGTCCCTTAGCGAAGAAGAGTTAAAATACCACTGCCAATTGAAATTCACCAACTATAAAATCCCAAAAGAGTTTCATTTCATCGACTCATTGCCAAAGACGGACGTCGGGAAAATCGATAAAAAAACATTGAAACTGACATATGAGAAATAATCAAAATGCACCCACGCAAAAAAACATGGGTGCATTTTTTCTGATATCAACTAATTAAATGTGGTAAAATTTAACTATTATATTGAATTAGAAGGTGCATTAATATGAATGTCCAAGGTTTTAGCCATGTGACACTGAATGTCTCGAATCTCGAAAAATCTCTCCAATTTTATGAAGGTATTCTCAACATGAAAGTAAGGCATAAAGGTACTCGAGATGTTTATTTGGAATGGGGAGCTGCATGGGTATGCCTTCAGGAGCGTCCTGAAAAAGAGAAACCTGGTGATTGCCTCGGTGTAGATCATATCGCTTTTTTTATTGAAGAGGGTGACTTTCATGAAGCTGCAGCACTCCTTCAAAAAAAGAAAATCCCCATTGTAAGGGGGCCGATTATTAGAGGAAGTGGATGGACAGTCAATTTTCTTGACCCGGATGGCAACCAGCTTGAGCTATATACCGCCACACTTGATCAAAGATTGAAGACGTGGAAATAGGCTGTCATATATCAATCACGGGTGCACTATGGTATTCTCGTGAATTTTTTTCTTTGACTGCGTTCTTATCAATAAAACACCAAGCACCAAATCAAGAGCAAAAAAGGATAGGATGACGATGATGCTGCGGTGAAAGCCCAAGGGCATGATCAGGAGTGGAGCAAGGCTGGCCCCCGCTAATAATGTAAATGAATACAGGCTCAATGCTTTAGAGCGATGAATGCCGCTGCCGTTTGCAATAAACGTAATGATGGTCGGAATCATCAACGAAACACTCGAAACCACTAATACGGATGAAACCATCAATGTCAGTATCATGACAGGAGCCAGAAGGAGAAGGAGCATTCCAAATAGCCCGAGTGCGATGCCGAGAAAAAGGGTTTTTATTTCTCCCATCTGCCCGATGAGCTTGCCGGTAAAGAGGGATAAAACAGCCCCGGACAAGCCCATCATCCTGATCTGAAATAAAGATTCATGGGGGATGTATGAGAGGCGCGTCACTGCATCATAGAAGGCGGCAAACGACCCAAGGAGCGTCAGGACGATTCCGTACGAAAGAATCAGGGAACGTCTTTTCAGCAACCCTGCCATGATGCGGACAGCTGAAGAACTTTTTTCTTTTTCGATCGCAGTGGCTGGGAAAATGAAGAAGCTCATCAAGAAAAGCACTAGATAAACGATCATAAAGAACAAAAAGACAGCTTGCCAATTCATCTGCCGGCTGATGGTATCACTGATCAGCTGTCCGAGGATCCCGGCTGCCAAAAATCCAGTATTGATATAAACAAGCAGCATGGTCCGCTTCTTTTCTTTGAATAAGTCGTAAGTATAAGAAAATGCAACAGGAGCAAAGCTTGCCAAAGTAAACCCTTGAATTCCCCTGAATAAGAATAGAGTCCATTCCCCTGAAGAAAGGGAAACCAGAAATGTACTTGCAGCAGAAACCCCCAGCCCATAAACGATAATCGTCCTTTTTCCCCATTTGTCTGAAAGCGGCCCAAAGATAAGGAGACCGAGGGCATAGAAAAACGTGAATATGCTGGCAGCGATGACTACCTCTTCACGGGAAATGGAAAGGTCGGATGAAATGGGGTCATATAAAGGCAGGAGAGTATAAATATTGCAGGCGACCATGATGGCCGCCGCAACGAGAAGCGGCTCGATAAAGGATAGTTTATTAATGGATTTCATTTAGCAGTGCACCTCCTGGCATATTGTATGCAGGAAGTTCCCAATCAGGGAAACCAACGCTCTTCCACATTTAGTAAGGTTATTTTCGCAAACAATATTGTTAAAATCTTACTGCCGATTTTAACGCGATTGTAACTGTTTGGTGCGTGGCAATAAAGTATCCAGGCTCTTTTCTAGCTAATAAAGATATTTTGATTGTTTAAACTATCCTGCTCTCATTTCAAACGCAACAAACATTAAGAAAAGAGCCTTCTGAAAAGCAACTTCCTCTCTCAACCAGCTCCAGATGTACTATAATGAAAGTTCAAGAGAATCAGAAACGTAAATAGAGATTTTTATATAAAGGGAGTGGGATCATGGCTATCCGCTTTTTAATCGGGCGCTCAGGTGCCGGAAAAACATCCTCCATGTTCAATGAGATGCAGGAAAAGCTTGAATTACATCCGGATGGTGCACCGATCATTTATTTAGTGCCAGATCAGATGACATTCTTATCCGAGTACCGTTTAGTCCAATCCCCTAATCTTTCAGGGATGATAAGGGCTCAAGTGTTCAGTTTTACGAGGCTCGCATGGAGAGTATTGCAAGAAACGGGAGGCATCGGACGCTATCATCTCAGCAGCGCCGGCCTGAATATGCTGATCAGGAAAATCATCGAAGAAAGGAAAGATGACCTGAAGCTTTTTAATCGCGCGGCTGATAAAAATGGATTTGTGGCACATGTTGAAAACATGTTGACGGAATTTAAGCGCTACTGCGTGAATCCTGAAGAACTGAGCTTGAAAAATAGAGAGCTTGAAAACCAGGGGTCAAGCAAATCCTTGTCCGACAAGCTCCATGACCTCGAACTCATTTATACACAATTCGAAGATGCGCTATTTGATAAATATATAGATTCAGAGGATTATTTCAGGCTTTTAGCTGATTCGATCCGCCATTCAGAGTATCTCCAAAATGCGGACATTTATATTGATGGATTCCATAGCTTCACCCCGCAGGAGTATTTGGTCATCGAGCAGCTGATGAAGACGTGCAGGAATGTTTCCATCGCCTTGACGCTTGATAAACCATATCAAAACAATTTACCGGATGAGTTGGATCTATTCAGGATGACAGGTGAAACTTACTCCTCCTTGTATGGACTGGCCGCTTCTAATCGCTTGGAAGTGGAAGATCATATATTAAGAGAATCGGTTCGATTTGACCAAATGTCCTTATCCCATCTGGAGAGTCATTTTGACATCCGTCCGACCCCTGTATTTGATGGTGGTGAGAAAAAGTCAGTCGAACTGATGCAGGCATCCAACAGACGGGCCGAGATAGAAGGGATTGCTCGGAAAATACGCCGCCTTATCATGGAGGAAGGGAAACGCTATAAGGATATTGCCATACTTGTGAGAAACGGACAAGACTATCAGGAAGTGCTGGAAACCATCTTCTTTGACTACGAAATCCCTTACTTTATTGATCAAAAACGGCCGATGCTCAATCATCCGCTCATTGAGTTGATTCGTTCCACCCTGGAGGTATTGAACAGCCAGTGGCGCTATGAACCGGTATTCAGGGCAGTAAAAACGGATCTATTGTTTCCACTCAAAAGCAATCTTCATCAACTGAGGGAAAAAATGGATCGCCTCGAAAATTATGTTCTTTCCAATGGAATAAAAGGATCCAGATGGACAAGCAAGGACCGATGGATTTACAGGCGTTTCAGGGGGCTGGAACATTCGGATCTCCCGAAGACAGACCAGGAAAGAGAGATAGAGCATGAAATCAATGAATTAAGACTGTTCATCTCTGCACCTATCCTGCGCTTGGCAAGAAGGCTGAAGAAAGCATCCGCGGGAAAAGAGTATGCGGAGGCACTGTTTCTATATTTGGAAGAATTGGATATCCCGGCAAAGCTTGAGAATATGAGGAGTACTGCTGAAGAGAAAGGCAACTTAGTACTGGCAAGGGAGCATGATCAGGCTTGGAACGCTGTGATTGACCTTCTCGATCAATTTGTCGAGCTCCTGGGGAAAGAATCCTTAACTTTGAAAAAATTTACGACAATCCTTGATTCCGGCTTGGAATCCATGAAGTTTTCCATTGTACCGCCAGCGATGGATCAGGTAATCGTGGCGAATCTGGAACTATCGAGGCTTTCTGAAATCAAATCGGCTTTTGTCGTTGGACTGAATGATGGCGTCATCCCTGCAAAAATCTCTGAAGAAGGGGTGCTTGCAGACGATGACCGGGAGATGCTGCTGAGTACGGGACTTAACATTGCACCTTCAAGCAGGAAGAAACTTCTTGATGAAGAGTTCATTGCCTATAAAGCATTGACGACTCCTTCCGAACAGCTTGTTCTTTCCTATCCCCTTGCAAACGAAGAAGGCCGGGCACTGATGCCTTCTCCGTATATCAAGAGGATAAAGGAAATGTTTCCCGACTTATCAGAAAAACTGGTCGTCAATGATCCGGCTGAATTATTTGAAGAAGATCAAAAAGAATACATTTCCCATCCGAATGTTGCGATTGCCTATTTGACCACGCAGCTTCAATTGAAGAAGAACCACTATCCAATGGCTGGTTTCTGGTGGGATGTCTATAATTACTATATGGAGAGCCCGCTATGGAAAGAGAATGCAAGACTTATTCTTTCCAGCCTATTCTTCCAAAATCGGGCAAAGCCGCTGGATGAAGGCATCAGTAAATCCATTTATGGGGAAGAAATATTGGCAAGTGTGTCGAGGATGGAAATGTATCATGGTTGTCCATTCTCACATTTTGCACGGCATGGACTGAAATTGCAGGAACGGGATATCTTCAAGCTGGATGCACCGGATATCGGTGAAATGTTCCATGGTGCTTTAAAGTGGATTTCAGAGGAAGTGAACCGAAGGAACATTTCATGGGCAAAGCTTTCGAAAGAAGAATGCTTCCAGCTTGCGAAAGCCGCAGTCAATGAGCTGGCGCCAAAGCTTCAGCATCAGATCCTGTTAAGTTCCAACCGGCATCATTATATTAAACGGAAGCTTGAGAATGTAATCAGCAGGGCTTCCTATGTATTGAGCGAACACGCCAAGGTCAGTGGATTTGCTCCCGTTGGCCTAGAGTTGGGATTTGGTCCGAATGGAAGCCTTCCGCCATTTTCTTTCACATTGAAGAACGGGATTAAAATGGCCCTTCAAGGAAGGATCGACCGGGTGGATAAAGCAGAGAATCCAAATGGAATCTTCCTGAGAGTCATCGATTACAAATCGAGTGCCAAAACCCTTGACTATACAGAGGTCTACTATGGTCTGGCCATGCAGATGCTCACCTATTTGGACATTGTCATTGCGCACTCTAAAAACCTGGTCGGAACAGAGGCATCACCGGCAGGAGTCCTATATTTCCATGTCCACAACCCGGTCGTCAAGGCAAATTCGCTCCTGACCCTGGATCAGATAGAAGAGGAAATCTTTAAAAGCTTCAAGATGAAAGGACTGATCCTGGACGATCCCGAAGTATTAAAGATGATGGATACGGCACTCGAAAGCGGAAACTCCAAAGTGGTCTCTGCAGGTTTCAAAAAGGACGGAAGCTTGACTGCCGCTTCTCAAACCGCAGGAAAAGAAGATCTTCATTACATGAGGAAATACGTCAGGAAAATATACGAAAAAACCGGGAATCAAATCATTTCCGGATCAGTGGATATTTCGCCGTACAAGCTGAAGGACAGAACGCCATGCCAATTTTGCTCCTACCGCCCTGTCTGCCAGTTCGATCAGTCGCTTGAAGGAAATGACTACAGAGTCTTGAAGCCTCATAAACCGGATGAAATCATTCAATATATGAGAGAGGAGGTAGATGGGGAATGAAAAGAAGTGTAATACCAATAAAACCCGAAACGGTCACTTGGACGGATGATCAATGGAAAGCCATTCATGCAAAGAATCAGGATATATTGGTTGCGGCGGCGGCGGGCTCCGGAAAAACGGCAGTACTTGTTGAGCGGATCATCGGAAAGATTATATCTGAGGAAGAACCATTCGATGTTGACCGTCTTTTAGTCGTGACGTTCACGAACGCTTCTGCAGCAGAAATGCGGCATAGGATCGGTGAAGCACTTGAAAAATCCATCAGCCAGAATCCTTCTTCTGCCCACCTGCGGAAGCAGCTGAGCCTTCTTAACAGGGCATCGATTTCGACGCTGCATTCATTCTGTCTTGAGGTCATCAGGAAATATTACTATTTGATTGATATTGATCCTGGGTTCAGGATCGCTGATGGGACAGAAGGTGAATTGCTGAGGGATGAAGTGCTGGATGATTTATTTGAAGAAGAGTATGGGAAAGAAGGGAACGAACCATTTTATCTTCTTGTGGATACCTTTACGAATGACCGGAGCGATGCAGCACTTCAAGACATGGTCAGGAAGCTTTATGATTTTTCAAGATCCCATCCGTTCCCTGATGAATGGCTGGATGAGCTAGTCTCCATGTATGATGTGCAAGACAGCAGCTCCATTGAGGAACTTCCTTTTTATGAAGCGATAATATGGGACCTGCTTCTTCAATTGGAAGGGGCTAAGTCGCTGCTTCAGGAAGCCTATGAATTAACGAAGCTGCCTGGCGGTCCTGCACCTAGGGCAGAAAATTATCTGGATGACATGGCATTGGTAGAACGATTGATAACAGCAGGAAAAACCAGCTGGAATGAGCTTTATCTCGCCATGAATACGATGGAATTCACCCGCGCGAAAGCTTGCCGTGGAGATGATTTCAATAAAGATCTAGTGAAGTCTGCAGATGATTTGAGAAAGAAAGCGAAAACGATCCTTGAAAAGCAGAGGAATGAATTGTTTTCAAGAAAGCCTGAAACTTTCCTGAATGATATGCAGAAGATGAAAGGGGTCATATCCTCCCTTGTTGAGCTTGTGAAAACATTCGGTGAGAAATTCAAGGTAGTGAAAGAAGAAAAAGGTCTGGTTGATTTTTCAGATCTTGAGCACTACTGTCTGGAGATTTTGATGGACCCTGACGATCTGAATACGCCATCAGAAGCCGCAATGGCCTATCGCTCAAAGTTCAAAGAGGTGCTTGTTGATGAGTATCAGGATACCAACATGGTTCAGGAAACGATCTTGCAGCTTGTTTCAGCAGAAAGGGATAAAGGCAATTTGTTCATGGTTGGTGACGTAAAACAATCCATCTATCGATTCCGGCTGGCTGAACCCAATCTGTTTTTGAATAAATACAATGCCTTTGATTCGGAAGGAGAAGGGTCCGGGCTTAAAATTGACCTGGCCATGAACTTCCGGAGCAGGAATGAAGTATTGGCGGGGACAAATTATCTCTTTAAGCAAATCATGGGAGTGAAAGTCGGCGAAATCGAATACAACGAAAACGCCGAATTAAAACTTGGAGCAGCATATCCTGAGGATGAAACGTATCCGATCGAACTTCATTTGATTGATTTGGAGGATGAATCCGGCAGTACAGAAGATGAACTTGAAGATCAGGCGCCGCCAGAAGAAGATCTTGTTGATTTAGAGAAATCCCAGCTTGAGGCAAGATGGATGGCCGCTAAGATTAAGGAGCTTATAGACAGCAGGAAGCAAATCTATGATCCGAAGAGAAAAGCCTACCGGCCTATCCAGTATAAAGATATTGTTCTTCTTTTAAGGTCAATGCCATGGGCTCCGGTCATCATGGAAGAATTCAAAGAAGCAGGGATCCCCATCTATGCCAATTTGGCGACTGGTTATTTTGATGCGACGGAAATCACCATCATGCTTTCGCTTTTAAAAGTGATTGACAACCCGTATCAAGATATTCCTCTTGCTTCTGTATTAAGATCTCCGATAGTGGGGCTTTCAGAAAAAGAACTGGCAGCCATCCGTTCTTCCAGTTCCAGTGGTGCTTTTTACGATGCAGTTAAAGCTGCTTCAAGAAAGAGTCATTCAGGGGAAGCAGAAGGATTAAACGAAAAGCTTCAGTCTTTTCTTGCGGACCTTTCAGCCTGGAGGACGCTGGCGAGGCAGGGAGCGTTATCGGAACTGATTTGGCAATTGTACAGGGATACAAAGTTCTACGATTTTTCCGGCGGACTTCCCGGTGGAAAGCAGAGGCAGGCAAATCTTCGCGCCCTTTATGACCGTGCACGCCAATATGAGTCGACTTCCTTCAGGGGATTATTCCGCTTCCTTCGATTTATAGACCGAATGAGGGAAAGAGGGGATGATTTAGGGACTGCAAGAGCCTTGAGTGAAGGAGAGGATGTTGTTAGATTGATGACCATCCACTCCAGCAAAGGTTTGGAATTCCCGGTAGTCTTTATGGCAGGCGTATCAAGGAACTTTAATATGATGGATTTAAATGCTTCCTATCTATTGGATAAGGATTTAGGCTTTGCTTCCAAGTACATGGATCCGGAAAAACGGATCACTTATCCTTCCTTGCCGCAGATTGCCTTTAAAAGAAAGAAAAAACTAGAGACCATTGCAGAGGAAATGAGGGTTCTCTATGTGGCATTGACAAGGGCCAAAGAAAAATTGTATTTGGTGGCGAGTCCGAAAAACCTGGAAAAAAGCATCCAAAAGTGGGCTGGGGAATTATCCCACCAGGAATGGCTGTTGAAAGACTATGACCGTGCCAGTGCAAAGTCGTATCTTGACTGGATCGGTCCTTCCATGGCCAGGCACAATGATCTTAGGGAGTTCCTTGAGGGGAGTTCCACGCACCCGCTCGTAAGTGAGGAAATTGCTTCTCATGAATCAAGATGGCACATAGAGGTGCATCATAAATCAGAGCTTCAAGACATCCTTCCTGAGGCAGAGAGTGAAAATGATGGATGGATCGAGGCGGTACAGAAGGGACAGCCATTGAAGTATTCTGCTTCATCTCCGGACAATGTAGCTGAGGTCCTTTCATGGAAATATCCGTATCAGGAAGCAGCTAAACGGAGATCAAAGCAATCGGTATCAGAACTGAAGCGGATGCTGGAGACACGGGATGCTGAAAGTGATACAAGCTTTTTGCAGAAATTCCAGAAGCCTGTGATGAAAAGGCCGAAGTTCATGCAGGAGCAAAAGCTGAGTCCGGCAGAAAGGGGTACCGCCATGCATATGGTCATGCAGCATATCCCAATCGGAGAACGGATTGATGCCCGCCTTTTAACTACGCTGCTTGATGCAATGGTGGAAAAAGAATTATTATCCACAGAGCAGAAAGAGGCTATTACGATTAGCGAAATTTTGTCATTTTTTGAGACGGATTTAGGAAGGAAAATGGCAGAATCGTCAAATGTACACAGGGAAATCCCATTCAGCATCGCCGTTCCAGCCAATGAAATTTACAATGATTGGAATAGCCCCGATGAAAATGTACTTGTACAAGGGATCATTGACTGTGTCATCGAAGAGCCGGATGGATTGGTCTTGATTGATTATAAAACGGATAATATATCGGAGCGGTTCAAAGGGAATTTTGAAGAAGCAAGACCTGTATTGGAGAACCGTTACCGTGTGCAATTGGAATTTTATGAAGAAGCACTTTGGAAAATATGGAAGAAGCCTATCAAGCAAAAGTTTTTATACTTTTTTGACGGTGCTCATATTCTCGAATTATAGGGTAAGAATGAAAAGGAACAGTCCCAGGCTGTTCCTTTTTTAACTACCTTTGATTAGAATGAAGGAGGAAAAAACGTGGGGAAGAAACAATCTAAGGGGCGGTGTGAACTTTGCCTTCGGGAAAATGTCGATGTGACAGAACATCATCTTACCCCTAAAGAAATGGGAGGTGCATTTCTTCCGACAGCAATGCTCTGCATCCCATGCCACAAGCAGATTCATGGGCTTTATACCAATGAAGAACTAGCAGTGAGGCTGAATACAATTGAAAAACTTAAAGCGGATGAGCAAGTTTGGAAATTCATCAAATATATCCGGAAGCAGCCTTCAACAAAACTCCCGAAAGTGAAAAAATCAAATGACAGAAAACGAAAAAGCTGACGCCAGCATCTGAATAAGCCGCTTGGCTTCAACAGATGCACAGGTGTCAGCTTTAATTGTTTCCAACTACCGGCTGGTCTAACAGGCTTGTGTTCAATGTACCATTTATACTGAAAAAAGTATTGGTGAAAAAGAATCCGCCTGTATTGACGGAACCTGATCCGGTTGTGGTCTTGGAAGCATTTTTTGGAGAGATAACCGCGGTGTCGCCGAATTGGATATTTCCGCCGCTTACACTCAGGACAGAAACAGGACCAGTAAAAGCAGGCATAGTACCATCCTCTTTTCTTTCATTCGATTTACTTCTTGTTACTGAATGATCTTTTTTATTGTATTCCCGTGAAGAAAAATGGTTCAACTGCTATTCGGCATCAATCAGTTGACGGATATGATGGGTCCGATTTTCAAGGTAGACATCATCTGTATTCCCAATATGAAGGATGGAAGCAGAAGAAACCCCGGTAATATCAATGGATGTAACTTTAATGGTTCCATTTGCATTTAAGGTATTCACTTTGACAGGAGTCGTAATTGGCGTCAAAGGAATCGGCTCTGAAAAAATCGGATAGTCTTCAAATTTCCCTTCATCATCAAAAAATAATTCCCGCTCCCTTTGGATGGCTAAGACATTTGAAACAGCTCTGATTCTGCACGAATCCCCGATTTGTAATGTGGAGCTGAATGCAAGTGTCCTCAGTTTGATATCGTGGACAAGGGACTGGCGTCCAAAAGGAATGATGTTCATCCTTTAGGAGTCAACGGGACGAATGGTCCGATGATCAAGGATTCTGCAGGTGTATCGAATGTGGAAGCAAGCTGGATTGTATTCGCATCTCCAACTAAGAAAAGGGAAGAAGCAGAAACACCAATTAATTGTATGGAATTGACACATAATTCACGGTTCACTACATTAAGTTCCATCATCATTCTTTCCTTTCAGTTCATTTGGCAATTGGGCAATGAAGGTATAGACAGCCTGCTGGATATCCGCCTTAATCCGTGAGAAAATGATTTCATCCAGGCTCGCTTCCTCGGAAGAACGGTTATACTGGCCGCTAAGCGTATTGATGTAATAACTGATTCTTTGAGGGAGCTGGCGTTTGATATCCTCGATGATCATCGTATGATATTGGGGATCGAGTTTTACTTGCAGCTGATCTTCAGTATCAACAATCAGGGTAGGAAGCTCTTGTTCAATATATTTATTGCTGGATTCCGCGACATTTTCACGGAATCCTTCCGGCAGCTGGGACATTGAAGTGTGGGAATTGGTTGCGGAGGTTTGCTGTTCAACTGCAAAATCTTCTATTTTATCAATATCAGAAGGATTCAACCCAATATTAAGAGTGCCTTCCAATGTTTCGACTTTCAATTGGTCAAATTTATATTCCAGTCGTTCTACGTTAATGGAGGGCCGATTTTTAAGTGCTTCAATTTCATTTTGAAGATCTTTAATGGAACTTTCCAGTCCTTCCATCCTTTTATTCTGTTGTTTGATGAAGGAATATAGTTGATTGATGTAGTAATAGAGATCTTGCATGTTGACACCCCCTTTGCTTGCATTCTTAAAGAAATTAACGAGTGCCGGCAGGAGCGAAAGGCACGAATGTTTTCTCTCCGCCTTTAATGTATTCACCGGGTTCCAAGACTGCTGTTCCAGGCTTTTTCGCAGGCGGGGCAGGCTGGGTATACCCCCCTGTATTGTATAGATTGGATGTTTCAGTAACAGCACCAAGCGTTCCGATTTGGAAAACGGATGAATTGGAGACTGAGCCTATTTTAATCAAATGGATTTGAATGGTTTGTTGGATATACAATTTCATGGCTTCACCACATCTCTAAACATTGAAATAATTCCCCTGATCTAAAGCATCCTGGTCGTAAGTGTTTGTAGAAGAACGTTCGTTGTATATGGAAAGTCCGTCTCCAGTATTGAAAGAACCGGCTCCCGAATACGTTTTTGCATTAGAAAGCGGCTGTATCTGGAAAACATCCCCGATATGAAAAACGCCGCTCGACCCAAGGTTGATGACTTGAACGGCACCAACAAATGCAGGCATGACCGTTCACATCCTTTACATGATTTCATACCCCATTGTATGAAAGGAAAGGCGAAATGTGATTCATTCGCCTAATTTCGAAAAGCATTGTAAAATAAACGAGACAGCACGGTGCTCAGATAAAAAATCATTATTATACATAAAGCAGCATGACAAAGGCTTAGCAAGGAGGAGGAAAATGGAGCCTATTTCATCAAAGGACCGGATATTATCCATAGATATTTTAAGAGGGCTTGCATTAGTAGGCATTTTCATTGTGAATATCATTTCATTCCATACCCCGGTCCTTTACATAAACCCATTTGAATGGTGGGAGTACCGCAATACACTGCTCAATTATGAATGGATTGATATTTTTTTGGAGGGAAGCGTTTACCCCATTTTTGCGCTACTTTTCGGATTTGGACTGGCAGTCATCCGCCAAAGAGCAGTGAACAAAGGTGAAAGCTTCAGCCGGATAGGGAGCAGGAGGCTCGTTCTTCTGCTTTTCTTGGGGGCGTTGCACGCCATTTTTATCTGGTTTGGTGATATCTTGATCAATTATGCACTGCTCGGATTTTTGTTGATGACTGTCCTTTCTTATTCAGGGAGAAGATTGATTTATTTTGGTTTGACTCTGCTTCTCATCCCTAATTTATTGTTTGTTTTTTATTTGAGTTGGAGCTCGATTACCAACCCATATGGCGCCATGATTTGGACGGATATTGGAGGAGTGAAGGAATCCATTGCTTCCTACACGTCAACCTCTTATTTTGCTGCTCTTCATCAGAGATTGATAGATTGGTATGCGGTCAATAATCCGGCCAACTTTCTATATATGCTGACGACAATCTTACCAATGATGTTGATAGGTGCAGGAGCGTTTAAAACCAATCTGTTTTTAAAAGTGAAAGAAAATAAAGGGTATTGGATTGCCGGGATGATTGTTCTTCTCTGCTTGGGCATTTTATTGAAATCGCTTCCTTATCTCCTGCTTCAAAATAACGTTTTTCTATACATACAGGACATCATCGGGGGGCCGATCACAGCGATGGGATATATAGCAGCCATCCTTCTGATCGTTGGAAATCCCCTGGCTGAAAAAATGTTAAAGCCATTGGCAGCAGCCGGGAGAATGTCATTGACCATCTATTTAATGCAGTCGATTCTATCATCCTTTATTTTTTACGGCTATGGAATGGGGATGTACAACAAATTGCCGCTTGAAACCGGTGTATGGGTAGCCATTGGAATTTTTATGATCCAGGTAATACTCGCTGAAATATGGTTCAGCAAATTCACCTATGGCCCACTGGAAAGCATTTGGAGAAAATGGACCTATCGATGAAAAGATAATTTATGAAGTGTGTTTTCAATATTCTTGGAGAGTCAATTGCAGAGCAGGTGCTCGACTCCGGAGGGATCAGCGGGACAGGTGAGACCCCACAGCGAAGCGAGGAGGCTCACCGCCCGCCCCTCGGAAAGCGAGCATCCTGCAGCAGAAATCAAACGATTGAAGTTAATTTATAAATAGGAGTGGTGAAAAATGAAATTTGTTTCTTATAAAATGGAAGAAAATGAGTCTTTCAGTTTAGGTGTCGTATCAGAGGATGAAACATATTTCTGGAACCTGAAAGCCCTTCATCATGCATCCAGCAAAGGAACCGACTATCCAGAAACCATGCTTCATGCAATCCAAAAAGGCGAAACATTCATAAACGAAGTAAACGAATGGATCAATTTCGGAAAATCTTGCTCCAAGCCTTCAATCTATCAAGAAACTGCTGCAGAAGCCATCATTGGACCGCCGATACCAAGGCCGCCAAAACATATCCTCTGCGTGGGAAAAAACTATCGGGAACATGCACTTGAATTGGGCACAGAAGCAGATATCCCTACTGATATCATGATGTTCACAAAGCCGCCGACTTCCATCATCGGGCAAGGGGACTCCATCGATCCACATCCATCCCTGACAGAGGCATTGGATTATGAAGGGGAGCTCGCTGTCGTCATCGGTACAGGTGGAAGGAACATTTCCAGGGAGGATGCACTGAAGCATGTCTTTGGCTATACCATCATCAACGATGTCACTGCCCGGGACCTGCAGGCAAGGCACAAGCAGTTTTTCATCGGGAAAAGCCTTGATACCTTCTGTCCGATGGGACCATGGATCGTTCATTCATCTGTCATCACAGACCCCCATTCTTTGAATATCAAGACAAAAGTAAACGGGGAAATTCGTCAAGATTCCAATACAGAGCATTTCATTTTCCCGATTGATGAAATCATTTCTGTATTATCAAGGGGAATGACGCTGGAGCCGGGGGATATCATTGCAACGGGTACACCAGCAGGGGTGGGAAAAGGCTTTAAACCGCCAAGGTACCTGAAATCTGGCGACACGATCGAGGTTGAAATCGAAGGAATCGGCGTTCTTCACAATATTGTTAAGGAATAGGACATAACTAGTTCTACATTTTGAATGCGCTATGGTATGATATGGGAAGCATTAATTTAGATGAAATGGATTGGAGGAAAAAATAAATGATGAGTACTACACATGCCCACATTACTACATGGGCAATTGCGATTATCTTGTTCATTGTTGCACTGTCCTTGCATAAGAGCGGCAACATGAAAGGATTTAAAATCGTTCAGATGATTTTGCGTGTCTTTTACATACTGATCATCATCACGGGAATCCTGCTGTATCCTTTCGGGAATGAATCGGCCAACCATGCGCTTTACGGCATAAAGGTCCTTGCAGGTTTATTGGTTATTTCCATGTTTGAAATGATCTTGATTAAAATTTCCAAAGGGAAGAACGCTGGGTCGTTCTGGGTGATTTTCGTCATCGCCCTTGCGCTTGTTCTATATTTAGGGCTGCGTCTTCCGCTTGGTTTCCATCCATTTTTATAAAATGGATCAAAAAAGAGCCTATTTGGCTCTTTTTTTTATATAAATGATATTCATTGATTGAGGGATATGGTATTTTTTATATATAAAATGTAAGCGTGGTGAAAAAATGGCAAAAACCTATAACTATCGATACGAAAGCGCCGAAGGTCTTTTGAACTATATAACATCCCATAATCTCGAAAAGGCTGATTCGATCCTTGTTCAGGTTTTTCTAGGACAGGCAGGAAAAAATCAGGCTGATTTAATCAGGATGGCGATTGTAAATGCCCTCCCTAAAGCAGCTCTTATTGGATGCAGCACCACCTATGCCATATCACATCATGAAATCATCAACGAAGTTCCCATTATTTCATTTACAACTTTTGAAAATACTAATTTATCTACCCGTGTCTTCAACCTTGAGACACGAATGGATGAACAGGCTATAGTTGAAAAAATCAGCAAAGAATTAATCACTGAAGATACTAAAGCAATCATCTTCCTATTCAGCCATCTTGAGTTGAATTTCAGCCATTTATTGCAAAAGGTTCATGAACTTCATCCAGGAATCGCATTTTCGGGTGGAGTTGCTGCAGATATTCCTAATTGCAGGGATACCATCGTCATGAATGAACAGGCTGGAGAGGAAAAGGGGATGGCCGTCGCATCATTAAGCGGCAAAGACTTAATTGTGCATTCCTCTGTAAATGAACAATGGGAGGATATCGGCCGCCCGTTTATTGTGACAAAGGCTTCAGGCAAGACTATTTATGAAATAGATCATAAAAAACCCACATCCATCATCAGGAAATATTTAGGTGAAGATTTTGTGGCGCGCCTCCCGCAATCCGCTATTCAAATTCCTTTCAAAAAAGGGGATGAGGCCCTTTTTATCTACAATGTCCTTGACCACGGGGCCATTCAGATGAGCCATGAAATCGAGCGGGGTGAAGAAATCACTTTTGCTTATGCCAATATCGAAAAATTAATGGAAGAATCGATTAAAGATTTAAAAAGACTCAACAAAAAGCCGGTTGAATCCATCTTTTTATATAATTGCTTAGGACGAAAAAATACACTCTCTAAATATATCTCTGAAGAACTGGAAATGATGAGCCGGATTGCGCCGGTTTGCGGTTTCTTCTCAAACGGAGAAATTGGGAAGAGAAGGGATGAACCACCCAGGCTTTTTGCACATGCCCTAACTTATTTGGCCTTTTCTGAAAGTCCACTTTCCATACATAAGGATTTAAAATTTAAATATGAGATCCCTTCAGAAATCAAAAATTTATCAGCCTTGACTCATCTGATTAATTCTACTTCTGAAGATATCAATCAGCTGCGGGTCAATATTGAACGCTCGGAAAGCTACTACCGTTCACTTTTTGACAATAACAATGATTTCGTTTATTCAACCGATTTAAATGGAATCTTTACAAGTGTTAATGCGTCATTCCTTAAAACATTCGGCCAGGAAGAAGAAATGGTCATTGGAAAATCCGCATTGAAATGGGTGGAGCCAGAGAACCATGCCCTCGTAAGGCGTCACTTTCACAAGGCAGTGCAAGGGAAGGAACAGTACTATGAGCTTCTTGTAAACACACAGAATGCAGAAAAGGTTCATTTTCAGATCAAAAACATCCCTATCACCATTAATGGCAAGTGCGTTGGAATTTATGGCATTGGGAAAAATATGACAGAACAAAAGAAAGTCCAGCAAGAGATTTCAAGGCTTTCAAACTATGATTATGATACGGGTCTGCCAAACCGATCTAAGTTCAACGAAGTACTCGAAGAAATGCTTCACCGTGCCAAAAAGAAGAAGAGGCGGCTTGCCGTCATCTTTGTCGATATTGACCGCTTTAAGATTATCAATGATACTCTCGGGCATTACGCCGGGGATTTAATGTTGAAGGAACTTGCGGGAAGGCTGCAGGGCGCTTTGCCGAATGGCGCATATTTAGGAAGATTCGGAAGCGATAAGTTCACGATCCTCCTCACCAAGGACATTGATGATGAAAGTGTAGTGGAATCAGGGAGTAAGCTCCTTAATAAGGTCCAGGAACCATTCATCTATAAAGATAAGGAGTTCTTTGTCACGGCAAGTATCGGAATTGCCGTTTATCCGCAGGATGGATCAGAAACAGAGCAGTTGATGCAGAATGCAGACACCGCCCTCAATCAAGTGAAATTGCATGGAGGAAACAATCTGTTGTTTTTCTCAAATGACATGAATGAGGATGCATTGAGAAGGGTAGAGTTGGAAAGCCAGTTGAGGAGAGCGTTGGATAACGGGGAATTCTTCCTCGTTTATCAGCCCATTTTGGATGTCAGGAACAGAAAAGTGACGGGTTTTGAAGCTCTCATCCGATGGGAGCATCCACAGAAGGGCTTGGTGTCGCCTGCTGATTTTATCCCTCTTGCTGAGGAAATGGGGATCATCATCCCTATTGGCCGTTGGGTCCTTGAGACGGCATCGCTTCAGTTAAAAGAACTGGAAAGAGTGGGATATCATGATTTATCCATGTCCATAAATGTCTCTGCTCAACAGTTCCAAGATCCTTCCTTTATTTCTGAAATTAAGGAAACCATTCAAAAAACAGCGATCAGCCCTGAAAGACTTCATTTGGAATTAACAGAAGGAGTTATGATCGACCAGTCAGATTCAACGTTGGATAGGCTCAAAACCTTGGGTGAAATCGGTGTGAATATTTCCATTGATGATTTCGGAACCGGCTACTCATCCTTGAGCTATATTAAACATTTGCCATTCCATATCTTAAAAATTGATCGATCGTTTATTATGAATCTCAGTGAGAGTTCGCCTGATTTTGCCATTGTCAAAGCAATCATGACAATGGGGGAAGGACTTCGTCTGCAGGTCATCGCAGAAGGTGTGGAAACAAGCGATCAGCTTCTCCTACTCGAATCGATGAATTGCGATTTTGCGCAAGGCTATTATATCGCCAAGCCGATGAAGGCGAGCGAACTTTATCAATGGCTCCCGGAGAATCGGGAAATGAAAGTCAAAATTTAAAAAAACAGCCGCCCTAATGTGATTTTGGGACGGCTGTTTCATTTTTAGGGCAATTTTTCTATAACGAATCTTTTCCCTGTATTCAGTGTGAATTCGAACCGGTCCTGATTTTTTTCATTGTACCGGAAATGATGCTGAACCGCACAGATTCCATCCATATTGTCGAACATCAAGAAATTCACACCTTCCCGGCGCCCGCTCTTTTGAAGAAATGATAAGTGGTTATGGCAATAGATGCAATCATATATGGAGAAATGAGCAGTGTTTAAACTTGTGATAAATTGAATGAAGGCATCATCGTTCAAATCATCCAACAGCATCTCCAGGGAAAAAACAAGATTTTTCTTGATTCTGATAGAAGCAGAGTTCTCCAGAGCAACGATGCCGTATGGAAGGTTGATTTGACCTTCCTCGAGAAGCTGGCCTTTTTCCCAACTGTTAAAGCGGAGTACTTCAATTTCTTGATCTATATAATATTCAAGCATGGATGCTTCATCTGTTTCTTCATCAAAAAATATCCATTGGTCATTTATTAATTCCACAGTGCCTGTTGTAAAAGCACGGGTTTGCCGATCCAGCAATTGACTGCGATTTTTGTGCTTCACGAAAGAAACCTCCAATATTCTTACTCTACTCACTATTTTTTGACATCCAAAATGGATTTCATACCGTCATGCAGCCGGGAGATGTTAATTTTTTTGGGACGAATAACTATTTCTTAAGGAGGTGCATAGGATAATGCATGCCTATTTAAGTGCGACTCAAGAAAGAAAGGGGCAAGACTATGTGCGGCATAACTGGATGGATTCATTTTCATCATAATTTAACTAATGAGTTGGATGTCATTAAGAAAATGACAGATACATTAAGTAAAAGAGGACCAGATGATGTCAACATATGGTCTGATCAGCATGCAGCATTTGGACATAAGCGTTTGGTTGTCGTAGACCCGGCTGGAGGCAGGCAACCAATGTCAAGAAGGCGGGGAGAGCATATTTTCACCCTCTGCTATAATGGAGAATTATATAACACAGAGGATTTGAGAAAAGAATTGCTCTCTAAAGGATATTCGTTTCAAGGTCATTCGGATACAGAAGTTTTGCTTAATGCGTATATAGAATGGCGGGAAAATTGCGTTGACTTTTTAAATGGGATATTTGCCTTTGCTGTTTGGGACAGCCAAAAGGAACAATTGTTCATCGGGCGCGACAGGCTTGGGGTAAAGCCTCTTTTTTATGCAGAAAAAAACAGGGGATTCCTCTTTGGTTCAGAAATGAAAACCGTATTGGCGCATAAAGATATGAAACCGGAAATAGACCGTATCGGGCTTTCAGAAGTGTTGGGCCTGGGTCCATCCAGGTCTCCAGGGAATGGCGTATTCAAAGGTCTGAACGAACTTCGCCCGGGCCATGCATTGACATTTTCCCGTGATGGGCTGAAGGTATGGAGATACTGGAATGTCAAAAGCGAGAGGCATAGTGATACATTTGAAGAAACAGTGGAAAAAGTAGGTTTTCTATTGAATGATGCAGTGACGAGGCAGCTTGTGTCGGATGTACCTTTGTGTACCTTCCTATCTGGAGGATTGGATTCCAGCGCCATTACGGCCATTGCTGCCAATCAATTCAAGCGTGAAGGAAAAGGCGCACTAAATACGTATTCCATTGATTATGAAGGAAATGACCAGTTTTTTAAAGCGGATGCCTTTCAGCCAAACTCGGATGGCCCATGGATCGAGCAAATGGTCAAGACATTTGGTACAAAGCATCATTATAGTGTGATTTCGCAGGAAGAATTAGTCGAGAACCTTGAAGAAGCTGTGCTGGTCAGGGATCTGCCGGGTATGGCAGATGTGGATTCTTCCCTGCTTTGGTTCTGCAAAGAGATTAAACAGGACTTTGTCGTCAGTCTTTCAGGGGAATGCGCGGATGAAATATTCGGGGGATATCCATGGTTCCATCGCGAGGATGATCTGAACAGGAAGGGATTCCCTTGGATGAGGTCGACAGAAGAGAGGCAGGGTCTATTGAACGATTCATGGAAAAACAAGTTGAAACTTGATGAATACGTTCAGTCTGTATACCAGAAAACAGTGGATGAGACTCCTCGCCTTGAAGGGGAAAGTTCTGTAGAAGCAAGGAGAAGAGAACTATTTTACTTGAATATGGTCTGGTTTATGACGACTCTCCTTGATCGGAAAGATCGAATGAGCATGGGGGCGAGCTTGGAAGTCCGAGTACCATTTGCTGATCACAGACTTGTCGAGTACGCATGGAATATCCCGTGGGATTGGAAGATGGCTGACGGGAGGGAAAAGGGTCTTTTAAGGAAATCGCTTGAGGGGGTTTTGCCTCATGACGTTCTTTACCGGAAAAAAAGCCCTTATCCGAAAACCCATCATCCCGTATACACAAAGCTTGTCAAAGATAAGCTGACACATATTTTGAATAACCGTTCGAGTGTACTTTTGGAACTGTTCGACTCCGAAAAGCTGCAAGCAATTGTTGAAAGCGGAGGGGATGCCTTCCAAGTGCCTTGGTACGGCCAGCTCATGAAAGGGCCGCAGCTTCTTGCCTATCTGATTCAGGTGGATTATTGGTTTGAGAGAAATAATATTATATTGTTGGATAATTAAAAAGAAGATGCCCAAAAGCTTGATTTGGGCATCTTCTTTTTTGTATTATTTTGCTTCATGGCTGCTAAGGCTGTTTAGACGCTCGATAAGATCTTTGCCAAATGGGTTATGTTGAGTATAATCGGCCGAGTCCGGCAAAATGGAATCATTCATGGTATATGCACTTGATCCATGCTCTGCAAAATCCAATCCGGAGCGCTCTTCTTCTGGTGTAACGCGAATACCTTTCATCTTAGCAAGAATGTAAAGAAATAATCCTACTGTTGAAACGCTCCAAATGATTACTGCCAGTACCCCGATGAATTGGATACCCAAAAGGTAAGCTCCGCCCCCGTAAAATAAACCATGCACTTTATCGAACAATCCAACGGCCAAAGTGCCCCAAATGCCACAAATGCCGTGGACCGAAATGGCGCCGACTGGATCATCTACTTTTAGTTTTGCATCAATCAGCCAGATGGCTTCAACCATGAGAATGCCTGATATGAGTCCTATAAAGAGCGAGCCGGGAAGTGTGACGTTGGCGCATCCGGCTGTGATGCCAACAAGCCCTGCTAAAGCACCGTTCAAGGTCAATGAGGGATCCAATTTGCCGAATCTCATCCTTGAATAGAAGCCTGAAGAAAGAAGGGCAGCCGAGGCTGAGAATAAGGTTGTAATTAATACATGGGGAATGAGGGAAGGGTCTGCAGCAAGCGTGCTTCCTCCATTGAATCCGAACCACCCGAACCAGAGGATGAATACTCCCAATGCCCCCATCGGAATGTTATGCCCAGGAATCGCATTCACTTTCCCGTTCTTATATTTATCTATTCTCGGCCCCAAAATTAGGACTGCGATGAGCGACCCTGCAGCACCTGTTAAATGGACAGCCGATGAACCAGCAAAATCGATGAACCCAAGCTTAGAGAGCCAGCCTCCTCCCCAAATCCAGTGACCGATGATCGGATAAATGAAGCTGGTCATAGCCATGGTTAGCAGTAGGTAACTGGACAATTTCATTCTTTCCGCAACTGCTCCGGAAATGATGGTGGCGCAGGTGGCAGCAAAAACTGTTTGAAAAAGGAAAAAGCCGAGGTCTTTTCTGCCTGAAAGAAAAAAGCTGTCAATTCCAGCTAGTCCGTGAAAGGAAGCACCGAACATCAAACCGAAGCCGATGGAGAAGTATAGAATGGAAGAGACAGCAACGGTCAAAAAATTTTTCATCAGAATATTAAGCGTATTCTTCGATCTGGTGAACCCTGTTTCCACCATAGCGAATCCAGCATGCATAAAGAAAACTAGAATGGCAGACATCATGACCCAAATTAAATCAATGGAACTTTTTAACTCGGCTGTTGACGGATCTTCAGCGAATGCAGCTGTACCCGTTCCGAAAATCAACAAAAATAAAAGACTAGTTTTCTTAATCATTTGATTTCCTCCTAATAGTATTAAATTGCCTCGCTTCCTTTTTCTCCCGTACGTATTCTTATCACTTCGTCAACAGTTGATATAAAAATCTTACCGTCGCCTACCTTGGAGGTGGAACAGGTACTCAAAATAGTTTCAACGATGGAATCAACTTTTTCTTCTTCTGCAATCATTTCAACTTTCAATTTCGGTGAGAGCTGTATTTCGAATGAAGTGCCTCTGAAGGATCCTTTTTTTGCTTTTTGCTTCCCGCATCCGGCAGCTTCGAATACGGTCATACCGCTGATTCCCAGTTTAGATAATCCGTCCTTCAGATGTTGGAATTGTTCAGGTCTGATAATTGCCTCAATTTTTTTCATTGTTATAAAACTCCTTTCATGTTAGGTTTTGTGACATGATAATTGTATTTTCTTATAATATTCTGAATTATTCAGAAAAGCAATAGGTTTTTTTGAAAAAATATAAATTCATGTAAGGAAAACTAACATAAAAAGCAGCCGTTGAGGGCTGCTTAAAGAGAGTTAATATTAACGACTTTCCATCTTCATTTAACAATGTTAAGAAACGGATTTTTGTAAAAAGGACTTTCTTAGCCATATTTTTGATTTCCAGCGTCTCAGCATGAGCAGTCCCCTGAGCCATTCGTCTGCGATAAATGAAATCCATATTCCAATCAGACCCAGCCCGAACCCGACGCCCAAGACATATGAAATGGTCACGCTGACACCCCACATGGATAAAATCCCCATGTACACAGGGAATCTAACGTCGCCTGCAGCCCTTAGGGAGTTGATGATGACAAGATTAAAGGCTCTCCCAGGTTCCAGAAGAATCGTTAGATAGATCAAAAGGATTCCTGATTCAATGATTGATGGATTGTCTGTAAAAATAGCGAATAAATGACGGGCGAAAAATGAAAATACGAGTGCCATGGCAAAGGAAATAGCGACTGCTATCTTCAAACTTCTCATGCACCGATGGTAGGCATCGTCGGTCTCTCGAGCACCGATCATCCTTCCCACCAGGATCTGTGTCCCCTGGCTGATGGCCACACTGAACAAATAAATGAACATCATTAAATTCTGTGTGTAAACCTTGGTAGTCAATGCTTCCGTTCCAATCATGGAGATGAAATAAGTGATAAGCATCTGAGAAGAATTATAGGATAATTGCTCCCCGGCAGAAGGGATGCCGATCTTCAGCAGGTTTTTGACATGGGTGGAAGGGAGCTTGAAAATCTTTTTAAATGGAAGTTCCCCCGGAATCCGTTTATTAAGCAGGATGCCCATGGTGAGAAGTCCGGCAAATCTGCTGACTGCAGTGGAGACGGCCACCCCGGTGACCCCAAGGACAGGCACCCCGAATGCTCCGAATATGAACAGATAATTTCCGATGATATTCAGGATGTTCATCCCGATTGTGACATACATGGCATCTTTTGTGTATCCGTAGCTTCTGATGATGGCACCGGATGTCATGACCAATGCTTCAATGAAAATAAAGCCGCCGACTATTGCCAGATATGCTGTACCATCTTTCATTAATTCCGGTGGCAGCGACATCATGGAAAGCAGGTTTTTATGGAAGATAACCAGGATAGAGCTTAGCAGGAGTCCGAATCCTAAGTTGACCCATAAAGAGACGACGGAAACTTCCCTTGCTGCCTGATGATTGGATGCCCCTATATTCTGTGCAGTGATGATGGCAGTTCCGGTTGCTACAAATCCAAACATGACGATGATCAAAGAAAGAATTTGATTGGATACGCCTACTGCTGCCACTGCCTGGTCTGAAAATTGGCTCAACATGAGTGTGTCTGCATTTCCCATTAGCATATGTAGCATTATTTCAATGAAAATGGGCCAAGTCAGGGTGAATAAAGTCATCTTTTGGTGTTTGTTTTTCATATGGAAGACTCCCTGTATTATAGTAATCAAAAAGAGAGCCTTAAGAGCTGATATGCCCATTAAGACTCTACCAAATTATAGATTAAAACTTAAGTATTCTGAAACCGTATGCTTCTAAGTTAACAGAAGGATCCTCTGCGTTGAACACAAATGGCTTTTCATACCATACGTCGTTGACAGTTTTTCCGTTAAAATCGAATGGGATTGTAAAAGCTGCCTCATCATCTGAAACATTCATGATGACAAGGACGGTTTCGCTGCCGTTGGACCTTGTATAGGCGATGCATTGTTCATGATAGTCTGCAGGAAGGAATGAAAGGGTTCCTTCATTGGCTAGAAGAGGATAGGCGGAACGGATTTTGATCAGCTTTTGGATATGGCTGAAAAGGTTCCGATCCTGCTTCTCTATATCCCATTCCATGCATTTACGGCACCCGGGATCATGCGCACCAGTCATTCCGATTTCATCGCCGTAATAGATGCAAGGAGTTCCTTCAAAAGTCAACATGAATGTATACACCTGTTTCATCCGCCTGACATCTCCGCTGCATTCGGTCAGGGTGCGGGGAGTATCATGGCTGTCTACAAGGTTGAAAGCAGCTTCATTTACAGGTTTAGGATACATATTCATGACAGCAACCATGTTTTCAGTGAATTCCGCTGGAGTAATGGATTGCTTGGCAAATAGATTGAGTACGTTTGTTGTGAATGGATAGTTCATGACAGCATCGAATTGATCCCCTCGGAGCCAAGGCATGGAATCGTGCCAAATCTCCCCGAGAATGTAAAGGTCCGGTTTGACGGCTTTCACTTCTTTCCGGAACTCCCTCCAGAATGCGTGGTCCACTTCATTGGCAACATCCAGCCTCCAGCCATCGATATCAAATTCCCTCACCCAATATCTTCCCACTTCAAGCAAGTATTCCTTTACTGCCTGGTTTTCGGTGTTGAGTTTAGGCATGAAAGGGGTGAATGCAAATGTATCATAGTTCGCCTTTGGTTCAGTCTGTACAGGGAATTCATGGATATGGAACCAATCTTTATATTCAGATGCTCCACCTTTTTTCAGTACATCCTGAAATGGAGGGAAGTAGAAGCCGCTGTGATTGAATACAGCATCGAGCATTACTTTAATGCCTCTTTCATGGCAGGCATCAACAAGTTTTTTAAATGTCTTTTTGTCCCCGAATTGTGGATCGATTTCCATGTAGTCGATCGTGTCATATTTATGGTTTGAAAATGCCTTGAATATCGGTGTGAAGTAAATGCCGGTGATCCCCAACTCATTCAAGTGGTCTAAATGGCCGATGACGCCTTCAAAATCGCCTCCGAAGAAGTTTTCAGGAGTAGGGTCTGTGCTTCCCCATGGAAGTGTCCCTTCAGGATTGATCGAAGAATCGCCGTTTGCAAATCTTTCCGGGAATATTTGATACCACACCGTTTCCTTCACCCACTCAGGAGCTTTGAAAATGTCTGCTTTATTCAAAAACGGAAAGCAGAAATAATAGCCAGTATCATGGACTGGCTCATCGAAAAAGCCTTTTTCTCCATAAAATACACTTTCTCCGCCATCTTCAAGGTTAAATCCATATCTGAGTCTGCGATGAGGAGGGGATATTTCTGCGAACCAATAATCAAATAAAGAATCGCTTCCTTTAAGAATCATCGGTTTTGATTGAAACAGCCATTTTCCATCAGCCCAATCAAATGGATCTCCGTGAAGAAGGGAGACTTCGTCTATGTCGTTCTTTTTTGTGCGGAGCATAATATGTAATGTACTTTCAGTGCAAGCGTATGCATAATTATCTTTCGGACGATGATATACAGCCTCTCTAAGCATCTGGAACACAACTCCTATCCAATATATGTATCAAGTTAAAGGCTATTCCAATCCCTATGCATTGTCAACGGATTTTAGAAGAAAATTAAATCGCTTTCATTTGACAAAACAAGTTGAGAAAATTTTTAAAAAATTGGTTGTCAAATTCTAAATAGGCGATATAATTAAAATAGGTTGTGCAATCGTTTTCACTAAAATGTAAGCGTTATCTTTAATCAATCATAATTTTTAGTGTAAACGGCTGTTCAGCAATGGGTGAAAACCTACATATTTTAGGAGGGGTCTAAAATGAAGAAAGCTCTATCGCTGCTCATGGCTCTAATTCTCGTTATGGGTGTCCTTGCTGCATGTGGACCAAAACGTGAAACGGGCGAGAGCAAACCGGAAGACACAAAGAAAAAGACAGAAGAGGCTGCTAAGCCGGATAAACTCGTTGTCTGGGTTAACAACGAAGATAAGCAAAAACAAGCTCTACAAGACATTTTTGCTAAATACACAGAGAAAACTGGCATTAAAGTTGAAGCTGTTCCTATGGACATGCTTGATCAAGTAAAAACACTTGCTCTTGATGGACCTGCAGGAAAAGGTCCGGATTTATTCTTCCAGCCGCATGACCGCATCGGAAGCATCGTGCTTCAAGGATTGGCTGATCCAGTTGATCTAGGCGATGCAAAAGGCGACTACATCGATACAGCTGTAGACGCCGTGACTTACGATGGAAAAGTTTGGGGAGCTCCATTGGTTGTTGAAACATATGGAACTTTCTACAATAAAGATCTAGTTGATAAAGCTCCTGAAACAATGGATGAATTAATGGAAATTGCTAAAAATCAAACGGATGCATCTAAAGATAAATATGGCTTCTTGATGGAAGCTGCAAACTTCTACTTCTCTTATCCATTCTTTGCAGCAAACGGTGGATACGTGTTCAAGAAGGATAACGGATCTTATGATGTAAACGACATCGGATTAAACAATGATGGCGCTAAAAAAGGCGGAGAACTAATCGGTTCTTGGTTTAAAAACGGCTATATCCCTGTAGAAGTAAATCCTGACATCATGAACGGATTATTCACAAAAGGAAATACTGCCGTTGTCATCACTGGTCCTTGGAATATCCCGACGTATAAAGATGCTCTAGGCGACAAACTTGGTACAGCAACACTTCCAAAAATTGATGGAAAGATCCCACAATCATTTGTTGGTGTAAAATCATGGATGCTTTCTTCTTATTCTAAGAATAAAGAGTGGGCTACAGATTTGATGAAATTCGTCACAAATCAAGAAAACTCTTTGCACTACTTTGAAGTTGCCGGTGAAATGCCTGCAAACAAAGCTGCTCTAGAAGATGATAAAGTGACTAGCGATCAATTGATTGCAGCATTTGCTGAGCAAGTAAAATACGGTGAGCCAATGCCGTCAGCACCTGAAATGCAGCAGGTTTGGGAGCCAATCAATAATGCTCTTGCATTCATTGCTAAAGGCCAGCCTGTTGGCGATGTATTAGATGAAGCTGTAAAAGCAATCAAAGATAACATTGCAGCATCCAAATAATAATTAAATGATCTTGGGGCTGACTCTAACATGAAGAGCCAGGCCTCCTTCAAAGAGATTCTGAAGGGGAGCGGGTATTCAGGGGTCAGCCTCATTATTCTATCTTGGGAGGATTTCCTATGTCTACATATTCTGAAGGGAAGAAAAAAGGACATAATCCCACATTGGCCATGATTCTGTCCATCCTGTTAGCAGGACTTGGACAACTATATAATAGAAGATTCATCAAAGGGATTATTTTCATCATACTCGAAGTATCTTTCATCCTTACTTTGGGGAATTTTATCAACTACGGTCTTTGGGGCATCCGTACACTCGGAACGATCCCGATGGTCGATCACTCCATTTTCCTGATTATCTATGGATTGGTTTCCATCATCATTTTGGCGTTTGCCATTACGATTTATATCTATAATGTCATCGATGCCAGAAAGCAGGCTTTTAAAATCCAGCGGGGTGAAAAGATCCCTAATATCCGTGAAGCAATCCGCAACACTTGGGATAAGGGATTCCCATACATTTTCGTCACTCCCGGCTTGATCATGCTCTTATTTATCGTTGTTTTACCAATTCTCTTTACAGTGACCCTGGCCTTTACCAACTATAATCTATATAATTCTCCTCCACGCAAGCTTTTGAATTGGGTAGGATTCGATAACTTCCATAAGCTTGTCACAATTGATGTCTGGAAAGATACTTTCTTCCACGTATTTGCCTGGACCATCGTTTGGACAGTTGTAGCTACAACGCTTCAAATTGCACTTGGATTGTTTTTGGCGCTGCTCGTAAATGATCCAAGGATTAAGTTCAAAAGATTGATTCGTACGGTTTTGATTTTACCTTGGGCTGTTCCGGCATTTGTCACTATTTTGATATTTGCAGCAATGTTCAATGATAAGTTCGGTTCGATCAATCGCGATATTCTCTCGATGTTCCATTTAAGCATCCCTTGGCTGCAGGACCCGTTCTGGACGAAAGTTGCCTTGATCATGATTCAGACCTGGCTGGGCTTCCCATTTGTCTTTGCCTTATTTACAGGGGTTCTTCAGAGCATCTCCAAGGATTGGTATGAAGCAGCTGATGTAGATGGGGGATCAAGATGGCAAAAGTTCAAATTCATAACGATGCCACATATCTTTTATGCAACAGCTCCACTATTAATCATGCAATATGCAGGGAACTTTAATAACTTCAATATTATTTATCTATTTAATCAAGGTGGACCGGCAGTACGCGGACAAAACGGGGCTGGCGGGACGGACATCCTGATTTCATGGGTCTATAATCTTACGTTCAATATCAATCAATACAATATGGCAGCAGCCGTATCCATCATTCTTGGAATCATCGTCTGTCTATTTGCTTTCTTCCAGTTCAGACGCACACGTTCCTTTAAAGAGGAGGGGAATATCTAATGAGCAGGAAAACAAAATCGAATATAGAAGTAGCGTTGATTTACATATTTCTTGCATTCATGTTTATTATTATTGCCTATCCTCTTTTATGGACGATCGGGATGTCTTTGAATCCGGGGCAAAGCCTTTATTCAGCCAAGATCATTCCCGACAACTGGTCATTGGTTCATTACAAATGGCTGTTGACAGATCCAAAGAGCGACTATATCACCTGGTATAAAAATAGTTTGGTTGTGGCTGTAGCCAACTCTTTCTTCTCAGTACTGTTGACTGCACTTGTGGCGTACGCATTCTCACGCTACAAATTTGTTGGGAGGAAATATGGATTATATGCATTCCTGCTCCTGCAGATGTTTCCGTCTTTGATGGCGATGGTGGCCATTTATGTTATGCTCAATATGCTAAGCCTGCTTGATTCACTAAAAGGACTTATCATTATTTATGTAGGTGGACAAATTCCATTTAATGCTTGGCTGGTGAAGGGATATTTTGATACAATACCTCGTGAACTGGATGAAGCAGCACGCATTGATGGAGCCGGACATCTCGGAGTTTTCTTCCGAATCATGCTTCCGCTTGCCAAGCCGATTCTTGGCGTTGTTGCATTATTCAATTTCATGGCTCCGTTTGTCGACTTCCTTTTGCCGCAGATCATCTTGCGTGACCCAGGAAAATATACGCTTGCTGTCGGATTGTTCCATTTTATCAATCAGCAGTTTGCAAATAACTTTACCCGTTTTGCAGCTGGCTCCATTTTGATTGCAATACCGATTGCCATTGCGTACCTTTTCTCGCAGCGTTTCTTGATTTCCGGTTTGACTTCCGGAGGTACAAAAGGATAATAATTCACACAGCAAGGAGGGCAAGAGATGAGAAAAAGGTGGCTGCCTATATTTCTCATCCCATTCCTCCTTTTTCACGGTTATAATGCAAAAGCCGCTGAAAAAGAGGAACGCAATTGGCAGGATGAAACGATTTACTTCTTAATGGTCGATCGTTTCAATGATGGCGATACTTCAAATGATTTCAATGTTAACATGAATGACCCAAAAGCCTATCAAGGCGGGGACTTCCAGGGCGTCATAGACAAACTGGATTATTTGAAGGATATGGGATTTACTGCAATATGGCTGACTCCGATCTTTGATAATCAAGATGGGGGCTACCATGGTTATTGGATCAATGATTTTTACAAAACTGATGAACATTTTGGTTCGATTGAAAAGTTCAAGGAATTAGTGAAAGAAGCGCATAAACGCAATATGAAAGTCATTCTGGACTTCGTGGCGAATCATGTGGGCCCAGACAATCCATGGGTCAATGACCCTTCCAAGAAGGATTGGTTCCACGAAAAGAAGCCAATTATCGGAAGCGGCCAGAGCAGCCTCGAAAATGGATGGATCTACGATTTACCTGACTTAAATCAGGATAATCCAGAGGTTAAGAAATATTTGATCGATGCGGCAAAATGGTGGATTAAAGAAACCGATATAGACGGCTACCGCCTCGATACAGTGAAGCATGTGCCGATCAGTTTCTGGAAGGACTTCGCAAAAGAAGTGAAATCCGTTAAAAAGAATTTTTACCTTCTTGGTGAGGTATGGTCCGAAGATCCGAACTATATCAAGAAATACCAGGAAGCTGGAATTGACGGTTTAGTGGACTTTCCGTTGAACGGACCGTTGAAGGAAGCATTTGTGAAGCCTGATGTCTCAATGGAGCGTCCATTCACAATGTGGGATATCAATAAGAATATTTACCCCCACCCTGAGTTAATGGGAAGTTTTTTGGATAACCACGACATGCAGCGCTATACAAGAGATATGATAGAAGCAAAGCAGTTCCCGGGAACAAGATGGCAGCTGGCCCTTACATATCTTTATACGACTCCTGAAATACCGATCGTCTATTATGGAACAGAGATTGCACAAGATGGCGGCAATGATCCGGATAACCGCCGTTTCATGAATTTCCGGGCAAACAAAGACCTCATTGATTATATGACAAAAATCGGCGAGTTGAGGCAGCAGCTCCCAGCACTCCGCAGGGGCGATATGAAACTGCTTTACCAAAAAGATGGAATGGCCGTTTTTAAACGTAAGTATAAGGACGAGACCGTTGTTGTAGCCATTAATAACACAAGCAAGTCCCAAAAAGTCACCATACCTGAAAAGGATCTGAAGCCTGATAAAGAATTGCGGGGACTTCAGCATGATGACCTTGTTAAAGAAAAGAATGGGAAGTATACCATTATAATTGATCGTGAAAAGTCAGAAATCTACGCTCTTGCTGACAAATCAGGTTTGAATATTAAGTTTATCTCTTCTCTTGCACTTGTTTATATTGCATTCATGATATTTTTAATTGCGGCTTGGAGAAGGGGAAAGAAGAATAAAAACAATCATGACTGATTATTGTGGTCCACAGGTATAATTGAATTAAACCGGATATCAAAATAGGGCATCAAGCCCTATTTTCTGCCGCGAAAATGTAAACGGTTTCGCGATTAGCCCGGAAGCAGAATAAGGGAAGAGAATGCCCGAAGCTTCTGGAGAAGAGGTGAATAGAATTGGCCGTCACCATTAAAGACGTTGCAAAAATGGCAAATGTAGCACCATCGACTGTTTCACGGGTCATTGCCAATCATCCCCGGATCAGTGATAAAACCAAGAAGCGGGTCCGGGAAGCGATGGAACAGCTTGGGTATCATCCTAATTTCATTGCCCGAAGTCTTGCGAACCAATCGACAAGGGTCATCGGACTGGTAATGCCTGGATCCGCAGAAGTGTTTTTTCAGAATCCATTCTTCCCAACTGTCCTTCGGGGACTTAGTGAAGGTGCAGATGAGAAGCAATATGCACTGCAGCTGACTACAGGGAAAACAGATGAAGAAATTTATGAGGGCGTCGTCCAAATGGTCCAGGGCGGCCGGGTGGACGGAGTGGTGCTTCTATATTCCAAAGTGGAAGATAAGCTCATGATGTATTTAAAAGAGCGCTGCTTTCCTTTTGTCATGGTAGGGAAGCCGTTTAAATTTGTCGAAGAAATCACACATGTCGATAATGATAATTTCAGGGCGACAAAGGAAGCAGCGGAACATATGCTGGACCTCGGACATGAGAGGATTGCGTTTATTGGCGGGGATCTTAATCTAGTCGTGACCATTGAACGCCTTCTCGGCTATGAGAAAGCCTTGAGAGAGGCTGGACACCCTCTTCGGGATGATTATATCATCCATGAAGAATTCCTTCGTGAGGGTGGACGTGAAGCGGTCAATGAATTGATGAATTTAGAAGAGCCTCCCACAGCACTGATTGTTGCGGATGATTTGATGGCGCTCGGTGTACTCAATACGCTTGATGAAATGAATATCCGTGTTCCGGAAGATATCTCAATCATCAGCTTTAATAATGTTCTGATGGCAGAGATGTCAAAGCCGCCGCTTACATCGGTGGACATCAACATCTTTGATTTAGGGTACCAGGCAGCCAAAAGCCTTATCCAGAAAATCGAAGATCCGAAAGAACCGATCAAGCGGGTCATTGTTCCGCATGAAATCATCAAGAGATGTTCGTGTACAAATGCACCAACACAACAAAAAAAGAACCCATAGAGGGTTCTTTTTTTTGTTGCAAATTGTCCAGCTCCAGCGCCTAGCCCCTCGAGTCATAAGCCGTCCCTCTACGGAAATCAGGATTTCCTTCGAGTTCCGTCTTATGCTGGTCGGGGCTGTACGAGGCGCTGCCGCTTTTCTTTTATCCATTAACCACGCTCCCGCCGTTCACGTGGATCATCTGGCCGGTCACGTATTGTGAATCGGCTGATGCAAGGTAAACATAAGCTGGTGCGAGTTCAAACGGCTGTCCTGCACGCCCGAGGGGGGAGCTGGAACCGAACTTGGCTACTTGCTCTGCTGAAAACGTCGAAGGGATGAGCGGCGTCCAAATTGGACCCGGAGCAACCCCGTTAACCCGTATTCCTTGAGAGGCAAGTGATTGGGAAAGAGATCTTGTGAATGAGACGATGGCCCCTTTAGTTGAAGAGTAGTCAATCAATTGATCATTTCCTTTATAGGCGGTTATGGAAGCAGTATTAATGATGGCATCTCCTTGTTTCATATGGGGAAGCGCTGCTTTTGTCATATGAAAGAAAGAGAAGATATTTGTCCTGAATGTCCTTTCCAATTGTGCAGAAGTAATGTCCAGCAGGCTTTTCTGCGGATGCTGTTCTGCAGCATTGTTAACAAGGATATCGATTCCCCCGAAACTTTCAACGACCTTGTCGATGATGGAATTGCAGAACGTTTCGCTTCCGATATCTCCTGGATACAATTCACAGCGTACGCCTTCTTTTTCTACAAGGCTCTTTGTCATTTCAGCATCTTCATGTTCTTCAAGGTAGACGATTGCAACATTTGCGCCTTCTTTGGCGAAATAGATGGAAACAGCCCTGCCGATTCCACTATCTCCTCCAGTGATGATTGCATTCTTTCCTTGAAGCTTTCCGCTTCCTTTATAGTTCGGATCGACAAATTGAGGTTCAGGATGCATTTGTGATTCTATGCCAGGCTGAATAGTTTGGTGCTGAGGCGGGAATGTCTGTTTTTGTTGGCTGTTGGAACTCATTACAATCACTCCTTGTTTGTTTTTCTGGAACTTGCCATATACCCGATAATATTTACAGGATCTTTTGGTGATGAAAATGGCGGGGCATAGGCTAATTCGATTTCCTGCAAATCGTCAACTGTCAATTTTCCTTTCATTGCTGCAGCTATGACATCAATTCGTTTATCAGCCCCATCTTTGCCGATTGTCTGTGCACCCAGTATCTCTCTTGAAGTCGGGTCATAGTGCAATTTGATCTTCAATGGCATGGCCCCTGGATAATACCCGGCATGTGACTTGGCTTCCACAATCTCTGTCTTAAAGGGAGTCTCCATGTGTTTAAGCGTTTTTTCATTATGGCCGATCATACCTGCAGCCAAGTCGTAGAATTTAACAATGGCCGTTCCATAGGTTCCTTTATACGGGATGGGGACTCCTGCAATATGATTGGCGATAATGTAGGCTTGCCTGTGGGCTGGCCAGGCTAAAGGGACCTGTTTCGGCTTATGAAGGATAGGGTCGACAGTTTCTGCGGCGTCACCCAGTACATAGATCAATGGATCATTTGTCTGCATGAACTCATTGGCAGCAATCCCATTTGTCACCCCGATTTTCAAACCTGCCTGCTCAGCGAGTGAAGTGTTTGGGATAATCCCCATTGAAAGAATGAGCAAATCAGCCTGGACTCTTTTGCCGCTTTTCATGATAAATGTTGTACCGCCATCTTCAATTGCTGCAAGCTCCTCTTCAAAGAGAAGGGAAATCCCTTTTTCCTTCATTTCCTTTTCCAGCAGTCCGGCCATATCGCTGTCCAATATCCCCATGACTTGTTTGGAGCGTTCCAGCAATTGAACGTTTAATCCTCTTAAGAGAAGATTTTCTGCCATTTCCACTCCGATAAAGCCCCCACCTGCAATCAGGGCTGTCTTGGGGGAGGATTCTTCAATGAATCTGTGTACATGATCCATATCCCTTGTGGATCGTATCGGGAAGCAATTGCCTTCATTTAAGTTTGAGATATCCGGGATCCTCGCCGATGCCCCAGGGGAAAGGATAAGGTGGTCATATTCCTCATACCCTTCTGTGCAGTCTTTTAAATCAACATATCCTATTCTTTGCTTTTCCCTGTCAATAGAAGTGACTTCTGTACATAAATGAATGGCCGCATCATATTTTTCAGAAAAGTCTTTGCAATCGCGAAGAATGCTGTTTCTGTCGGGAACGATTCCTCCAATATAATAAGGGATCCCGCAATTGGAATAGGCGATTTGGTCGCCTTTTTCAAAGATTGTTATGCGCATATCCTTATTTACTCTTCTTAGTTGAGCTGCAACGGTGGCACCGCCTGCAACTCCACCGACAATAACGACGTGTTTAGGCATCTGATTACCTCCATATGTAAACGATCCAAAGCCGGATTCTGGGCTTGAAAACTTTCTTTATACAAAAAAACGAATGGGTCAGTTTACTTTACCCATTCGTTCTTTCAATTAGACACTATTTATCGATAATTCATGAATTGAACATCGATGGATAGATCAGCTGCCCTTACGGCTGCAATGATTTGTTGAAGATCATCTCTGCTTTTTCCGGTAACGCGGATTTGGTCATCCTGCTGCTGTGTTTTCACTTTGACCCCGGAATCCTTAATGATTGCATTGATTTTTTTCGCATTGTCCCTGTCGATTCCCTGGACAAGTTTCGCACGCTGGCGGACTGTGCCTCCCAAGGCTGTTTCAACTTTGCCGTAGTCAAGGTTTTTAACTGGGACATCACGCTTGATCAATTTGTTGATTAGAACATCCTTAAGCTGCTCAAGTTTGAATTCATCATCAGAAGTAAGAACCAGTTCTTCTTTTTCTAATTTAATATCACTTTTGCTTCCTTTAAAATCATAGCGGTTTTGGATTTCTTTTAAGGCGATGTTGATTGCGTTAGTCACTTCAGCGAGATCGACTTTAGAGACGATGTCGAATGAGCTTTCTTTAGCCATGTATGTACCTCCCCAATGGATTTATGTGTCTTTCATTATAGTGAAAATCTCCTTACTATACAACTAAGGAGGGGGGAGGGGCAAAAAAACCCCGCATATCCTTTCTTTCGATTGGATGGCGGGGCTTCCTGGGAAAAATTATAGATGATCAGTTTTTTTAGAGTATTGGTGTTTCCCTTTTTTTCTGTTTTTTTCCCGCTCCATATTTTTTTCATGAAGCAAGGCATTGTTATCCTTTGCCTTTTTGTCATTATCGGAAGTATGCGGCACAACAGTCACGCCTTTCTAATGGTGATAGGGCTATTTTGTCCGCTTCAGTAAGGAATTATGTTACTTTTTTGTTTGGTTGTAAAAGAATAAGGCAATGGTGCCCGGACCGGAATGTGAGCCGACAGCAGCACCAATCATATTGATGACTACTTCTTTCACAGGCGTGGCTTCAAGAATCAACTCCTTCAAATGCAGTGCTGATTCTTCATCATCGCCATGGCTGATCGCAATCGTTTGATTTTCGAGGTCCTGGCCACGTTCCAACATTAATTCCACCATGCGTTTAAAGAGTTTCTTTCTTCCCCGGATCTTTTCAAGCGGAATTAATTTCCCATCTTCGACATGAAGAAGGGGTTTAATATTCAATAATCCACCGATGAAGGCAGATGCCTTGGAAACTCTTCCCCCGCGTGCAAGGAATTCCAGATCCTCGACAGTGAAAAGATGCTCCATGTGTTGACATCGAAATTGAATATCATTTAAAATTACATCTTTCGGAGCACCGTTTTGAATCAATTTAGCTGCTTCCAAAACGACCAATCCGTAGCCAAGGGAAGCGCATTTGGAATCGATGATCGTCAAATCAAGATCAGGGAAGTCTTCCTTGACTTGATCATGCACCATAACGGCCGTTTGGTATGTACCTGAGAGCTGGGATGAAAAGGCAATATAGATGCCAGTTTCTTTTTTTTCGGCCAATTCCTTGAATAATGTTTGCAGCACTTGAGGGGAAGCCTGTGAAGTTTTAGGCATCTTGCCATTTTTAACCTCTGAATAAAGTTGTTTAGGATTGATGGTTTTAAGGTCATCATATTCATTCGAATCGATTTCTACGCGGAGAGGGATCAAGACTGCATCATTTTCCTCATAGAAGGAAAGAGGCAGATCGCTTGCACTGTCCGCAAATAATTTAATGGTCATTTTCTTCACCTTTCACGATTAAGATATGCTTTTAGTTTAGCGATTTTATGGAAAATTGACAATAAGTGTATTAATGTGCAAGAAAATAGGCTAAAGAGAGAAATATAATACCAAAGGGGGGCTACCATGTCTAAAGATATGATTTGGCAGGAGTCGAAAAAATTCATCGTCGTCGTCATTGGTGCATTTCTTAATGCATTGGCTTTAAACCAATTCTTGATTCCGGCAAAGGTATATGCAAGTGGATTTGCAGGGGTTGCCCAATTGATTTCAAGCATTGTAGGTGAATACACGCCTTTCACCATCTCTACCGGGATATTATTGTTCCTGCTTAATATTCCTGTCACTATTTTAGGATGGAGGAAAATTGGGAAATCTTTCACCCTGTATAGTTTTATTTCTGTGACATTCATGACAGTGTTTCTTGAAATTATCCCTCTTCATACATATTCGGAGGATATCTTATTGAATGCGGTATTTGGAGGCGTCATCGCTGCAGTGGGGGTAGGAATCACTTTGAAATATGGGGCTTCTACTGGCGGCCTTGACATTGTGGCCATGATTTTATCGAGAATGAAGGATCGCCCGGTCGGAACGTATTTCTTCATGTTGAATGCAATCATCATAACAAGTGCAGGCCTGCTTTATGGGGGCGATAAAGCGTTATATACACTAGTGACGCTGTATGCCTCGACGCGTGTCATCGACGCAATCCATACTAGGCATGAAAAGCTTACAGCAATGATCATGACGAAGAAATCAGAAGAGCTGAAAACAGCGATCCATGGGAAACTTGTCCGGGGAATCACCCGTGTTCCGGCAAAGGGGGCTTTCTCAGGGGATGATAAAGAGATGCTGATTATTGTCATAACGAGGTATGAGATGTATGATTTGGAGAAAATTATTCGGGAAGTGGATCCCAATGCCTTTACAAATATTGTGGAAACGGCGGGCATCTTCGGATTTTTCCGAAGGGATTAATAGTGGAAAGGGCAGGATTTTTTATGCAAAAATCCTGCCCTTTCCATTTATTTAAGTTGATCTAACTCTTTTTGCATGTCATGAAGCTGCATCTGTTCTGCTACTGTGGAGTTTGCATATGCCGATGAAAGGGCATTTTTTGCTTTTTCCATAGCATCACCAGAACTTGCCTGCTGGGATTGTTTAGCCAGGTCGACTCGCTGTCGGGCTTCTTGAAATAGACGATTTGCCATCGTTAAATTCCTCCCAGAGAGGATTTTTCTACGTTCTCAAGCTTTTGAGCTTCAGCCTCAGCATATGTCAGATGATAAGGAATTCGCATATCATGCTGGTTCACCGTATCTTTACCCTGTTGGACGAATCGCTTTGATTTGTTTCGTTTACCCACAATGAACACCCCTTTATCAAGCATGCAATCATTGAACGAAATCGTTCGTTCTTCTTTAGTATGGCACTTATAAAAAAGAATCCATTAATCAATTAATGGATTCAAAGGCAATGACTACAAATTCAATTTTTCTTCAAGGAAAACAGCTACCCCATCTTCTTCATTTGAGAGGGTGACGTTGCCTGCTGTCTTTTTGACGGACTCAATCCCATTTCCCATTGCTACGCCAGTGCCGGCAAATTCAAGCATTTCAAGGTCGTTGTCTTCATCACCGAATGCAATGATTTTTGATTGGGGAATTTGGTAATATTCCGCAATCTTTTTAACTCCGACAGCTTTATGAACGCCATTGCGGACAATCTCTATCACATGCCACGGAGCAGCCCACCTTCTATGGTCGACTAATTCTGCATGAATGCTGCTAAGATGTTTGCGGATTTCTTCTACATGACTTTCTTCCGCATGTATCAACAGGGAAGTAGGGGACTTTTCAAGGTATTGCCTTAAATCTCCGACAGTGATTTCAGGATTGCCCATTCCGAAAATATCCATAAGCTTATCGTTGTGGAAGTGGAAGTACACATCGTCCATTACTTCGGCAATGATATTATGGATGTTGTACTTTTGACATGTATCCACAATTTCTTTGGCGATTTCAATATCCAAGGGACTATGATGTACGCCCCAATCCTTATCAAGTGGATGGTGAATGAAAGCACCATTAAAATTGACGATAGGTGACTCAAGCTCCAGTTCCTTATAATACGGTTCACTCGAGCGGAAAGGGCGGCCAGTTGAGATGATCACCTCATGCCCAGCTGCTTTAGCTTTTTTGATGGTACTCTTCGTTCTTTCAGTAATACGTTTATCGTCCGTCAGTAATGTTCCATCTAAATCAAGGCATATCAAATGTTTGGCTGTCATAATTTTTCTCCTCTTTTATCGGTGTCTGTCTAAAAACAGTGTAAATCTTTAGGAATTGAAATGTCTACATGATAAAATAAACTATATGAAATATTTACAGATGATCCTTTTATTTTACCAAAAAAAGGGTAGAGTTTAAACCGTCTTATGAGGAGAGCGATTTCATTGATTCAAATCAGCCAGGAGTATGTGCAGAATATTCCTTTACTACACGTAGTGGAAACAGAGAAAGCTGAAGATAGGCTACCAACAGTATTTTTTCTTCATGGATTTACCTCGGCAAAAGAACATAATCTTCATTATGCATACTTAATGGCGCAAAAAGGTTTCAGAGTCCTTATGCCAGAAGCATATGGACATGGAGAAAGAATTGATGGGGTGGAACCTTCTAAAAATAGCCACCAGTTTTGGAGAATGGTCATCCAGACCATAGAAGAATTGAAAGTCTTGAAAGAGGCAATTACGGCTAAAGGACTCATTGATGAAAATAGAATCGGTTTGGCAGGCACATCTATGGGAGCAATAGCTTCTCTTGGAGCATTAAGCCAATATGACTGGATCAAAACTGCTGTAAGCCTCATGGGAAATGCTTCATACGAAGAACTGGCGAAAGGCCAGATTGAATACTTGAAGCAAAACAATATAGAATTGCCACTTGATGATAATCAGCTTGAGGAACAGTTCCAGATATTAAGAAAGTATGATTTAAGCAGCCAAGTGGATAAATTAAATGGAAGACCGATTCTGTTCTGGCACGGAAAAAGGGATCCAGTGGTACCCTTTGAACCAACATACCGTTTTTATCAATCCATTCAATCGGAATATAAAGGCAAGGAAGAGTACCTCCAATTCATCATTGATGAAAAAGCCGATCATAAAGTATCAAGAGAAGGGCTTTTGAAAACTGCGGAATGGTTCGATAAACATTTATGATTTTCATTCCTGTTGAGGATTTGTTAGGATGAAAACAAGGATATTAACCTGAGGAGTGTTGTGAAATGATTGATCAAGATTTAAAAGATAATATTATGGGTGCCTTGGAACAGGTTGTCGATCCAGAGCTTGGAATCGATATTGTGAATTTGGGGCTTGTTTATGACGTTGATTTAAATGAAGAGGGACAAGCAACAGTAACAATGACATTGACTTCAATGGGATGCCCTTTGGCAGGAACTATTGTCGATCAAGTAAAGGTCGCGCTTTCAGATATTCCAGAAGTCAAAAGTACGGAAGTAGATATCGTCTGGAATCCGCCATGGTCCAAAGAAAGAATGTCCAGATACGCAAAAATCGCATTAGGCATACGCTAATAAGAAAAGATGCAGCCTGTTGGCTGTGTCTTTTTTATGTTGGAAAAATTCTTCATTCATGTTTTGCTCTCATTCGTCGAAAACTGTAAAGGAAGCCAAAGCTTCTAAGGAGGGTCATTCATGGGACAAAGCCATCAATTCAGACCAGGGCAAAAGGCTCCGAACAATGGGATATATGTAGAAATAGGAGAAACAGGAAGCATGGTCAAACACCCGCAGAAAATCAAATTGAAAGCTGGGGACCACTTTCCTGAAACTTCAAACGATGACCGCTACTGGACGTACAAGCGGAAACCATAATGAAACATAAGCGTCCTGCATCCGGCAGGCGCTTTTTCTTTTAAGCAATTATAAAATATTACCTATGGTTAAATTTGAAAGAAGTTACTCTCTGTCCAGCTCCAGCGCCTAGCCCCTCGAGTCATAAGCCGTACCTCTACGGAAATCAGGATTTCCTTCGAGTTCCGTCTTATGCTGGTCGGGGCTGATCAAGCCGCTTGCGCTTTTGTGTCCAGCTCCAGCGCCTAGCCCCTCGAGTCATAAGCCGTACCTCTACGGAAATCAGGATTTCCTTCGAGTTTCGTCTTATGCTGGTCGGGGCTGTTCAAGGCGCTTCCGCTTTTCTCTGTCCAGCTCCAGCGCCCACCCCCTCCAGTCATAAGCCGTACCTCTACGGAAATCAGGATTTCCTTCGAGTTCCGTCTTATGCTGGTCGGGGCTGATCAGGGCGCTTCCGCTTTTATTCTTTTGCTTTTTTTACAAATGAATTATAATGGTCTCACAATAGTCAAATAAGGTCAAGGAGTGATGGTTGTTGGATCTCAATAAAATGACCACGAGTCTTCAGGAAGGGTTGTCACATGCCCAGCAAGCTGCAGCAGCACGTAATCATCAAGAAATAGATGTTCTTCATTTTTGGCAGTCGCTTCTTTCTTCACCTGACAGTCTCATGGGTGTGATATACGGAAGGCTGGGACTGAATAAAAAGGAACTCCTCTCATACATTGAAAAAGCCTTGGATGCCCGCCCCAGTGTATCTGGAAGCGGTGTGAGCGGCGGCCAATATATTTCAGGAAAACTCCACACATTATTCAACGATGCTGAAAAAATAAAGGATCATTTTCAGGATGACTATCTGTCAGTAGAACATATAGTACTTGCATTGATGAATCAAAATAATGAACCACTGGCTGAATACTTAGAAAAAAAGGGAATCAGGGAAGCAGATTTAAAAAAAGTCATCAAAGACATAAGGGGGAATAGAAGAGTGGATAATCAAAATCCTGAAGCATCCTACGAAGCATTGGCGAAATATGGACGGGACCTTGTAGCGGAAGTAAGGGAAGGGAAATTGGACCCTGTTATAGGAAGGGATCAGGAAATCAGGCACGTCATAAGGATACTTTCGAGAAAGACAAAAAATAATCCAGTGCTTATCGGGGAGCCTGGTGTAGGAAAAACAGCAATTGTGGAAGGGTTGGCGCAGCGCATAGTCAGAAAGGACGTTCCCGAAGGATTAAAGGATAAGACGATTTTTGCCCTGGATATGAGTGCGTTGATCGCCGGAGCGAAATTTCGTGGAGAGTTTGAAGAGAGGCTTAAGGCGGTTCTTCATGAAATCAAGCAGAGTGAAGGAAGGATCCTTTTGTTTATCGATGAAATTCATACAATCGTCGGGGCCGGAAAAACAGAAGGGGCCATGGATGCAGGAAATATGCTTAAACCCATGCTTGCAAGGGGGGAACTTCACTGCATTGGGGCTACTACTCTTGATGAACATCGGAAATACATCGAAAAAGACCCGGCACTTGAGCGGCGATTTCAGCAAGTTTTAGTAGATGAACCAACTGTCGAAGATACAATCTCCATTCTGCGGGGATTGAAGGAACGATTTGAAATCCACCATGGAGTCAAGATTCATGACAGAGCGATAGTTGCTGCTGCCACTTTATCAAACCGATATATATCTGACAGGTTCCTGCCGGATAAGGCAATTGACCTTGTGGATGAAGCCTGCGCAATGATCCGCACAGAAATAGACTCCATGCCGACAGAATTGGATGAAGTCACACGGAGGGTCATGCGTCTTGAGATTGAAGAAGCAGCTTTGAAAAAGGAAACGGATGAAGCGAGCAAAGAAAGACTTTCCCTGTTGACGAAAGAATTAGCTGACTTGAAAGAAAAAGCAGATGCCATGAAAGCAAAGTGGCAAAATGAAAAAGAAGGGCTGCAGAAGGTCCAATCTAAACGCGAGGAATTGGAGAAGTATAAGCGTGAGCTGGAAGAAGCGGAAAATGATTATAATTTAAATAAAGCGGCCGAACTTCGCCATGGGAAGATACCTGCTGTGGAGAGGGAGCTTTCACTGATCGAATCAGAAATGGCTTCAAAGCAAAAAGAAGAAAATAGACTGCTTAGAGAAGAAGTGACAGAGGAAGAAATCGCTGGCATTGTTTCGCGATGGACAGGAATTCCCCTTTCCAAGCTGGTCGAAGGGGAGCGTGAAAAGCTGCTAAAGCTGGAGAGCATATTGCATGAACGTGTCATTGGCCAAGATGAAGCAGTAAGGCTTGTGAGTGATGCGGTTTTGAGGGCGAGGGCAGGCATAAAGGATCCAAACCGTCCTATCGGTTCATTTATTTTCCTGGGGCCGACAGGAGTCGGGAAAACTGAGCTCGCCAAGACATTGGCACACACTTTGTTTGACAGCGAGGAGCAAATGATTCGGATTGATATGTCAGAATATATGGAAAAACATGCCGTTTCACGATTAATTGGGGCGCCTCCAGGGTATGTAGGTTATGAAGAGGGAGGACAGCTGACAGAGGCAGTCAGAAGAAAGCCTTATTCAGTGGTGCTTCTTGATGAAATTGAGAAGGCTCACCCTGAAGTGTTCAATATCCTATTGCAGGTCCTTGATGATGGAAGGATAACAGATTCCCAAGGAAGAACGGTGGATTTTAAAAACACTGTCATCATCATGACTTCTAACATTGGTTCCCAATGGCTGCTCGAAGGTGATATGGAAAGTGATGAAACGAAAGATAAAGTGATGGGACAGCTTCGTATACATTTCCGTCCGGAATTTTTAAATCGTGTGGATGATGTTATATTATTCAGTCCATTATCGATAGATAATATAAAGGCAATCGTAGATCAGTTAGTTAAAGAGCTGCAGAAAAGACTGGATGAACAGCATATTTCGGTTGAGATAACCGAGGAAGCGAAAAATGCGATTGCTGAGGAAGCGTATGACCCTGTCTATGGTGCACGGCCGTTAAAGAGATATTTGCAGAGGAAAGTAGAAACGGCGCTTGCGAAAGAAATCATTGCCGGGAATGTACATCCTTATGATAAAGTGACCATCCGGTTGGCCGATGGAGAAATCACCGTGGATTAAAAGAAAAAGGATGGCTGATCAGCGATCGGCCATCCAATTAATTATTCATGTTCCAAAGGCTCATTCGGAATGACTGCAGGAATAATAAAGATCAAGATTGTAGCAGAGACAGCTAATGTCACACCAGTTGCAAAGTGGAATTCAGATCCGCTCATGGCACTTACTACATATGTAACCATTTCAATCAACAAAAAAGTCCAAAAGAAAGTCCAGATGTATCTCATTTCTTTTTCACCTCTATTCAAAAACATTTATCATAAAATGTAAAACGGAAAAGTTTCTCGTTACATAGTATCACAGCCAAAATAATTAATAAATATTTTTCACAAAATTATTGAAAACCTTTTCTTGCTGAAAATCAAGGATTTCCAAAGAGCGGATTTTTTAAAAACTAGGCTTTGTCCCTTTCCAACGTCTTTTCCCTTCATACATTATATTGACTCACTTTGCAAAAGGAGAATTCCTTATGACGCAGCGAACGTTTCAAATTGAACATGAATGGTGTATGATTCATTGCCCTGAAAAGCCCAATGGTTTTGCTGTAATGATCTTAGGGGATCAGCAGCATTTTGTGGATGAGAACCAAAGTTTCTGGACACAGAATATCGGCAGGGCAAAAATGATTGAAGAATTGACTTCCCACGGATATACAGTTTTTTATTCAAACTTATACGGGAAAAATTGGGGAAGCAGCAAAGCCGCAGATCTAGCACTAACATTGTATCATTTAATCATGAAGCAAGAGATCCTCAACGAGAAAATCCATGTTATCGCTGAAGGAATGGGGGCATTGGCGGCAATTGAGCTCATCACAATGATGAAGGGAGAAATCAGATCCGTTTCGCTTATTTCTCCATGCCTTTCTATAAAAAAACATGTAGAGCAGGAAAAAGAAAAGAAGTTCTTTTATAAAAGGATTGTCCAGGAACTCATTGATTCTCATGAAATAAACGAGGATCAAATCGAAGAACTACTCAAGACGCAGGAAGGGACCCTGGAAAAACTGGCAGAAGCGGATTTTCCAATGGTCATCATAAAGTTTGTAGAAAGAAGCCGATACGATGGACAGCAGGAACTCATCAATCAATTAATCCAGAAAAGAAAGGATGCCGGCCTGCCTATTTCTTTTCACTATCTTCTTCCTGAAAAGAGGACCCTCATCCCAAGAAAGATGCTAAAAGAATTTCATCATTCTGAGTTGGATCTTTAGGACAAATGAAAGAAAATGAGATTCATAGCATACGATACAGTAACAACAAATTTGGGGGTATCGGAAGCATGAATCATGCAATTGTATTTTCTGCCGGCGGATTCATCGGTTTTTCCCTATGCAGGGAACTTTTGAATAGAGGCTACAACGTTTTGGCTATCGAACACACAGAAACAATGCAAATTTCAGACGAAAGTAAATGGATGGAATTCGGCAGGAATGCCAACTTCAATTTTTCTTCACTGGAAGATTGGAATGGTGAAGGAAAAGAACCGTTCTTTTGTTTTATCCCGTACTACGATTTTCTCGGAGAAGGGTACGAAGAAAGAGCAGGAGGCATCCGAGAAAAAATAATCCAAAATAAATCATGGTTTGATAAGTCCATCCATCAAACCATGATTCTTCGCTTTATTAGTGAAAGCAGAGTCGACCAGGATGCACTCCCGAATGAAATTCCCATTCCGCACAGTAATCTTTTTTTGCCGACCGTCTTTGGGCCTTGGCAGCCAAAAGAATTTGCGTATCATAAGCTTTTATTGGATGAACGGGAAGGACTGGAAAGCACGATCGATTATCAAGAACCATTGAAGGATGCTTTTTTTGTGGACGACATAGCAGCAGGAATTATTGATCATGCGGAAAAAGAGGGAAAAAAAGCATCATTGCTGCTTACTACTGGAGAAGAAGGACGCTGGGCAGAAGGGCTCCGGCATTTTGGTGAAGAAGCAGCAGTTGATCCATATCAATCGCAGAAGACTTCACATCTTTATAAAGAATTGGTCATAAAAAGCAGCACCACATTGGAAGAGGGACTTCAGCAGCAAAGAACCTGTATTGAAAGCCTCCTGAAGAAACGTACCTAACGGGTCTTTTCAGAAACCGAATTAATAGGTAGAATAATAGATGTTTCTTTCATAAATATGGAAGGCAGCCATGCACAAAGGAGTTGCTGAATGTTGATCAAAAAATGGATACCGATCCTGCTGGTTCTTTTCCTTCTGGTCAGCTGTTCCCAAGACCCTGAAAAAGGGAAAATCAAAAAAGTCGGACTGCTGGTCCCGGAGACAGTGAGTGATCAGGTGTGGGGAACAAAAGGATATAAAGGGCTGCTGAATATTCAATCTAAATTCGGAGTGGAAGTCTACTATAAAGAAGGGATGGACTCTGAATACCTTGTAGAAAAATCAGTCAAGGTCTTTCACCAAAAAGGAGTCAACTTAATTTTTGGACATGGAAATGAGTATGCAGCCTATTTTGATAAATTGGCCCCTAAATATCCTGATATCCAGTTTGTTAGCTTCAATGGGGATGCGAAACGAAAAAATACTACCAGTCTTAATTTTAAATCATATGCAATGGGATATTTCGGGGGGATGACAGCCGCTCATATGTCGAAGTCCAATCATATTGGAATGATTGCCGCTTTCGAATGGCAGCCTGAAATCAAAGGGTTCATTGATGGTGCCAAGAAAGAAAATAAAGATGTGAAAGTCACCATAAAATATGTGGGGAATTGGGACAACCGTGAAAAGGCCATACGGTTGTTGGATGAACTGACAAAGGAAGGGACAGATGTTGTGTATCCTGCCGGAGACGGATATAATATTCCTGTGATCGAAGAATTGAAGTCTAAGGGATTATATGCAATCGGATATGTTTCCGATCAATCCGACCTTGGGGAAACGACCGTATTAACAAGCACTGTCCAACATGTACCGAAGCTGTATGAGCTGGTTGCCGAAAAATTTTCAAAAGGGAAGCTCGATTCTGGGAACCTGTATTTTGATTTCAACGATGGGGTCATATCCATGGGAAAATATAGTTCACTTGTGGATAAAGCATTCCAAAAGAAAGTGGCAGATATGATCGATACATATAAAAAGACAGGAAAACTGCAATCATCAGACCAGACAAAGGAGTAATGAGACATGCACGAAGATAAAAACATGCAATTTATGCAGATAGCTATGAAATACCTGCCGGAAGCAAAAGAAAAATTAGATGGTGCAGGTGTAGAATTATCAATGGAAATGATACAGCCGTTCATGGAGCTTTTCACAAAAGTGATGAGCGAAGCATACGAACTTGGCAAACAGGACGCAACTAAATAAAAAAAACGGGCAAAGCACTCGGATCGCAGCATGCATCCGATGCATTGCCTTTTTTATTTATCATCTTGCTGTATGAAGGATTCAAGGTAGGGTCCGATTTTTTTAATTAATGGCTTGAAGTAGGCAAAAGTCTCCACCAAGGAATCGAGATGCCCGAACAATTCATCAACATCTATTTCATCGAGCCCTGAGACTGCTTTTTGCTGTAAATTCTCAATAAGGGATTCATTCGTCTCTGGTATTTTATTCCCGAATATTAATTGGTCAAATGGATGGGCGCGTTCTGCGGATGGGCCATCAGCCAATTTCATTCACCTCCGGATAGTACATTAGTACATATGACATGTATATGATTCACGGCAGATACGGTATAGACGAATGATTGAAAAAGCACAAATAAGTTGCAAGAAAAAATGAAATCCGATAAAATTAGTACCAAGTCATAATATTTGATAATAAAAATAAAATAAGAAACAATTCTTTTTAAATCATCCTTGCTGCTTTACCTCGGCAGATGGATGAAAAACAACTGATTCGAAAGAAGGGATCCCTTTCATGAATGCAGGAATCATTGGTATAGGAAGATACAATCCTGAAAAAGTGGTAACAAACGCAGATTTGGAGAAGATAATGGATACTTCGGATGAATGGATCCGGACAAGGACTGGCATTGAAGAGAGAAGGCTTGCTGGAGACGATATGGATACGTCGGATCTTGCCTATGAAGCTGCAAAGAATGCCATTAAAAATGCTGAAATCGACCCTGAAGATATCGATTTGATCCTTGTGGCAACTGTAACTCCGGACACTCCATTCCCAAGTGTGGCGACAATGCTGCAGGAAAGGCTGGGTGCCAAGAAGGCAGCAGCGATGGATATCAGTGCAGCATGTGCAGGATTTATGTATGGCATTGTCACCGCCAAGCAATTCATAGAAACTAACACGTATAAACATGTACTGGTTATCGGTGTAGAAAAGCTTTCTAAAATCACAGATTGGGACGATAGGAATACAGCGGTCCTATTCGGGGATGGAGCAGGGGCTGCCATTGTCGGTCCAGTATCAGAAGGAAGAGGGATATTATCCTTTGAACTGGGTGCTGATGGTTCCGGCGGCAAGCACTTATTCCAAAACGGAAAATACATTTACATGAATGGACGGGAAGTTTTTAAGTTTGCCGTTAGACAAATGGGTGAATCATGTATTAATGTGATAGAAAAAGCAGGTTTGAAAAAAGAAGATGTGGATTTCCTCATTCCTCATCAAGCGAATATCAGAATCATGGAAGCCTCCAGGCAGAGACTTGAGCTTCCAGAAGAAAAAATGTCCAAGACCGTCCATAAATATGGCAATACATCAGCGGCATCCATTCCGATTTCACTAGTGGAAGAATTAGAGGCAGGTAAAGTCAAAGATGATGATGTCATTGTCATGGTAGGCTTCGGTGGAGGACTGACTTGGGGAGCAATCGCCATTAAATGGGGCAGATAATCGAATGAAGATAATCAATTGAATCTTCTTGATTGAGATAAAGGAGATGGAATTCATGACTAAACGCAGAGTAGTAGTGACAGGAATCGGAGCATTGTCTCCACTCGGAAATGACGCAGAAACTTCATGGAAAAATGCAGTTGCTGGAGTCAATGGAGTAGGCCCTTTGACAAGACTGAATCCGGATGATTATCCGGCAAAGGTTGCAGCAGAGTTGAAGGACTTTGATATTGAAGCCTATTTAGAAAAGAAAGAAGCAAGAAAGATGGACCGCTTCACTCAATATGCGGTAGCGGCTTCTGTTATGGCTGCAAAGGATGCAGACTTAACCGTTACAGACGAAAATGCCCACCGTGTGGGAGTATGGATTGGATCTGGAATCGGTGGAATGGAAACGTTCGAACAGCAGTTTGAAACGTTTCAAAAAAGAGGATATAGAAGGGTAAGTCCTTTCTTTGTCCCAATGATCATCCCTGATATGGCTGCAGGACAGGTTTCCATCATGCTTGGGGCAAAAGGAATCAACTCTTGTACGGTTACAGCTTGTGCGACTGGTACAAACTCCATTGGAGATGCCTTCAAAGTAATCCAGCGCGGGGATGCAGATGTCATGGTGACAGGCGGAGCAGAGGCGCCTATCACTCAAATGTCAATTGCAGGATTCTGTGCCAATACAGCATTATCCACAAATCCTGATCCAAATAGTGCAAGCCGTCCATTTGATGCGAACCGTGATGGATTTGTCATTGGAGAAGGGGCAGGTATTGTCATTTTGGAAGAACTCGAGCACGCTTTAGCTCGCGGCGCCAAAATTTATGCTGAAATTGTCGGCTACGGTTCAACAGGTGATGCTTATCATATCACTGCACCAGCTCCAGGTGGTGAAGGCGGTGCAAGGGCAATGAAGCTTGCCATTGAAGACGGTGGACTTACACCTGCTGACATCGGGTATATCAATGCGCATGGAACAAGCACACAATACAATGACAAGTATGAAACAATGGCAATCAAAGAAGTATTCGGAGAGAGTGCCCAAACAGTGGCCATCAGTTCCACTAAGTCCATGACGGGACACTTATTAGGCGCTGCTGGTGGGATCGAAGCTATCTTTACAGTAATGGCGCTTAAAGAAGGAATCCTCCCGCCGACCATCAACCTGAACGATCCGGATCCTGAGTGCGACCTGGATTATGTTCCAAATGAAGCAAAGAAAAAAGAAATTACTGCTGCCATGAGTAATTCTCTTGGATTCGGCGGCCATAATGCAACAATCGTATTTAAAAAATACAGCTGATCTAAATTATAAATCCGAAAGCAAGGCCGTAATGGTCTTGCTTTTTTTGTGTCTAGATTTTAGCCATTTTCACCAGGGTCCGTACATAGGATGTAAGTAGAGAAATTATCGGGGGTGCCAATGATGATATTGCCGACAGATAAATGGCTTGAAATGAATATCAATAAACCTGGTGAAATTTTGAAAAAAATTGATGGCAGTCTTGATGATGAAAAGCAGTTCTATAAATATCTGCGCTCATTTGGCATGTACCAGCCTTCCCGTGGAGCAGAAGAATGCTATAAAAAGCTTGTAGAAGATGAAGTTTGGACGAAAATTCAAGCCATGTTTAAAAAATATAAGAAGCTTTGGAATGGAATAGATATAAATATCGCTATACTGCCTATTGATGTTCAGAATAGAGGGTTGATGAGGGAAACCAGGGGACGCTCTGGAATCGCATTTCATGATTTTATATACCTTTTCTTTTCTCCTCAAAAGGACGATAAGGAATATGAGTCATTGTTCGTCCACGAATATCACCATGCAGTAAGGCTGAATCACTTTAAAAAAGAAATGGGCGACTACACACTTCTTGATTCCTTGATGTTTGAAGGATTGGCCGAGCATGCAGTAAAAGAGTATTGCGGTAAGGAATACCTGGCTGCCTGGTGTCATTCGAGGGGAGAGAAGCAATTGGAGGGCTACTGGGAAAAGTGGTTCAAGAACAAGCTGGGTTTAAAAAAGGATGAACAGGCACATGATGACATTTTGTTTGGGAGAAGAGGCTATCCAAAATTGCTTGGCTATTCGATGGGATATTATCTGGTGGAGCAATTTAAAAAAGAAAATCCATTTTCAACTGCAAAAGCCATCTATTTACCCCCTAAAAAATTACTATTAAAAAAATTTTTTACAAATGGCTAAATGCCTAAATAATGGGCTTTTTCCTGTATTTTGCAAAGAACGAAGATTCTAAATTGATAAAAAAATCTTGCAATTGTAATAGTACTGTAATAATATTTTATTCAAATATAATAAATAGACAGATAATTTAAACAGTTAGAGGTGTCTAGATGAGTACTAAACAGAATATACATAAAGACGCTCCTTTGCTTGAAGTAAACAATCTGGAAACTGCATTCGATATAGACGGCAAGTACTACAATGCAGTCGACAATGTTTCATTCAATGTCAAAAGGCGCCAAGTATTGGGGATTGTAGGGGAGTCAGGATGCGGAAAGAGTGTTATGTCCCTTTCGATCATGAAGCTTCTTCCGAAGGGAATCGGGAAGATTGCCGGAGGGGAAGTAGTCTTTGAAGGAAGAAAGCTGGAAGGTCTTTCTGAAAGGGAAATGAATAAGATCCGCGGCAAAGATATTTCGATGATATTCCAGGAACCGATGACTTCTTTGAATCCGGTATTCACCATTGGATTCCAGCTTCAGGAAGCATTCTTCAATCATATGAAAATATCAAAAAAAGAAGCAAGGATGAAAAGCATCGCTCTATTGAAAAGTGTAGGGATCTCCAGACCGGAAAAAATCGTTGATGAATATCCGCATCAATTGTCCGGAGGGATGAGGCAGCGTGTCATGATTGCCATGTCGATTGCCTGCCAGCCAAAGCTTCTTATTGCCGATGAACCTACGACAGCATTGGATGTAACGGTACAAGCCCAGATCCTTGAGCTGTTGAAAGAAATTCAGGAAGCAAATGATATGTCCATTATCTTGATTACACACGATCTTGGTGTTGTTGCGGAGATGTGCGACGACGTCATCGTCATGTATGCCGGAAGAATAGTGGAGAGAACTGATGTTGAGACCCTTTTCCATGAACCGAAGCATCCTTACACAGAATTATTGATGGGGGCCATCCCTAAAATGGATGAGGAAGTGGAAGAACTGAGTTCGATCGAAGGAATCGTCCCTTCATTGAAAAACATGCCTGCTGTCGGCTGCCGTTTTGCCAACCGCTGTCCGAAAGCAATGCCGGAATGTTCTCAAATCACTCCGAAGCTGGCAGAAAATACAGCGGGACATGAAGTGGCATGCTTGCTCTATGAAACAAGCCAGCCTAGAGAAGGGATGAATGTATGATGAGCATCACGGATGTCAAAGAGAAAAGCAATAAATCTTCAATGCAGATGTCTGAAGAAAACCTCTTGGAAATTCACAATCTAAAAACCTACTATCCTGTTAAAGGTGGTTTTTTCAAAAGAACGGTCGCCAACGTAAAAGCCGTTGATGATGTGACATTTGAAATCAAAAAAGGGGAAACGCTAGGGCTGGTAGGCGAGTCGGGCTGCGGAAAATCAACCATTGGCAGAACGATCCTTCGCCTGTTGAATCCTACAGATGGGAAGATCCTATTTGATGGGAAGGATATCACAGCCTTAAGAGGGAAGAACTTACGGGAAGCAAGGCAGGATTTCCAGATGGTATTCCAGGATCCGTATGCATCCCTTAACCCGATGCAGATGGTCGGGGATATCGTTTCAGAGCCTATCCGCAACTTTACCGGAAAGAGCGTTAAGGAACTGAAAGATGAAGTGATGCAGCTTCTTAACCGCGTCGGTCTTCCGGAAGATGCCTATTACAAATATGCACACGAATTTTCCGGCGGACAAAGGCAGCGTATCGGAATTGCAAGAGCGCTGGCATTGAAACCGAAGCTGATTGTTGCAGACGAACCGGTTTCCGCGCTGGATGTGTCGGTACAGTCTCAAGTGCTTAATCTTTTGAAAGAGCTTCAAGAAGATTTTGACCTTACATATCTATTTATTGCCCATGATTTGAGTGTTGTTAAACATATGAGCGATAGAATCGGTGTCATGTACCTAGGAAATCTTGTTGAAATTGCTGATAAGAAATCCATGTATGCTGAACCGCTTCATCCATATACACAAGCCTTGATTTCGGCGATTCCAGAAGCTGATCCGAAAAGGAAGAAAGAACGGATTGTGCTGCAAGGCGATGTGCCGAGTCCGATCAATCCTCCGTCAGGATGCCCATTCCATACAAGGTGTCCAATGGCAAAGGCGGATTGTTCCAAAATCAAGCCTGAATTAAAGGAGGTGAAGCCTGGTCATAGTGTAGCTTGCATCCTTTATGAGTAAGAAACAACAAATATTTTGGGGGGAAAAACATGAAGAGAAGATCACTTTTGTGGCTGACAACGTTAGTATTAGTGTTGTCAATGTTCTTAGCTGCATGCGGAGGCGACAAGAAAACCTCAACAAACACTAAGAATAATAATGATGATAAAAAAGGCAGCGAACAAGCTGGAACAGGTCCACAGGACGGCGGTACATTGACTTATGCGATGGAGTCTGAGTTCAAAGGACTTTTGAACGTCAACTTCTATGACAGTTCTTCAGATGCTGAAATCATCGGTCTTTTCGATGATACTTTGATTGATTATGATGAAAACCTTAAACCGCAGCCAAACATCGCTGACTGGAAAACGGATGATAACAAAGTTTATACATTCACATTCCAAAAAGGCGTTAAATGGCAAAATGGCGAAGAGTTAAAAGTTCAAGACTGGCAGTTCGCTCTTGAAACGATTGCGAAAATCGGACCAGAGCATCCTCGCTGGTCGAATGTAAATACGATTCAAGGTGCTACAGACTACAATGAAGGCAAAGCAGACCACATCTCTGGTATTGAAGTAGTTGATGACTACACAATTAAAATCACGTTTGATAAAGCTCGTGTGAACAACTTGGAAAACCTTTGGACATATCCTCTTTCCCGCAAAGAGTTTGAAGGCATGGATCCTAAGAAAATGGCAGAGTCCGAGCAAGTCCGTACAAAGCCAGTCGGTCTAGGACCATACAAAGTAACAAAAGTTATTCCTGGTGAATCAGTTGAGTTGACAAGATTCGATGATTATTGGAAAGGAAAGCCTCATATTGATAAGATCATCGTAAAAGTTATCGATGGATCATTGACAGTAGGTGAGCTTCAAAACGGCGGTGTTGATATGACAGCGTTCCACCCAACATTGCTTCCTGAAATCGAAAAGCTTGACAATGTAAACGTTGAAAAAGTCCCTGGTCTTTCTTATTACTACATCGGATTTAAATTGGGCCATTTCGATGGCAAGACAAACGTAATGGATAAACCGAAATATCAAAACAAACAATTGCGTCAAGCAATGCTTTATGCAATCAACCGCGATGAATGGGTTAAAGCATTCTTCAGTGGACTTGGAGCACCTCTGAATCGTCCTGTACCATCAGCACACTGGATTGCTGCGGATAACAAAGATCTTCCGAACGATTACAAGTATGATCCAGAAAAAGCAAAGCAATTGCTTGATGAAGCTGGCTACAAAGATGTAGACGGAGATGGTTTCCGCGAAGATCCAAACGGCAAGAAATTTGTTGTTAACTTTGCTCACTATGACACAGGAAACCCAACATATGAAGCTCGTGCGAAAGCAATGACTCAATATTGGGAAGCAGTCGGCTTGAAATCCAAGCTTACAATGACTGATGTTAACCTTTACTACGATCAGTTAGAAAAAGATGATCCTTCTATCGAAGTATTCTATGGCGGCTGGGGAACTGGCGCAGATCCAGATCCACTTCCACTATGGGGTAAAGATGCAGTATGGAACTACCCACGCTGGGTGAACGAAGAGTCTGACAAACTTCTTAATGATGCAGTTGATATGAGCGTCGTTGGCACTGATCAAGAGAAGCGCAAGCAGCTTTATGTTGATTGGCAAAAACTATTCAACGAAGAAGTCCCAGCACTTCCAATCGCAGAACTTTATGATGTTTACGCTGTAAGCAAACGTGTACAAGACGTGAAATATGATGTTTCTGGGTCTAATTCACCTGCAGAATGGTGGATCAAGCAATAATCCAATTGGCATCACTTAGATAAGGAGAATGCATCATGCTTAAATACACTTTAAGAAGATTACTCGGTATGATCCCAATGCTCTTCCTTATCTCCATTGTAGTGTTTACCCTGGCAAAGCTAATGCCAGGGGATTCCCTCAGTGGGGAAATCGATCCAAACAATACGGATCCTACATATATTGCAGAAATGCGGGAACAGCTTGGCTACAATGATCCACTTTATAAACAATATTTCAGATGGATCAATGATTTTGCTCATGGCGACTTCGGCAAATCCGTACGCTATAAAATTCCGGCAAGCGACATTATTTTAGAGCGTCTTCCAAACACAGTATTTTTAGGAATCACTTCTATATTAATTACTTATTTATGTGCTTTTGCAATGGGGACTTTTGCAGGTAGGAAGCCGTATACGATAGGTGATCATTTTATAGGTGGAGCCAACTATCTCGGCCTCGCACTGCCTTCATTCGTCGCAGGGGTTTTTGCCATTTATATCTTTGCTTTTTATCTTGGATGGTTCCCGTCGAATGGATCGGTGGACATTTCTGTTCCGGAAGGCACTCTGGGCTGGTGGGCAAGCAGATTCCACCACGTATTACTTCCAGCACTCGTTTTAGGTTTACTGAGTACAGCAAACTATACGCAGTTCCTGCGTAATGACATAATTGAAAACAGCCGTAAAGACTTTGTAAGGACGGCTCGTGCAAAAGGTACACCTGAAAGCAAGATCTACAATCAGCATATTATGAGAAACTCCATCATCCCTTTGATCACTTTCTTGGGATTTGACATTGTAGCCATTGTTGGCGGAGCGATCATTACTGAAACAATCTTTACTTATCCGGGAATTGGACAACTGTTTTTAAGTTCTGTTACGACTCGTGATTATTCAGTATTGATGACATTGACGATGATGTTCTCATTTTTAACGTTATTCGGGAATTTAGTGGCAGATATTCTTTATGGAATAGTTGACCCGCGCATTAGAATGGATTAGGAGGAATGGCAGATGGAAGTAGTAACACAGAAGACAGCCCAGACATCAATAAAACCAGTGAAGCATTTATCTCCCTGGGCCATTGCCCGAAGAAAATTCCTAAGAAATAAAATTGCGATGGTCAGCTTTGTATTTTTGATGTTTGTCATTATTGTCTCATTCTTAGCTCCATATATTACGACACAGGATATTGTAAAAGTAAATATTGGACAGATGTCACTCGATCCTTCAGGGGATCACTGGCTTGGTACAGATAAGAGTGGAAGGGATGTCTACACAAGACTCTTATATGGAGGCAGGGTTTCTCTATTAGTCGGTATTTCCTGTACATTATTTGTTATTGTACTCGGAACGATTGTCGGGGCTGTCGCGGGCTATTTTGGCGGTACAGTAGACAATGCATTAATGAGATTCACTGACTTTGTTCTTAACTTCCCGTTCTTGGTTTTCGTTATTGTATTGAAGACTATTTTCATTGATGTCAGTGGACTATGGATTTTAATCCTGGTTATCGGAGCACTTAGCTGGGGCGGCATCGCCAGGGTTGTTCGAAGTAAGATCCTTGCAGAGAAAGAAAATGAGTATGTTCTCGCTTCAATTTCCATTGGGTGTTCCCCTGCAAAAATCATAATGAAACACTTGCTGCCTAACGTTCTTTCGACAATCATCGTTCAAGCAACCATCGTGTTTGCGGGAATGATCGTTGCAGAATCAGGACTCAGCTACTTAGGATTTGGGGTGCCTGCAGAGATACCAAGCTGGGGCAACATGCTATCATTCGCCAATGAACCAGATGTTCTCCAATCTAAGCCTTGGATGTGGGTTCCACCGGCATTAGCCATCACTTTAACGATTCTTTCAATCAACTTTGTTGGAGAAGGAATTAAAGATGCACTAAATCCAAAATCAAGACGATAATCTACCATCTAACGTATGGTAGATTTTTTTTTGTATTTCCGAATGATATTCTATCAGCAGGTTAATGGGAATACGTATAAAAAAGGGACAGACAGATAATAAGAAATGGACTGGTGCAATTGAGGTTGTTTCTATTACTGATTGGTTTTGGATTTGCTGTAACGGGGGGAATCAGCTGGATCGTTTACTTGAACATCATGACTTTTGGGAGCAATGTTGCAGGGTATCTGCTATTCATGTCGAGCCGGTTAGAAGGCTACTTCCTTATTGGAGGGGTGGTTTTCATCATTCTTGCTATCTTTCTTCCACATAAGAGAGGGGAATAATTCCCGGGAAAAGGAATAATTAGCCTTCCTGCTGCCTATACTGAATGACAAACGGTAATGAAGCGAGGGGTAAAAAATGTTATATCTTCATGATGTTTGGGTGAACTGGTTCGAAGGCGAAGAGAACGGCTATAATGTTTGCCACTTTCACGAGTGGAGAAAAGATGATGTCATAGAGTTATTGGACCAGGTTCCACTGCTCAAAGTCGATCCACTGTTATTCCATTATATTGAGAATGATTTGTCAGAAATCCCTAAAGCACTTCTTGATGAGGTATATCACAAGGCATATTTAAGAAAGAACCATGAAAGGACTCAGCTTGAATATTGTTTTGTTGTTACAGATGGGACAGGCATCCTTGCAGTAGACACCATTGGCTATAACATCCCTATCCGAAAGAGCAGATTGATTCCAAGGCAGGAGCAGCTCGTTTATGAAATGACGGAAATGCATGAACCGCAGTCATTTTCGTTTGCTGCAAAACCAAGGTCGAAAGAGTATCATATCTTATCGCCGAACCCGGAATTGATGAATGGCCTGACAAGGAAAGAAAGACAGTTGAAGCAGCTTTTGTTCATGGGGCTGGATCAGCTTTATAGTTCAAAGAATACCGCTCAGATGCGCTATTGGTATACAGAGTGGGCACCAAACCTTTACCATGAAATTCAAGAGATGAGTTTTGAGGAAATTTGGACAGGCTTGTATGAAGACATGAAATATGGATGGAGCGAAAAGCATTTATATTTCTGTGAAAACCTCATTAAAGGCCAGCCATTTTTTGAAAAACTATGGGAAGTTGAAAATGGTCCGAGGGTAAATTAGCAAAAAGAAGCTGGATGATAAAATTTATCATCCAGCTTCTTTTTTTATTTTCTTTTTCTGCCTAATCCCATTGCATTTTCCATTTTCTTAATCATTTTGGATGCAGCCCGGTTAGCTTTTTCCGCGCCTCTATCCAGTATTTCATCAAGCTCGGAGGAAGCCATAAGTTCATTGTATTTATCCTGGATCGGTTTGATGGTTTCAACGACTAATGAAGCAAGGTCGCCCTTGAAATCGCCGTATCCCTTATTTTCGTATGCTGCTTCCAGCTCTTCAATGGATTTTCCGGAAAGGATGGAGTAAATCGATAAAAGGTTAGAAACTCCCGGCTTGTTTTCTTTATCGTATTTTACGATACCGTCCGAATCAGTAACTGCGCTTTTAATTTTCTTCTCGATTTGCTTTGGATCATCCAGCAGCGTAATAAAAGATTTCGCATTCGGATCGGATTTGCTCATTTTTTTCAAAGGGTCCTGAAGGGACATGACCCTTGCTCCGACTTTTGGAATGCGAACTTCTGGAATCGTGAAGATATCGTTGTATTTTTTGTTGAAGCGTTCTGCCAGATCCCTCGTAAGCTCAATGTGCTGTTTTTGATCTTCTCCAACAGGAACCAGATCCGTTTTATATAAAAGGATATCAGCAGCCATCAAAGGTGGGTACGTAAGAAGTCCTGCAGAAACTGCTTCTTTTCCATGTGATTTATCCTTGAATTGGGTCATGCGCTCAAGTTCGCCGATATAGGCTACGCATTGAAGCATCCAGCCTGCCTGGGCATGAGCCGGAACTTCTGATTGAATGAATAGCGTCGTCTTTTCAGGATCGATTCCAACTGCCAGATATAATGCGGCAAGGCTCCTGATATTATTCCGGAGAACCAGCCGATCCTGTGGAACAGTTATAGCATGCTGATCTACGATGCAAAAATAGCAGTTGTATTCTTCCTGAAGCTCTACGAACTGCTTCATTGCTCCAATGTAGTTTCCGAGCGTGATTGTTCCGCTCGGCTGAATTCCTGAAAAAATAGTCTTCATATAATAACCTCCTCAAAATAAAAAGCCATCCATCCCTGAAAAATAGGGACGAATGGCTGAACATCCGCGGTACCACCCTAAGTGCTTAAAAAAGCCTCCTTAGTCCATGGCAAATGACCATGGCGCCAGTTTAACGCTTTGGCTTGCGCCGTCCACTACTTAGCCTTAATGCTTTTGGCAGACAGGGCTCAAAAGTCCATTCCAGCTGATCCGATGCCTGTTCCCACCACCCACAGGCTCTCTAAAAACGAAACTCAGCTATACTACTCTTTTTCAACGCCTAATTACTATTGGATGACATTATTATAAGAAATCACATGATACATTTCAAGCATGCCCTTCTTATAAATAATATATCCATAAACAGACCATCATGACGGCCATCAGCAATACACCATTTAGAAGGGAAGGGAGAAACGGAATGGCAATGAGTTCGGATAATGGCTTCATTTCATTCAATTCCTCTTTTGAAAGGCCTTTTCCATTGAAAGTGAAAGTCTTTCGGAAACCATTGGCCGTGCGGTCAAAAAAACCGCTGGATAAGATGAAGATTGTCAATGAGAAGAAAAGAAACAATCCGCCAATAAAAAAAGAAGTATTAATATAATGAACAAGGCTGAGGTCATGGTAATGAATATAAGAAGCAGCCAATACCGCAATCTCTGAAGGTATGAATAATCTTGCAACTTTCTTTGCCAGCAATAGCAACAGCCCCTTGAAAATATTGAGTTGGATTCCATTACAAATGTCTTAATAATGAAATACTACCGTATTCATATTACAAAAGAAGTGTAATAGATACAATGAAAAATAAGGAAGAAACATTCTTGCGGCTCTCGAAATAATTATATTCCAAAAATTTACCACTTAGGGCAAAAGGCATGAAATCAAGGCTTTGAACCTATTATTTCGGTGGCTTTTGTAACAGAAAATTTCAAATATGCTTTTGATAGAATAATAAAAATATTTCAATTGTGTAAACTTTTTTTAAAAAAAGTAATGTACAATCTTCTGAATTTATGTATAATAATCATTGTAGAAATTTTTCAGAAAAATAAAAAAGGGAGGTCTACTAGTGAAAAAGTCTAAATTATTATTACTTTTATGCTTTTCGCTCGTACTGAGCATGTTTCTTTCAGCTTGCTACGGCAAAGATGAAAAAACATCAGAAAACGCTGGTGGTACGAAAGAAAATGGAGGCTCTAAGCCTGCAGCTGAGCAAGTTCTGAATACTTACGAAACTGCGGAGATTCCAACCATGAATACAATCATGGCTCAGGATGCTGTTTCACTTAACGTAATGAACCAAGTATTCGAAGGTTTAATGCGTCTTGACAAAGACAACAAGCCAACATTAGGTATGGCGTCTGAAGAACCACAAGTAAACGAAGACGGTACAGTTTACACATTCAAGATCCGTGACGCTAAATGGTCTAACGGAACTCCTGTTACTGCTAACGATTTCGTTTATGCATGGCAGCAAACAATCGACCCTAAAAATGCAACTCCATACGGAGCTTACATGATGGGCGGAGTAATCAAGAATGCAGCAGCTATCGGCGAAGGCAAAATGGCTCCGGATCAATTGGGAGTTAAAGCTGTTGACGATAAAACTTTAGAAGTTACTTTGGAGCGTCCAGTTCCTTACTTCCTATCATTAATGACATTCCCTGTTTTCTACCCTCAAAACAAAGAGTACGTAGAATCTAAAGGCGATCAATACGCTACTAACAGCGATAACATGATTTACAACGGTCCATTCACATTGTCTGACTGGAACGGAACAGGTCTTTCTTGGAAATACAAAAAGAACGACAGCTACTGGGATAAAGATACAGTTAAGCTTACACAAGTTAACGTAAACGTTGTTAAAGAAGTAGGTACAGCTGTAAACCTTTACAAAACAGGCAAAGTTGACCGTGCAGCTTTAAGTGCTGAATACGTAACTCAATATGAGAACGATCCAGACTTGAACAAATATCTTGAGCCAACTATCTTCTGGTTCAAATTTAACCAAGAACGCGGTGGCAAAAAGACTCCACTTGCTAACAAAAACATTCGTATGGCCTTGTCTTTAGGCGTTGACAAGCAATCAATGGTAGACACAGTTCTTGCTAACGGATCTGTTGTTGCTAACTATGAAGTACCAAAAGAATTCGCTTTCAATCCTAAGACTGGTGAAGATTTCCGTAAAGCTAATGGAGACATGAACGAGTACAACCTTGACAAAGCTAAAGAATATTGGAAAAAAGGTTTAGAAGAATTAGGAACTGACAAAGTAACTCTTGAAATCCTTGGCGGAGACTCTGATGTTGCTAAAAATATGGATGCATACTTCAAGAACCAACTTGAGAAAAACCTTGAAGGTTTGACTGTTAAGTTGAAAGAAGTACCATTCAAAATCCGTCTTGATCTTGATACTAAGCAAGACTACGATATTCAAGTTGCTGGATGGGGTCCTGACTACCAAGATCCGATGACATTCTCTGATCTTTGGGTAACTGGCGGATCTCAAAACAAATCTGGATACTCTAACCCTGAGTATGACAAATTGATCAATGATGCTAGAACTACTTTAGCAACTGATCCTCAAGCTCGTTGGGAAGCTCTTCAAAAAGCTGAGAAAATCCTAATGGACGATGCTGGTATTGCTCCATTGTACCAACGTGCAAAAGCTGTTCTACAACAAAAGTATGTTAAAGATCTTTATGTACATCCATTTGGACCTGAGTTCAGCTACAAGTGGACGCACATTGAAAAATAATATAGGCTGATATTTTTCCAATAGCGGAAAGAGAGTATATCCTCGAGTATACTCTCTTTTTCCCTGTATAAGAATTGTCGAATATTGGCGAATATTTAGAAAAAACATTAAATTTCGACACTGTTTAAACTAACATATAGAATAGAAGATAGAGTTTATTACTAGGAGGTGCAGCAATGACGAAGTATGTTTTACAGCGTGTAATTTACATGATCATTACTTTATTTATCATTGCTTCGTTTACATTTTTCCTCATGAAAATACTGCCTGGTTCACCGTTTAACGACCAGAAGCTATCTGCAGAACAGGTTCATATCATGAATGAAAAGTATGGATTGAACGATCCCGTTCCTGTTCAATATGCACATTATATCTTTGGCTTGCTTAAAGGTGATATGGGAGTATCATTTCAATTCGATAACCACGGCGTAACTGAGCTAATCCTCGAACGAATCGGACCTTCCGCTATGCTAGGTTTCCAAGCAATGTTTGTAGGTACCATAATTGGGATCATCTTAGGGGTCCTGTCAGCTATCTATCAAAATACATGGGTGGATTACAGCAGCACCTTCATTGCTGTTCTTGGAAAATCAATTCCATCCTTCGTATTTGCGGCACTTTTGCAGTATGTGCTGGCTGTGAAATTCGAAATCTTCCCAGTGGCATTTTGGAATGGATTCTCATACAGCATCCTGCCGACTATCGCATTGGCCATGTTCCCAATTGCGACAGGAGCACGATTTATGCGTTCAGAATTAATAGAAGTATTAGGTTCTGACTATATTACATTGGCAAAAGCTAAAGGGGCAACATCATTTGAAATTGCATTCAAGCATGCATTCCGTAATGCATTGATTCCTTTGATTACAGTGTTGGGACCATTGGCTGTTAGTCTAATGGGAGGTTCTTTAGTTGTTGAAAAGATCTTCTCTATCCCCGGAATCGGTGAGCAATTCGTTAAGTCTATCATGACTAATGATTACCCGATTATTATGGGTACTACACTTCTATTTGCATTTGCTTTAATAGCAATCATTTTGATTGTGGACTTGCTATATGGTGTAATCGACCCTCGAATTCGTTTAGCGGGAGGTAAAAAATAATGAATCAGCCAGAAAAAATCTCAAAAGAATTATTTCAGCCCGCTAATATTGATACAACCTCAGGTGAGCGCATTGCCAAACCGAGCTTGAACTACTGGCAAGATGCATGGCTGCGCGTCAAGAAGAATAAAGGGGCGCTTTTTGCTCTGATCCTTCTTATCATTTTGACATTCCTTGCTTTTGCAGGGCCGCACATGACGAAATACAATTATAAAGAGCAAAATCTTGCCTATGCAAATCTGCCTCCGAAAGTTCCAGGTCTTGAAAAGCTTGGAATCTTTGATGGAAAAATGCAGCTTGGCGGTCAAGAAGTAGATATGTATGAAAGAAAGCATGTCGACGAATATTTCTGGTTCGGCACTGATGGTCTGGGACGTGACCTTTTTGCACGTACATGGAAAGGAACGCAGATTTCCCTTTACATTGCCATATTGGCAGCCTTCATTGACATGGTCATTGGTGTGGCGTACGGCGGGATCTCAGCCTTCTATGGCGGACGCACCGATAATATCATGCAGCGTATCCTTGAGGTACTTGTAGGTATCCCGAATATCGTTGTCGTTATCTTGATGATATTGGTTCTTGAGCCAGGTATTTTATCCATCACAATCGCTATTACGATTACGGGCTGGGTAGGTATGGCGCGTGTTGTTCGTGGACAAACATTGAAATTAAAGTCACAGGAATATGTCCTTGCTTCCCGTACTTTAGGTGAGAGCAATGGGAAAATTATCTTTAAACATTTAATACCAAACTTGGCGAGCGTTATTATCATCAACACTATGTTTACAATTCCGAGTGCTATCTTCTTCGAAGCATTCTTAAGCTTCATCGGTCTGGGCCTTCAGGCTCCGGCAGCATCACTAGGAACATTGATTGAGGATGGATACCGCACAATGCAGATCCTGCCGCACATCATGTTGTTCCCGGCAATCGTTATCTGTTTGTTGATGATTGCATTCAACTTATTGGCAGACGGTCTACGAGACGCATTAGATCCTAAGATGCGTGATTAATAAGGGTGGTGAAATAATGGAAAAGTTATTAGAAGTAAAAGATTTGCACATATCTTTTCACACCTTTGCAGGTGAAGTACAAGCAATCCGTGGAGTGAACTTTGATTTATACAAAGGTGAAACACTTGCGATTGTTGGTGAATCAGGTTCAGGTAAATCGGTAACGACAAAATCGATTATGCGCTTATTGCCTGAACAAAGTGCTGAATTTAAATCAGGAGAAATCCTTTTTGAAAATAAAGATCTGACAAAAGCCTCTGAAAAAGAGATGCAGAAAATCCGTGGGAAAGACATCTCTATGATCTTCCAGGATCCAATGACTTCCTTGAATCCAACGATGCCAGTTGGAAAGCAGATAATGGAACCATTGTTGAAGCATCAAAAGCTAGGCAAAGCAGAAGCGCGCAACCGCGCCCTGGAACTGCTTAAACTTGTAGGGATTCCAAAACCGGAAGTTCGTCTTAAGCAATACCCTCACCAATTCTCTGGTGGTATGAGGCAGCGTGTCGTCATTGCGATTGCATTGGCGTGCAACCCTCAGATTCTTATTGCGGATGAGCCGACAACTGCTCTGGATGTTACAATCCAGGCCCAGATTCTTGAATTGATGAAGGCTTTGCAAAAGAAGATTGATACATCCATCATTTTCATTACACATGACTTGGGTGTAGTAGCCAATGTCGCAGATAGAGTAGCGGTAATGTACGGTGGTAAAATTGTAGAAGTGGGAACAGTGGATGAAATCTTCTATAACCCACAGCATCCATACACATGGGGATTGATCAGTTCAATGCCTAACCTTGATGCAACTGATGCAGAATTATATGCAATCCCTGGGACTCCTCCTGATCTATTGGATCCTCCAAAAGGGGATGCATTTGCAGCACGCAATGAATTTGCGCTGAAAATCGATTTGGAAAAAGAGCCTCCAATGTTCAAGGTTTCTGACACGCATTATGCTGCAACATGGCTGCTGCATCCGGATGCTCCGAAAGTAGAACCGCCTGAAGCGGTAAAAATCCGTATGCGTAAATTCCCTTCAGCAAAAACATCTTTATCAAAGGGAGGGCGTTAAGACATGGCAGAAAAATTACTTGAAATCAAAAACCTTAAGCAGCACTTTAACGTAGGACGCCCTAATGAGGTTAAAGCAGTTGATGGTCTCACTTTTGATATCTTTAAGGGAGAGACATTAGGATTGGTTGGAGAGTCAGGCTGCGGAAAATCAACGACTGGCCGTACAATCATCCGCTTGTACGATGCAACAGACGGAGAAGTACTATTTAATGGCGAAAACGTACATGGAAGAAAATCGAAAGCAGAATTGAAAAAATTCAATCGCAAAATGCAGATGATCTTCCAAGATCCATATGCATCTTTGAATCCTCGTATGAAGGTTGCGGATATCATTGCAGAAGGTATTGATATTCACGGTCTTGCAAAATCTAAGGAAGAGCGTATGAAAATTGTCTACGATCTTCTTGAAACAGTTGGATTGAACAAAGAGCACGCTAACCGCTACCCGCATGAATTCTCAGGCGGTCAAAGACAGCGTATCGGGATTGCACGTGCTCTGGCTGTAGATCCAGAATTCATCATTGCGGATGAGCCAATATCAGCACTGGACGTTTCCATCCAGGCCCAGGTTGTTAACCTGCTAAAAAAATTGCAGAAAGAAAAAGGCCTCACATATTTGTTCATTGCCCATGACCTTTCAATGGTTAAATACATTTCAGACCGCATCGGTGTTATGTATTTCGGTAAGTTGGTAGAGTTGACAACATCTGAACAATTATATAAGAATCCTTTGCATCCTTATACGCAATCCCTTCTTTCTGCGATTCCTCTTCCGGATCCTGAATACGAACGGTCCAGAAAGCGGAAAACCTATGACCCGAATGTCCACGATTATAAAGACGGGGAAGACATACAAATGAGGGAAGTAGCTCCTGGTCATTTCGTGCTTTGTTCGGAAAAGGAATTCGCCCAATATCAAGCACAATATAAGCATGATTAATTAATAGAAAAAAACGATCCTGATTGGATCGTTTTTTTTGGTTCATTGTCATTTCCTCGGAAATTTCGACACATTTAATAGTGGATGGAATAAAAAAATATAAAGGGAATTCTCTTTTGATGTTTAATTACTATAAATAGGGGGAAAAGAAATAATTGGATAAAGTGATGGAAACGCTTAAAGAAACCCTTTAATCACTTCTTCCGCCAACTTTATTCCATCCCGTTTGTATGGAAGCTGATTTTTCCACGAAAAACCTTTTATTTTTTCCACCGAATAGTTTTTCTCCGATACCATTTGTCAAAACGCCCATTATGGCCGTTAATCCGATGACGAATGCGGAGAAAAGGATCAAATCAATCACATACTCAGTCATCATAAACCTCCATCTTTTTATTTAATCGCCGTCTCATCACTAAAAAGTAAGATTGGACTTGCTGCGCCTAATTCATTGTATGCCGGAAACTGAATGAAAAGCAGTAGTAATCGCAATAATATAAATACAAAGATGGGAGCTTATTGATTGAGAATAAGTTCAGGAGGAGCAAAAAAATGCATTGGTATGAAAAATTGAATCAGTATTTCCCTGTTGTGGAAATGAAATCGAAAGAGCATATGGAGACATTACTGAAAGAAAAAGGTGAGATCTACCACAAAGATGAAGGGCCGCTTCATGTGTTAATGTATGTAGAACTTGAGGATTTTACTTTTATTGACTACTTATTCGTCTCTAAAGATGCAAGGGGTCAAGGGCTGGGCCATAAATTGATTGAAAAACTGAAAAAGAAGAACAAGCCGATCATCTTAGAAGTTGAACCTGTAAATTATGAAGACACCGATACTGAGAAAAGACTTCGGTTTTATAAGAGGGAAGGATTTGAGCATGCCCAGAACATTGGATATCGCAGGCGTTCACTGGCAACAAATGAAATCAATGCGATGGAGATTCTTTACTGGGCTCCTAATAATGAAAGTGAAGAACAAGTTTACGAAGCAATGAAAAAAACGTACGAAATGATTCATACGTATAAGGACACAGATTTTTATGGGGCATCATATCAGCCTGTGAATGAAGTGTTGACATATGATGAAGACACGAAGGACTCAGAAGACATTTTAAAGGATATTTAAATTTTGAGGTGCAGCTTAAAGCTGCACTTTTTTATATCCAAAAAAACCTCAAAAAGCATGTTTATATACAATAAATAAGGGGTAAAGTCTTATATCAAACGAGTTTTGACAAAAAATGTACAATGTATGTATAACAATTATTACATATTCCAAAATGTATGTTCAATTATATTCAAATAGTGTATAATACACAATATAGATTTTTTCTTTATAGTAATTATAAACTAAAAATCCATAAGATAAATAAAATCCATTATTATATAGGAGTGTGAATGAAGAATGGTTACATTATACACTTCACCAAGCTGCACATCATGTAGGAAAGCAAGAGCATGGCTAGAGGAGCATGAAATTCCTTATACGGAAAGAAATATTTTCTCTGAACCTCTTAGCTTAGAGGAAATCAAAGAGATCCTTCGCATGACAGAAGATGGGACAGATGAAATCATCTCGACCCGCTCAAAGATATTCCAAAAGCTGAATGTAGATTTAGAAACTCTTCCTCTGCAGCAGTTGTTTGAATTGATTCAATCAAATCCTGGTCTTTTAAGACGCCCGATAATCATCGATGAAAAGCGTCTGCAAGTTGGATATAATGAAGATGAGATCAGAAGATTCCTTCCTCGCAAGGTAAGGACATTCCAATTGCGTGAAGCGCAGAGAATGGTCAATTAATTATTAATTTAAAAAGCCTGCCCTTAATATGTTCGGCTGCAAGTTCGAGACAAGAAAGTTTCAACGCTGCATTGCTGTACATTTTCGGCAGGCTTTTTCTTTTTTATTCTGTAACAAGCGCCCCCGTTGAATGTGAATTACAGCTCGGAAATTAACTGAGAAACAATCAGGGGCAATTGAAGAAATATTCTGACTTGAAATTTTTAATTGAATGGGCTAAAATAGCCAAAACGATACAAATGAAAATAGGACTGGATGGGCATTTGATTATTTTGTTCAAGAAATAGTACATTTTGTTTCCATTTTAGACCTTATTATCATAAAATAAGAGTACAAGGTACAAAATACTTTGTACAGTTTCAACATCGATTTGAGCAGATGCTCGGGGGTGTAGTCCCTTCATCACTTTAACAAAGAAGGGAGAGTTGAAAGTGGAAATCGAGAGAATTAACGAAAATACGGTAAAATTTTATATTTCGTATCTTGATATAGAAGAAAGAGGTTTCGATCGCGAGGAAATTTGGTACAATCGCGAGCGTAGTGAGGAACTCTTTTGGGAAATGATGGATGAAGTTCATCAGGAAGAAGAGTTCTCGGTAGAAGGTCCTTTATGGATTCAGGTGCAGGCACTTGATAAAGGCTTGGAAGTCCTCGTGACAAGAGCACAGATGTCTAAGGATGGACAGCGTTTTGAACTGCCTATTCCAGAAGATAAGTTAAAGGATTTGCCTGTCGATGAAAGAATTGAAGAACTTCTCGATCAGCAGTTTCAATTAAGGCAGCAGGATTCGGATAATGAGGATTCACTTGAATTTTTATTATCATTCAGAGACATTGAGGATGCCATTTCATTGTCAAAACGTCCTGGTTTAGAGCATTTAAATACTAAGTTGTTCTCATTTGAGAATAAATATTATTTATATGTCGAGTTTCAGGAAGATGTATTTGAAGAAGATGAAATCGACAACGTGTTGAGTGTGCTTCTTGAATACGGAAATGAAACACAGATGACCATCCATCGGTTAGAAGAATACGGCAACATTGTAATCGATAAAGATGTATTTTCTGTCCTTAATAAACATTTTAGCTGAAAAGCTTCATGAACACCGATTTCCAAGAGAAATCGGTTTTTTTATCGCTCAGGTGCGTTAATTAGAATGGGATCATGACTGGCGGTGGATTCACGTGAAAAATACAGTAAGATTAGTGTTGTTTTTAGCAGCGTTAACCGGTGTATACATTATTATGAAAGATTGGCTTGAGTATGATGTATTAAAATATCTCAGTTTTATTATCACACTCTCGGTCATTTTTATCGGGGTAGTGATATTTTTGGAAAATCGGCATCCCACCCAGACACTCACTTGGCTGGTAGTGCTTGGGAGCTTTCCGTTATTGGGATTTGTTTTTTATCTTCTTTTCGGAAGAAATTATCGAAAAGAAAAGATGTTCAGGGAAAAATACATCCTTGATAAAGAGGCTTATATTAAATATGAAGAGTTTCCAGAGAATCACGAACCGAGGCTTGAGAAACTTGGGGACCACCAAAAGAAGCTTTATCATCTTGCTCAAAAGCTTGGGCATAGTCCGGTTTCCTTCTCGACTGCTACTAAAGTACTGACAAATGGGCAGGAGACCTTTCAATTCATCAAGGAAGAATTGAAGCGTGCACGGCATCATATTCATATGGAATATTATATCGTGCGAAATGATGAACTTGGGAGGGAAATAAAATCGATTCTCATTGACCGTGCAAAAGCAGGTGTGAAAATCCGTTTTCTTTACGATGCAGTTGGTTCATGGAAGCTCTCCAAACGTTATATCTCAGAATTGAAGGCGGCAGGTGTCGAAGCCATACCATTCGGACCAGTTAAGGTTCCTTTTTTGAACAATAAGTTTAATTTTCGAAACCATCGAAAAATCATTGTGATTGATGGAAAAGTTGGTTTTGTTGGCGGGTTGAATATCGGAGATGAATATTTGGGAAAAAATGACCACTTTGGTTTTTGGAGAGATACCCATCTAATGGTCCATGGAGAAGCTGTAAAATCACTACAGCTCATATTTTTTCAAGATTGGTATTACATGACAAGCGAACATTTCCTCGATGAAAAGTATCTTCATTCAGAGCCGCCGGATCTTTTTCAGGATGGTGGAGTGCAGATGATAGCAGGGGGTCCGGATAATGAATGGAGTGTCCTAAAAGACATCTTTTTTGCGATGATAAATTCTGCTGAGCATTCTGTCTGGATTGCTTCTCCATATTTTATCCCTGATGAAGATATTTTCTCTGCGTTGAAAATTGCTGCCTTGAGTGGAATAGATGTGCGATTGCTTGTGCCGAACCGGCCGGATAAAAGAATTGTATTCCATGCCTCAAGATCATATTTTCCGGAGCTTCTTGCGGCCGGGGTCAAAGTATATGAGTATGAAAAAGGATTTATGCACAGTAAAATTGTGATTGTCGATAATGAGCTTGCTTCAATTGGGACTTCAAATATGGATATGAGAAGCTTTCATTTGAATTTTGAAGTCAATGCTTTTTTATATAGGACATTAAGCACCCAGACTTTAGTAAAGGAGTATCTCCATGATTTGGAGAGTTCCAATGAACTCAATCTGGATACATTCAGCAATCGGCATATCGGCTATAGGCTATTGGAGTCCACATCCAGACTATTATCGCCATTGCTTTAATTTTTTGACCGTCCATTATAATGGGCGGTTTTTTTTCATTTTTGCAGGGATTATCGAAAATATGAAGAATGGTAATGAACAAGGAGGTGAAGCTGTGATTTCTGCCAAAAATAAAAATGGAGAATTCACTGTGCTATGGAAAAAACCAAAAGACGAAATTGAACGAATAAGACGAACCCAAAAGTTTTACTGTCCCCACTGTGGTGATTCACTACTGATAAAAGCAGGGAGCATCAACATTCCACATTTCGCCCACAAAAACCAATCTGCTTGCAGCAGTTTCAGCGAATCAGAATCCATTCATCATTTAAATGGAAAACTTGATATTTTTGAATGGCTAAAGAAGTCCTATCCGGAATCGGTAGAGCTTGAACCATATCTCGAGGAAATCGGTCAAAGGCCGGACATCCTTCTGGCGGTCGAGGGGCAAAATTATGCCATAGAATATCAATGTTCTTCAATACCAGCCACCGTTATTCAAACCCGGACAAAAGGCTATCTCGCAATGAATATAAAGCCAATATGGATTATGGGAGATGCGCCTATCAGAAAAGGGAAGGATGGAAAAACAAGCATCTATAAGCTATCTCCATTCCAATGGTCCTTTGCCCAAAGTTCCTCAAGCGGAAGCCCACTACTCCTTTCATATTCCCCGGAGAACAAGATCATGGGTCAACTATCAAAATTCTTTCCTCTGACGCCTTCGAAAACGTTTGCTGCTCCAATCATCTCTCCCTTATATAAATTGAATCCTTCACAAATTCTTTTAAATCCGGCAGACTGCTTTACGCAATATCCGATAAAAAGATGGATGGATGAAAAAAACAAATGGATGCAGCAGCGTGTCCATTACAGCAGATGGAAAAAAGACCATTTTTTATTGACCATTTATCAGAATGGGCTAAATCCATTTTTGCTTGCACCTCAAATTGGCCTTCCTGTATCCTATATGTATTCTGTATCGTCCCATCCATTAGAATGGCAGCTTTATATTTGGACGGATACTCTCAATCACGATAAGGGTAAAATAATCGATATGGACAGATGCTTGCAAAATGTTCAAAAAAGAATTCGCAAGGGGGATATCAAAAAAAGGCCGCTGCCGCTGCTTTCCCATGATTTTACGGATCGGATGGTCTCTTCCTATCTCCATTTGCTTGTGAGGACCGGCCACTTGAAGATGTGCGGCAAGAATAAATTTAGGCTGGTTAATGAATTCAATTTTCCTCTAAATATGGAGAAGGGGATTGAGGAGGAAAAGATCTACTATTCGACTATCGTCAAAGATATTAATCGTCAATTAATAGAGAGAATTACGTTTTTCTAGAAGGATTTCCCTGATTTGCATCGAATTGATGAGAGATAGGTAAAATTTTTCGTAACACGAAAGAATGGGGGATTTTTGAATGGAAAACACTACCGCGACAAAGGCATTGCCAAAGCGTACAGAAGTGCCTGAAGAGCTGACATGGAAATTAGAAGATATCTTTGAATCAGATGAGAAATGGAATGAAGAATATAACGCAGTAAAGGACATGTTGAATGACGCTGATTCCTTTAAAGGGAAGCTTGGCAGCAGTGCAGAGGGCTTGTTGAAGCTATTGAAATATCAGGATGAAGTCCTGGAAAAGATGGGGAAGATCTATACCTATTCCCATATGAAGTATGATCAGGATACTACGAATTCGACTTATCAAGGGATGGATGACAGGGCCAAGAACCTCTATACCCAGATTTCCAGTGCTTTTTCGTATGTGGTTCCTGAAATTCTTTCCATTGATGAAGAGAAACTTACAAAATTCGTTGAAGGAAATCAAGATTTGCAGCAATATAAACATGCCCTTGAAGAAATCAATCTTCAAAGGCCGCATGTGCTATCTTCTGAGGAAGAGGCACTGCTTGCACAGGCTGGAGAGGTCTTTATGGCTTCGAGCAATACGTTCGGGATGCTGAATAATGCCGATCTTGAATTCCCTGCAATCAAGGATGAGAACGGCGAGGAAGTGGAAGTAACCCACGGCAGATATACCAGCTTTTTGGAAAGTGCTGACCGGCGTGTAAGGGAAGATGCATTCAAGGCTGTATACAGCACCTATGGAAAATATCGGAATACTTTTTCAAGTACGCTAAGCGGACAGGTGAAAACAGATAATTTCAATGCGAGGGTTCGCAATTATGATTCTGCGCGTCATGCAGCCCTTTCTGAAAATAATATACCGGAAAGTGTATATGATAATCTAGTCAATACTGTGAATGATAATCTGCATCTGCTTCACCGCTATGTAAAGCTGCGCAAAAAGATCCTTGGTGTTGATGAATTGCATATGTATGATCTGTACACACCCCTTGTGAAAGAAGTAAAAATGGAAATTCCATATGAAGAAGCAAAAGGTATGATCCTTGATGGCCTTGCTCCATTGGGTGAAGAATATAGAAATGTCCTAGAAGAAGGATTTTCCAACCGCTGGGTGGATGTGGTTGAAAATAAAGGGAAGCGAAGCGGGGCTTATTCCTCAGGAGCGTATGGAACAAATCCGTATATCCTGATGAACTGGCAGGATAACGTCAATAATTTATTTACGCTGGCCCATGAATTCGGACACAGTGTACACAGCTACTATACGCGCAAATCCCAGCCTTATACGTACGGGAACTATTCCATTTTTGTAGCTGAAGTAGCTTCTACATGCAATGAAGCTCTGCTGAACGATTACTTGCTGAAAACGATTGATGATGAGAAGAAGAGGATCTACCTTTTGAATCATTATCTTGAAGGCTTCAGGGGCACGGTATTCCGTCAGACGATGTTTGCAGAATTCGAGCATCTGATCCATAAGAAAGCTCAAAATGGCGAAGCATTGACTGCAGACCTGTTGACAGAAGAGTATTATAAGCTAAACCAAAAATACTTTGGCAGCGACGATATCGTTATTGATGAAGAAATCGGCTTGGAATGGTCAAGGATCCCGCATTTCTACTACAATTATTATGTATATCAATATGCAACAGGATTCAGTGCTGCCACTGCGTTGAGCCAGCAGATCCTTGACGAAGGGGAAGAAGCTGTCTCAAGATACATCGGCTTCTTGAAGTCAGGAAGTTCTGATTATCCTATCGAAGTACTGAAAAAAGCAGGAGTGGACATGACGACTTCAGAACCAATTGAAGCAGCATTGAAAGTATTCGAAGAAAAACTGGCAGAACTGGAAGAACTATTATCCTAAAAGAAAAAGAGGATGGCATTTTAATTTGCCATCCTCTTTTTTCTTTGTTTGCCGTTAAAATCGTCTTTTGAATCCCTTGAATCTCTTTCGTTGATTAAAGTAGAAAACAAGGAGGAACAAAGAAAAAAACAAAAAAGGAGACGTTATTAATATTGGATAGATCTCCAATAATCCCAGTACATTGAACCAAAAAGCGGCCACAAAAAGCAGGATGAATGCAATAAGGAACCAGTTCAACTTCATAGCATGTCACTCCGGATAAGCAGTATAAGCTATATATATGAAAAAGAAAGGGATCTATTCCATCAAAACTGGTCAACGGGAATGTTTTTTGACAATATTGTGAAATAACTAACATGCACTTGCAAATACAAGTCTCCACATGCTATATTACTAGTGTGAAGTTGATCACATACAAACATATACCCCTTTGTTTGACCGTGAAAAATTTCTCCCATCCCCTTTGTTCGTAAATGGAAACCCCTGGCATAGCCAGGGGTTTCTTGTGTTTATTTTATTATTTTAAAATATCATTTGGATTCAATGTACTTCCAAAAAGAACCATGTTTTGCTGGAATCTTTTTGACCTTTTGCTGCAATGCCCATTTCTTCATTTCCTTTTCAACCTCTGCAACAGACATTTCATAAACTTCGGCAATTTCTTTGGATGCTACCAGTCTATAATGCTTCATAAATGCATCGAGGCTAGGGGTTGGAGCAGGCTCAGGTTCCTCGTCAAGAAGTTCCGACAGGATTTGGACATATACCTTAAAAGGATATAATCCAGTTACTTTTAATCCTTCATCTTCAATATTTTCATTAAAAAAGACAAGGGTAGGAATTTCTGAAACTTCCATTTCAGATGAGATTTTCAAATCGCATTGCAAGGCTTTTGCGACGCTGGCAGAATGGATGTCTTTCATGAATTCCTCGGTATCAAGCCCGACGGTATTTGCACATTGGAGTAAAATATCCAGATGAGAAATATTCTCTTTCTTGAGGAAGAGATATTCCTGTAATATTCTTAAGAACTTGGATGCAGCTCTTTTTCCTTGAAGCTCCGCAGCTTTAATCGCCATTGAAGCCAAATAGGGAGCCGAAATAGGATTCTCGAACCAAAGACTTCCATCACATGACATTCCTGTCCGGCATGCAGTCTTTTCCCAGGAATCTGCAATATTCTCAGGAGTATTAGCAGCAGTGTTCAATCTAGCAATTTTGCTGCTGACAACATGTTTTAATGTAAAAAAACGTCCGTACTGGATCTGAAGCTTCTTCATGATAGGTTCAAGAGCCCAGCATTCGGGACAGAGCGGATCGATGAACATATAGATTTCCAACGGCTTTTTTAGCTGTCCGCAGCTGTTTGGATCATTCCATGCAGTCATATCCATCAGACCTCTTTACCTAATTCTTCATCCGTGATATTGACCATGTGCCGTGCGGTCAAGGTCAATCTTGCAAAAAATTCATCCCTGAGATGCCCTTCAAGACCGACTTCGTCCATCGCTTCTCTCATGCAGCCCAGCCAGGCCTGTGCCCTTTTCGGTGTTATGGGGTGAGGCAGATGGCGAGCCCTCATCATTGGATGCCCGTGTTCTTCCGTATATAAAGGGGGCCCTCCGAGATATTGGGTCAGGAACTGCTTTTGCTTCCTAGCGGTTTCAGTAAGATCGTCAGGAAAGATGGGGAATAAGTCCGGATGTTTTCCAACTCTTCTATAAAATGCATCCACCAGCATCGAGAGTTTTTCCTCGCCAATCAATTTAAAAGGCGTAGCATCTTTCTCGATCATATTGGTAACTCCTTTACCTTTTAGATTATTTCCATTGTAGCAAGGGAAATGGGATAACTCAAACAAATCGCTTTATCCCGCTGTTTGATTACTAATATGTTTGATGATTTTACTTCATTCTATTCTATGAATCAAAGAAAAAAGCCCTGCAATGTCTAAAATAGACACGCAAGGCTTGTCGCTCAACTGAGGAAGGAAGATTTTACTTTCTCAACATATTTTTGAGTTTCTTTAAAAGGAGGGATGTCTCCGTATCGGTCTACATTTCCCGGACCGGCATTATACGCTGCTAATGCCAAGTCGACATTACCGGAGTACTTGTCCAACATTTGCTTTAAATATTTAGTCCCCGCAAAGATATTTTCTTCCGGATCATGGATATTGGATACCCCCAGTGCTTTCGCTGTTGAAGGCATCAATTGCATCAATCCTGCTGCTCCTGCCGCACTTGTGGCTGCCGGATTGTAGTTCGATTCCTGCTTGATGACGGCGTGAATCAATTTTGCCGGCAGGCCAAATGCATCAGATGCTTTCTGAATAATGCTGTCAATTGATAGGGATGCGCTGTCCGACTGGCGTGTTATTTCGGGCTTTAACCGGTCGTTTAAATGAATTGGGGCGTTTTGATTCAGTTTTGATAATAGTAGAGACGTTCCCTGGCCTATTTTTTGAGTGCCGGCTTCTGCTTCTTGGATGATTTCATTTAATAAATCTGAGAACAGATTATCATTGCTATCATTATTAAATAAAGATGTTTCACCGTTTCCGGCAATATTTTTGATTGCCTGCAGCTGCATCAAAGAATTAAGAGAATGAATAGAAGTCATTGGTAAACCTCCCGGATCAAGCGTTATGAATTTATTTTTGCTAAGTAAAAGCGTTTGATTTTATTATCTGTTTCCCTAATGGGGATTTGATGTTCTTCCAACAATTGATTGAATAAATTTTTCCCGGAATGGAAATCTTTCACTTCATATTCTACTTCATAATCTTCACAATTTAAATAGGAGCTATGGTCCAGAACAAGCAGGCCCCCATTATAATCTGCTTCCGCACGATTAGTCTGAAGGGTGCCGAAATAGTTTAGGCTATCCATATCAATCGATAATTCCGCTAAACGATCGACTACATCACCGGGAGGAAAAGGATGACCTTTCAAGTAAATTTCTAATTCATTCGCTTCAATAGGCTGATGAGTTTCGAGCAGCCCAACTTCCGCTGGTTCCTTAAACGTCAGCACCGCTTTGTCATTTTTCATTCTTATCCTTAGAGCAGAACCCATTTCTTTCAATTTAAAGTCTTCACTATCAAAGTAGTGGTTCACTTGAGAAGTGAAGGAACGGTCTTCAATCCCCAATGACTTCTTCAACGATTCAAATTCATTTTTGTTTAATAGATTCTTGAATTCAATTTCAATTTCCTTTGACATACTGAAGCTCCTTTTCAATAAGAAAATTCTATTCCATTATTCCTTTAAATGTCTATTTCATCAATCCTTAGATGTATTGAGAATCATATGGTAAAATACTAAAAGAAGCAATAGGAAGGAGATTTACTATGAGAAAGACATTACAACTGAAGAATGCTGAAAAACTCAGCAAAACACTTATTTTGCATAGTGAAGAAAATTATCCCCTCAGCGGATTGAAGCCGACTGGACAGCTTATTGTTGATTCAGATGCAGTGGCATTTGTTTATTTGGCAGAAACGGAAGAAGACTATGTATATATTTATCTTCCGGAGAGTGTTTGGGCAGAAATGAAATCGGCACTTGATGAACAAATCCCTATGAAGGCTGTTTCAGGGAATGAAGAGCTTGTGCTTGAAAATATCCATGAGGAACTGGCATATCTGATTGAAAATATAGAAGGCAACAGCAATTATGGCGAAGAGATGGTCAGAAAAGCAGAGAGTGTTTTCCTTTCTAAGTAAATAGCAGGCTGAATGAGGTGAATGTGATGAAACACTGGGAGCTTTTTTTAGCGCCATATAAACAGGCTGTTGATGAATTGAAAATCAAGCTGAAAGGGATGCGGACACAATTTGAAATGGATGGTGTACATTCCCCGATAGAATTTGTTACAGGCAGGGTCAAACCGATTGCGAGCATTTTAGACAAAGCCAACCAGAAAGGGATACCCCTTGACCGCCTCGAGTCCGAGATGCAGGATATCGCCGGCCTTCGGATGATGTGCCAATTTGTTGATGATATCAAACCGGTCGTTGAGATGCTCAGGAAGCGGAATGACTTTGAAATCGTCGAAGAAAGAGATTATATTTCACATAAAAAGCCGAGCGGGTACCGGTCCTATCATCTTGTCATCCACTATCCCGTGCAGACGATCGATGGAGAAAAAAAGATCCTGATGGAGATTCAAATCAGGACGCTTGCCATGAATTTCTGGGCGACAATCGAACATTCTTTGAATTATAAGTATCGGGGGCAGTTTCCAGAAGAAATTAAAATGCGGCTGAAAAGGGCAGCTGAAGCTGCATTCCAATTGGATGAAGAAATGTCTCAGATCAGGGAAGAAATTCAAGAAGCACAGGTGTTTTTCTCAAAAAAGAAAGAAATACATAATGAAAGTAAAAAGAAATCCTAGTCCAATGAATGAAGAGGGTGCTCCTAATGAAATTTGCTATTAAATCGAAGGGCGATTCGAAATCGAATACATTAATGCACAAAATGAGGACATATCTGCAGGACTTTGAGCTGGAGTATGACGAAGAACAGCCTGATATCGTAATTTCCGTTGGCGGTGACGGCACTTTGCTGTATGCTTTTCACCGCTACAGCTCACGATTGGATAAGACGGCCTTTGTCGGGGTGCATACAGGACATCTGGGGTTCTATGCCGACTGGGTGCCTGAAGAAATCGAAAAATTAGTTATTGCAATAGCCAAGACGCCTTATCAAATCATTGAATACCCTCTTCTTGAAGTGATCATCCGGTATGAGCATGGTGGGAAAGAGACAAGATATCTCGGCCTGAACGAATCTACCGTGAAAGCAGTAGAGGGGACCCTTGTGATGGATGTGGAGATCAGGGGAGAGCATTTTGAGCGATTCCGCGGCGACGGCTTGTGTGTTTCCACTCCATCAGGAAGTACAGCCTACAATAAAGCTCTTGGCGGAGCGATCATCCATCCATCCCTGCCATCCATTCAGCTGGCGGAAATGGCGTCGATCAATAACAAGGTTTTCCGCACCATTGGTTCTCCATTGATATTGCCCGCACATCATACGTGTATGCTTAAACCGGTCAATAAATCTGATTTTTTGATTACTGTGGATCATTTGACACTTCTACATAAGGACGTCAAGTCCATACAATTCAGGGTGGCTGATGAAAAGATCCGCTTTGCAAGGTTCCGCCCATTCCCATTCTGGAAAAGGGTCCATGATTCATTCGTGGCGGACTGAAGAAGGGGAGGCAGCATGAATTCGTTTGTACTTACATGGGAGATCGATGGGAACAGCAAGGAAATGAGCATTAAAGATTTCCTTGCTGCCAGGGAGATCTCCAAACGGGCATTGACGGATATCAAGTTTTCAGGTGGACGCATTGAAGTCAATGGACAGGAAGAAAATGTCCGGTATCTTCTGAAGAGAGGGGATAGACTTACGGTCATATTTCCACCGGAAATCCCAAGCAGCGGGCTGCTGGGAGAGGATATCCCACTGGATATCGTGTATGAAGACAATCATGTGCTGGTGATAAATAAACCACCAGGCATAAATACCATACCTTCGAGAGACCGGCCGGATGGCAGCATCGCAAATGCCGTCCTTGGCTACTACAAACAAAAAATGATTGATGCAACCATCCATATCGTGACAAGGCTGGACCGCGATACCTCAGGCCTGCTGCTTATCGCTAAACATAGATACTGCCACCACCTCCTTTCAAAACGGCAAAAAACGAATCAATTGACCCGCACATATTTAGCCGTTGCAGAAGGCAAGATCTGTCCTGAAAAAGGGGTAATTGATGCTCCGATTGGAAGAAAGCCGACAAGCATCATTGAGAGGGAAGTCAATGAACAGGGAAAAAGAGCAGTGACGCACTATGAAGTCATTCGTTTACTGCCTTCCCACTCCCTGGTGGAGTTGAAGCTTGAAACAGGCAGAACACATCAAATCCGTGTACACTTGTCTCATATAGGTCATCCACTCGCTGGAGATGATCTATATGGAGGCAGTACGGAACTTATAAAAAGGCAGGCGCTCCATTGCGTAAAACTTGAATTTTATCATCCGATACTGGATGAAAAACTCATTTTTACCGCGGAACTGCCGAAAGATATGAAACAACTGGCAAAGGCAGACTTCGAATAAGTCTGCCTTTTTAAAAAGATATGTAGAAAATATCCGAATAAAATTCTGTCCAGCTCCACCGCCTAGCCCCTCGAGGTCATAAGACGTACCTCTACGGAAATCAGGATTTCCTTCGAGTTCCGTCTTATGCAGGCCGGGGCTGACCAAGGCGCTTCCGCCTTTCTAATCAAAAATTCTGAATTTCTCCGGAACCAACGGCATGGATGAAGGGACATCCACTATTTCCATTTCCGGATATCTTAACGCCGTAAGCTTCCCTCCGAATACAGCTCCTGTATCAATATTGACGGTCCGGTTAATAAACCGTGCATCTTGGACAGGAGTATGCCCGTAGACAATCAATGAGCTTCCATTATAATGTCTCGCCCAGTCCCTTCTGACAGGCGATCCATCTGGATTTCTTTCCCCTGTAATGTCGCCATAAAGGACGAATGTCTTTACTTTTTCATTCATTTTTCCAATATAGTCCCCACGGATCCCTGCGTGTGCAAGGATGAGGTTTCCTTCATCCAGCAAGGAATAAAGCGGAGATTCTTCATAAAGTATTTTGAATGCATCGGTGATTTTTGAGCGTTCAGCAGGAGCAAGACGATCCAATTCTTCCACTGTCGTTTCAAGTCCATGGGCAATCATCACTTTATTGCCTGATAAATAGCGATACAATTTATTGCAGTGATTGCCAGGGACATAGTGGGCCAGGCCATTTTTCCAAAGCTCATATACAATCCTGACAACTTCCAATGAATTCTTGCCCCGATCAGTCAAATCACCTACGAAACCAAGCACTCTATTTTCAGGATGGACCGGTATGCCGCTGGTCCAATCATAGCCCATCTTAATGGTTAGTTCTTTAAACTCATCTATGCATCCATGAATATCTCCAATAATATCGATTTTCAGCAAGATCACTCAACTCCCGGTTAATACTATCAACATTCTTATTGTATACATATTCATCCAATCATACTGTAACATGATGATGATAAAAATAGGAAATAATGAAGAATGGGAACAGTCTTATAACAAGACAATCAAGGGCAATTTTGCTAGTATATTGGAATGAAGCTAAAGGAGGGGATAATTGGTGGATGAAAATACAAAGGAGCTGGAGCGCAGTGCATTCGAAAAATTAGAAGCGGCTCTCAAAAACAAAGACATTGATGCGTTCCGCAGTGAATTCATGGATATGCATGCTTATGATCAAACACAGTTTTTCTTAAAAATGGATAAAGATGATCGAAGGGAACTTTACCATTTTTTATCCCCTGATGAAATGTCAGAGATATTCCAGAATATAGAAATAGAGGAAGAAGACTATCAGGACATCCTTGAAGAAATGAATCCCAAGTATGCCGCAGACATGATTTCAAGCATGTACACAGATGATGCTGTAGATGTCTTGAATGAGCTTGATAAAGATCATGTGGCGAGCTATTTAACCATAATGGATGAAGAAGCAGCAGATGAAATAAAAGAACTTCTTCATTATGAGGAATATACAGCAGGAAGCATCATGACCACTGAGTTCATTTCCATTGCAGCGAATCAGACAGTCCGATCTGCCATGTATATCCTTAAGAATGAAGCGCCAAATGCTGAAACCATTTATTATGTTTATGTAGTGGACGATGAAAAAAGGCTTGTGGGGGTCATTTCTCTAAGGGATTTGATCATCAGCGATGATGATACCATGATATCGGAAATCATGTTTACGCGTGTGGTGGCAGTCTCAGCAGCAGAAGATCAGGAGCAGGTAGCCAAGAAAATGAAGGACTACGACTTTCTTGCTGTTCCAGTAGTAGATTTTCAAAAGCATTTGCTGGGGATCATCACGGTTGATGATATCATTGATGTCCTTGATGAAGAAGCATCTGACGATTATTCAAAGCTTGCAGGTGTCTCCGATGTGGATACATTGGATAAAAATCCATTCTCCGCTGCAAAGAAGCGCCTTCCTTGGCTGATTGTCCTATTATTTCTCGGAATGTTCACAGCGAGTCTGATTGGAAGGTTTGAAGAAACACTTAGCAAAGTGGCTATTTTAGCCGTTTTCATTCCATTGATCGGCGGCATGTCCGGAAATACAGGGACACAGGCACTTGCTGTAGTGGTCCGGGGAATTGCAACAGGTGACTTAGAAAGGGAAAGCAAGTGGAAGCTCCTATTAAGAGAACTCGGGACTGGCCTCATCACTGGGGCGACTTGTGGAATAATTGTGATGCTGGTCGTGTATTTATGGCAAGGGGAGTTCTTTCTTGGCATCCTGGTCGGTATTTCTATTTTGGCATCACTAATTGTTGCCACCCTTGCAGGTGCCCTTGTCCCTTTACTGATGCACCGCCTGAAGATAGATCCTGCTGTGGCATCGGGTCCGTTCATCACAACAATCAATGACATCATTTCCATATTGATTTATTTTGGGATCGCCACAGCTTTCATGAGCAAATTGACATAAAAGGAAAACAAAATAAAGAGACTTTTGGGGAAAGGGGTGGTCTTGATGGAACAGCATGCCTCAGTAGCATCGCTTGTTATCGTCATATTGGCTGCATTCATTACACCGATACTCCTGCACAGATTCAAACTGACTTTCATACCGGTTGTCGTTGCAGAGATATTGGTAGGACTGATTATAGGGAAATCAGGATTTAATCTTGTGGAACAAGATATGTGGATTGGGACACTTTCCACCCTCGGCTTTATTTTCTTGATGTTCTTGAGTGGTGTAGAGATTGATTTTGCTGCGTTTAAAGGCAGCCAAAAAAGAGAGATGCTTCCAAGCGGCAGATTGGAGCCGAATCGCTTTCTAGTCGCTTGCGTCATATTCTCAGGGATCTTTGTCATCTCCCTCGGGCTTTCCTATTTATTCGTATTTTTTGGATTGATACAAAATGCATTTTTAATGACATTGATCATATCGACAATCTCCCTTGGGGTGGTTGTGCCTACACTGAAGGAAGAACATCTGATGAATACCGGAATCGGGCAGATCATATTGTTGATTGCGGTCATTGCCGACCTGGCTACTATGGTCTTGCTTTCCGTTTTCGTATCATTAAACGATCAGGGTTCTGGAAATATGTGGCTATTGCTGATTTTATTTGGGGCAGGTGTCGTACTTTATTTCCTTGGAAGAAGGTTTCAAAACCTTAATATCTTTGAAAAATTATCAGCGGGTACTGTTCAAATTGGCACACGTGCGGTCTTCACGCTAATCATTTTATTAGTGGCATTATCTGAGTCCCTTGGAGCTGAAAATATCCTTGGCGCCTTCCTTGCAGGGGTTCTTGTTTCGATGTTGTCACCTAATCAGGAAATGGTTCAGAAACTCGATTCATTTGGATATGGATTCCTTATCCCAATATTCTTTGTAATGGTCGGGGTCGATCTCGATCTGTGGACGCTTTTGAGCGACAAGAAAATGCTCCTGCTCATTCCTTTATTGATGGCAGCATTCCTGCTATCCAAATTCATTCCGGTATATGCTTTGAAGAAATGGTATGATTCCAAGACCGTCATTGCTTCGGCATTCCTCCTGACTTCAACGCTGTCCTTGGTCATTGCCGCAGCCAAAATCGCAGAAAGGCTGAATATCATATCAACTGAAATAAGCGGCACGCTCATTTTAGTGGCAGTTATAACCTGCGTCATCACACCGATTTTCTTCAAAAAATACTTCCCGAAGGAAATTGCACAGGCAAAAAAAATCAAGGTAGCTTTTGTTGGAGCGAATCAGCTTACCCTTCCAGTTTCAAGAGAATTGGAATCAAGCTTATATCAGCCTATCCTATTCCATACGAAATTGGAAAAGTCCGATAAGCAGATTTCCGATTCTTTATTTGAGATCCGTGAAATAGAGGATTATGAATTGGAAACATTGGAACAAGAAGAGCTATTTTCATTCGATATCATTGTCATGTCGACAGGCAGCGAGGAACTTAATGCAATGCTCGCTATTGCTGCTAAAGAAAATGGCGTTCAACGGGTCATTGCCCTGGTGGAAAGTCCTGATCTTGAAGAGAATCTGCTGGAGCATGATATTGAAATCTTCTCCGCCCTCCTATCCAATAAAACATTGTTAAGAGGCCTCATCGAGTCGCCAAGCTTAATCAATATCCTGACGAATAAAGAAACTTCCCTTTATGAAATCAGGATGGCGAATATGCAGTTCCATGGCATGACGTTAAGGGAGTTCCCATTCACTGGGGATATCATATTTGTCCGGATCTTCAGGGGCAAGGATTCCATCGTACCGCATGGGGATACTGAGCTTAAAGAAAACGACCGCCTTATTGTGACGGGATCAAAAAAATATGTAGATGAACTGAAGCGGGAGCTTGAATTTTGTGAACGTTGTTAGAAATGAAGAGAGGGGTTTGAACCTCTCTTTTTCATATCAGATTATGTAAAAGGGGATGAGTGGAAATGAATAAACAGGAACTCGAAAACATTAGACAAAGGTTATTGGACAGTTTCATCAAACTTAGTGAAAGTGATATTAATGCGAAGCCAAGTCCTGATAGATGGAGCATCTCTCAAGTTGTCCTTCATGTCTCCGGGGCAGAGACGCGATTTATGCAAGCAGCATACCAAGGTCTTAAAGAAAATAAGAAAACAAATCCAGCTGACGTCGATCTTTCGGTCTTTGATGACCCATCCAAAAAATTAATAGCTCCCATTGACCCCCCTGAAGAGTGGAAAGGGAAGGATGAACTGGTGGCTGCCTTGAATAACTCCAGGGAAGTGACATTTGAATTCCTCGACAAGTATAAAGAAAGTGAACTTTCCGGTATAAGCCTTAATCATCACCGTTTCGGGGAAATGCCGATCTGGCAGATATTTGAGCTTATCGGAAAACATGAGAACCGCCATATTCATCAAGTGGAAGAGATTAAGAAACAACTGGGATTATGAGTCCTCTTTTCAATTCATGCAAAATGAGGTAATATTAGTACTAGGTACTAATAACTTGTGATAAACGGAGGTTAAATCATGAACTTATCGTTAGAGAATAAAACATTTATCGTTATGGGTGTAGCAAATAAGCGAAGCATCGCTTGGGGTATCGCACGGTCGCTGCATCAATCTGGTGCAAATCTAGTCTTTACATATGCCGGAGATCGCCTGGAGAAGAGTGTACGCGAGTTGGCGGAGAGCTTGAACCCTGAATATCTAGTGATTCCTTGTGATGTCACAAATGATGAAGAGATTGAAAAGAGCTTTGCTCAAATCAAAGAGCAGGCAGGCAGTGTACATGGGATTGCACACTGTATTGCATTTGCAAACAAAGAAGAGTTGAACGGGGAATACATGAACACGACAAGAGAAGGATTCCTTTTAGCTCAAAATATCAGCTCCTACTCATTGACGGCTGTAGCGAAAGCCGCACAAAAGCTTGAGCTTATGGACCAAGGCGGCAGCATTGTCACTCTGACGTACCTTGGAGGAGAGCGTGTCCTTGAGAATTACAATGTTATGGGTGTGGCAAAAGCTTCCCTTGAGGCGAGTGTCAGATATCTGGCAAGCGACCTTGGGAAATACGGAGTTCGCGTCAACTCCATTTCAGCTGGTCCGATCCGTACGTTATCTGCAAAAGGAGTCAGTGACTTCAATACCATCCTAAAAACTATTGAAGAAAGATCCCCGCTTAGAAGAACGACTACTCCAGAAGAAGTGGGCGATACAGCTGCATTCTTATTCAGCGATCTTGCAAGAGGAATCACTGGTGAAAACATTCATGTCGATTCCGGATACCACGTGTTGGGATAATCTCATTCAATGATAAATACCAAAAAGGCGGCCGCTAATGATGGCCGCCTTTTTCATGCACAAAAATATAGGCCCGCCTCCAAAAGAAAGGCGGACCATAAATAGGGGGGAAGGAGAAGATTCTATTTCCTTCATGTGATTAAGATACCATCTGAAAATTAAAAATTAATGAGGACGAAGTAAATTTTACGTTAAAGATTTCAATGGGAAACGTATTTCAATTTATTGCATACATATAGAATGCAGGGGAATGCAGGAGGTGAGATTAGGTGAAGAATGAATCAAAGACAAACCAGGGTATTAAAGGACCGCTCATCTATATTCAGCAGCCAGACTTCCATATTGAAAAAATCAATATGCAGGAAATTTACATTTCTAAAGAAGAGACAGAGCTGAAGCAGGCGGCTGAATCAATCCCGGAAATTATGGAGGAAGCCCATACAGCTCATGAAAATAAAAGTAGCAGCACGAGTGAAAAACTCGAGAATCCAATAGATCAAACCAATCAGACAGGAACATACGAATTCAAGCAGGTAAAGCCATTCAGATTAATGGAACTGGATGAAAAAGTAGCCTATCTGGCGAAGTTTTCTGGTGGAAAGGCCCCATTCCCTTGTGAGTTTATGACAAATGAACTTAGAGTGAAGGGAATCATTCATCGTATTCATGGACCGCTGATTGAAATCAAAACATTTACAGACGATTTTTTTGTTGTTCATCAAAATGATCTATTAGAAATCAAAATGATTGGAATTATGTAAGACCGGCCGGAGGAAATTCCGGCCGCTCCTTCTGTGTATTATTCGCAGATTCCCAAGAATTCGTCTTTGATGCACTGAATGGCACAGAAGCAATCAAGATCAACAGTTATGCAGGAATTAGTTGCTTCGAAACGGTTTACTTCACAGATTTTTTCATAATTCACGCGTCCCTTTTCATCCACAACTCCAACTTGGTATGAACCTTTGAATGGTTTAAGAACGCGAAGAGTAGCGCAGCAATTATCGAAGACATCTTCTACTCTGAAATAGATGGAAGCACAAGCTTTCTCTTTACTATGAGAATCCCTTGTATCTGCAGCATCTTCGTGATGTTCCCTGAATAATCCCTTGAAAAGATCGCCGTTTTTATTTGTCAACGTGAATACACGTGTATCAGCTCGGCGTCGGCGAGCAGGGCTCACCAAATCTCCAAGAGGCTCCAAGAAACAGTTAGATGAACACTCCAAGCACTCATCGTTTACTGCATTATCTTGTATATCTTTAATTGCGCGCACTACTTCACATACACAGTTACGGTCCTTATGGCCATCATGACTACCACAACCCATGTTTTTTCCTCCTTAGATTAATTGATTTTACATTATTAACATATTGCAATTACCTATCATGAGTAACGGACAAACGCCTGTTTTTTCTTAAAATAGGCATGAATATAAGCAAAAGGGGACAGGTCTGTGCGATTAACATTCATTCAATTCTGTATATTGGGATTTGCTTCTTTCCGCATCACTCACTTGATTGTCTTTGATAAAATTACGGCTTTCCTTCGGGCTCCTTTTTTTGACGAATTTACAATGAAAGATGAAGACGGTAATGATGCCGTATATATAGCTCCTAAAAAAAGCGGGATAAGAGGATGGATCGGTGAGTTGTTAAGCTGCTATTGGTGCACAGGGATATGGGTCAGCATCGCGCTATTTTTATGTACCCTCTATTTTCCGAAATGGGCTGAACCAGTGATCATTATTTTTGCCATTGCGGGTGTCGCATCCCTAATTGAATCCGCTGTTCAAAAATGGGGAGGAGAATAATGAAAAGTGGGCCAATGATTCAAACAGGCACTAAGAATTTTCATATGCTGTATAGAGTCTTTTTCTTTTGATTGGAGGGAAATATGAATGCAGAAGAAAACGAAAGTCTATGGCACATCTGTCAAACCTGTTCAAGCCGTACAACCTAAGAAAAAAGGCTGTGGATGCGGAAAGAAAAAATAATTGCTTCGTTTGGCAAGCACGTTCATCAAGGATCATTGACTCCGAATGGACCATACAATTAAATGAATTACTTAATTGGCGAGAAGACTTCCTTAAAATGGAAGTCTTTTTGTTTAACTTTGTTCATAAAAACATTTTTTTAAACCAAAATATATATTGCGGATACTTCAATGAATGAGGGAAGGAGATACACTTGATGAAAAAGGGAATTTTGATATTGTGCCTATGTTTATTGGCTGCAGGGGGATGTTCTTCTAAACAGAAGCACGATAGCCAATTGGCATTGATAAAAACGACCAATCCGGAACCGATTGAATTGAAAGTACGGCCAGACAACAAATCCATCGGCGCCAGGGTTAAGCACGACGTAGACAGCATTCCGGAAATATATGATGCAGCTGTTATTGAAGGAAAGGATGAAATCATCGTTGCTTATAAAGTAAAACATTCAAAGCGCTTTAAAATGAAAAAAGTAGAAAAGAATATTAATTCCATGCTTGAAAAAAAATACCCGGATGAAAACTTCATTGTTTCGAGCGACTATAAAATCTTCCTTGAAGCGATTCGCCTTAAAGAGGAAATGGAAGCTGATACGATCAGTAAAAAGGATGCCTCCAGGCGTTTTGAAGAAATAAAACAATTGCAGCTTGAACAAACGTAGAAAGAGGGGTGCATCATGGCCAAATCACAAAAAACACCGGAACAAAAGCAATATGAGCAGCTCGAACAAAAGTATGAACTGAAACGTCCCGTATTGGCCAATTGCTTCAAAGCTTTTCTTGTCGGGGGAATCATTTGTGTCATTGGACAGGCAATTTCGTATTTTTATATCTATTTTTTTGATTTTACAGAACAGACAGCAGGAAACCCAACCGTGGCAACAATGGTATTTCTCTCCATGATCTTAACTGGATTTGGAATTTATGACCGCCTCGGGCAATTTGCTGGTGCAGGAAGCGCGGTTCCCGTAACAGGATTTGGGAATGCTGTCATCTCAGCAGCTATCGAACACCGCACAGAAGGATATGTCCTCGGCGTTGGTGGAAATATTTTTAAACTTGCCGGTTCCGTCATTGTATTTGGTGTGTTTTCAGCATTCGTTCTTGTATTGATTAAAACCCTCCTGATGAAATGGGGGATTATATAATGCTTAAAGGCAGCCAATCTTGGTATTTCGCCAACAGACCAGTGATTTTATCTACAGGGGTCGTAGGGGGGCCATTTGAGAAAAACGGCCTTCTGGCATCAGACTTTGATCAATTCCATGGTGACCTTTGGATGGGGCAGGATACGTATGAGAAGGCACAGAGAATAATGATTGAAGATGCAGTACAACTTGCGCTTCAAAAAAGCGGAATCACACAAAACCAAGTTCAGTATTTTCTATCTGGAGACCTGATTAATCAAATCACTCCTTCCAGTTTTGCAGCAAGAACTAATCAAATACCTTATTTAGGGCTATTCGGAGCCTGCTCTACTTCTATGGAAGGACTCGCTATATCAGCATTCATGATCAATTATCAAGGGGCCAAATATATTGTGACAGGAGCTTCCAGCCATAATGCTGCAACAGAGAAACAGTTCCGCTATCCAACTGAATATGGCGGACAGAAGCCGCCGACAGCTCAATGGACAGTCACTGGTGCAGGATATGCTCTGATAGGTGCAGGACAAAACGTCATAGGACCGCATCCAAGGGTCGTATCGGCCACCATCGGCAAAGTGGTTGATATGGGGCTGACGGATCCATTTAACATGGGAGGGGCCATGGCTCCTGCTGCAGCAGATACAATCCAGGCGCATTTCAAGGACCTTCAATTGGATCCTTCCCATTATGATTTGATTGTGACTGGAGACTTAGCCAAGATAGGGCGTCAGACGGCACTGGATTTGCTTAAGCAAAAAGGCCTGGATATAAAAGAGGAGCAATTTCAGGACTGCGGCATGATGATCTATAGTTCGGAGCAGCCCGTACAGGCTGGTGCAAGCGGACCTGGATGTTCCGCAACCGTTTTATATGGCCATCTTCTCAACCAAATGAAACAGGGAGTGTATAAACGGATTCTCGTTGTCGCGACAGGGGCCCTTCTTTCCCCGTTGACCTTTCAGCAAAATGAATCCATCCCATGCATTGCCCACGCCGTATCCATCGAATTTATGTGATGCATAAGAAAGGAGATGTAAAGCGATGTTAGCCATGTTTTTATGGTCTTTTATCATTGGGGGTGCCATCTGCGTCATTGGGCAGCTTTTGTTTGACGTTGCAAAGCTGACACCTGCCCACACGTTGAGCCTGCTTGTTGTGATAGGTTCCATTCTGTCTGTGTTCGGCCTTTATGATCCACTTGTCGACTTTGCTGGCGCAGGTGCCACTATTCCCATTACCAGCTTTGGCAACTCGCTCGTTCACGGTGCCATGCAAGAAGCAGACAAGCATGGGATTGTCGGAGTGCTGACAGGAATGTTTGAAGTGACATCATCTGGAATATCCGCTGCTATAATTTTTGGATTTATTGGAGCCCTTATTTTTAAGCCGAAGGGCTGAGTCATGCGGAATGGACAAAGCTTCAAGATGCAGGTGGAATATAATCCTTTAAAAGTTTAGGGAATCCGCCCATACACATTTTCATCATCTCACATATGTTATGAGTGTACTAAAGAGAAAAGTGAGGTGACAGTCAATGCCTTATGGTTATGGATGGGGCGGCGGCTACGGATGTGGATGTGGCGGCGGTTTCTACGGAGGTTCTACATTTGTTTTGATCGTGGTGTTGTTTATCTTGTTGATTATTGTGGGAGCTAGCTTCTGCTAATAACAGCAAGGAGAAAGGACAGAACCCCCGGGTTTTGTCCTTTTTTCTTTTAGATATGTAAAAATTCATTTTTATTTCAACAGCGGTGTTTATAAATCCCTCCTTTAAATGCAGTTTTCCCTTTTTATTCACCCTTTGAATTCATTCTCATACTATAGAGTAGTTGAAAGAGAGGGCGTGAGAGAATGGAAAATCAATTCTTTAAAAACTTGGAAAAGAAAACCGGAGTCAACATGAATGATGTATTTGAGTTGGCAAACTCTTTGCAAAATGCAAATTTCAAGGATGAACAGACAGTTCGGGGAGTCATCAAACGAGTTTCCCAAATAGCAAATAAGCCGGTTTCAAAAGAAATGGAAGACAAAATCGTTCAATCCATCATAAAAGATGGGAAGCAGCTTGACTTTGGAACCATTTCTAAAATGATCAATAAAAAATAACAGCTAAAAGCACTGAGCGATAGTATATCGACCAGTGCTTTTCAATTTAAAAATACCCACATAAATCTTGGCCGTCATTCGTAAATTGTATACAAAAGGCCGTTTCCTTTACGTGGAAATGGGGAATATTCATTAGTAACAGGAGGTGAAGATCATGGGATACATCGCACCCATCCCGCATTATCAATATCAGCAATACCAAGAAAGAGTCAATAGTAAACAATATGATCCGTTCTTTCTGCAGCCTATAGCAAAAATAACTCCAGTTGGTAAATTTGAGATTGCAAAAGATCTTCCTGAAAATCAAGAATCTAAAAAAAGGAAGCAGTCTGCTTCATATTCTACCCCTGTACAAAGAACAAAGAATAAGAATAGAATGATAAACGATTTCTCTCCCTATACCGGTAAAGGCAAGTATATTAACGAAGTCATTTAACTTGGAAGGTCGTACCCTTGAACAAACAAAGAGTCTCCTTCTTTCCATTCCGCGAATAATACTTTTTTATAATCGGCATATCCCTGCAGTTTCAGCTCGCTTTTTAACCATTCTTCTGACTTGTCATACACCTTTAGATTATCGTAGATGATATGTCCCTCTAGTATTACAGCAACAGGAATGGAAACTGAGCTTGGAGCAAGATTTAAATCTTCTCTTGTGACGTTTTGAAGCAGTGATTTTTTTTGGATGGACACGCTTCCATCGGACTCTAAAAAAGCAAATTCACAATCCCTTACTGAAAATACATCTTTCGTTCTCAGCAAGTGCTGGAGCTGGTTCAAATCAAGATGATTCCTCTTTAATGCTTCATAGTCAATTTTTCCTTTATGAATAATGATGGTGGGAGTGCCTTCAAGAAAATGCCTGGCTTTTCTGGATTTCTGGGTAATGTACTCCGTGATATAAACGAGGAGACCCCATAAAAAGACTGCAAAAAGGATTTGCTTCACACCAATTTTCCCGTCATATAAAGCATTTCCAACCAACTCACCTAAAATGAGGGCAGAAATAAAATCGAATGCAGTGATTTGAGTGATCTGCGTTTTTCCGATGATTTTAGTCAAAATGAATAAAGCGATATATCCAACAAATAGTTCAAAACCAATATGTAAGTAGTCCATTATTAATTCCCCTTTATATTACCCGATATCCACTGTTCTTCATTATGGACAATTGAAAAGGGGAGCATACATAAAAAGCATAAGAAGAGGCTGCCTCTGGAATAGAGAGGCAGCCTCCGTTATTATATTGTTTTCTCCATGGTTCTATGGGGTATTCCGGCATCAAGGAATTCATCAGAAACGATTGCATACCCCAGTTTCTCATAAAATGGAATGGCATGGGTCTGAGCGTTGAGCTTCAATATCTTTAACCCCTGGTTTTTAGCAAAGTCTTCAATTCCATCCATGATGATTTTACCGGCACCTGTACCCCTTTGAGAGGAAAGGACGCAGATCCGTTCTACTTTCCCTTTTCCTTCAAGGATTCTGAAGCGGCCAGCACCTATAGGGCCCCCATCATTCATCAATAAAAAGTGTGTGGAATCATTTTCAAATTGATCGATTTCTTCTTCTTCAGGCACCTTCTGTTCCTCTACAAATACCTTCGTACGGATGAGGAAAGCCTGCTCTAATTCTTGTTTGTTTTGTACAACTTGCAATTTCAATGATTATCCCTCTCCTAAACGGAATGTTTCATAGACTGTCCAAGAACCGTTTTCCAATTGATAAAGCAGATGGAAGCGGTCAACGACTTCTTCGTGCTCTACGCCAAGCATTCTTAGTGAGCCATAAACATCGGAATGCTCTTCATCGGATAATTTTTGTGCAATGGTGATATGAGGGACAAAAGAATACTCTGAGTCCTCGCCATTAAGATTTGCATTGAGTTCTTGATGAAGGCTTTCGAGTTCTGGAGTTGGCTCCACTTTCATGTAAATGACATTATTGACCGGCTGAAATGAGCTGATTTTAAAAGCACTCATTTTGAATGGAGTATGGTTTTTTGCCACAAGCTCCAATTTTTCTACAGCACTTTTAATTTCATCCTCAGCAAGTTCAAATGCATTTTTTAAAGTTAGATGCGGTGGGATTAATGCGTAATGGGGATCGTAGCGTTTACGGTAAGAGTTTGCAAGATCTTGAAGCTTTTTGGATGGGAAAATAGCGACACCATACTTCATAGTGTAGTCCTCCTTATTTTTCTATAGAGAGTACAATCTTTTGTAATTGATTATAACATTTTTTTGAATATTATAATATAAATTGAGGGTGCACCCCAATATTTTTCATATGGGGTGCATAAAAATATTGCTTTTGTACTATAAAGCTCAGTACATGTACTTCAATGCCCGTTTTAGGTCGGGCTGCCAATGCTTCCATGTATGGTCGCCATCGAATTCTTCATAAAAGCACGTATAGTTTTTTTCTTCCATCAATTCATGAAGGGATCTATTTGGAGAGAGGAAGTCTTTGACTTTTCCATCGGTAGTCCTTACCTCTGTTTCGCCCTTTCCAATGACATGATAGATATTAAGGAGCTGCGGTTGGCTTAATTGCTCCACGTTTTTGAGTACTTTATCATCGACATAAGGGGACTGCATGATGACTTTTCCAAACGTATTAGGATACTTCACTGCCGTCATGAGTGATACGGTCGCACCGAGGGAGTCGCCGATCAATCCGCGGCCCAGACCCATATGGTAGGTTGGATATTCCTTATCCAGGAATGGGACCAGCTCATGCGCAAGAAAACGGATATAGGCAGCATTCTGTTCGCCATCTGGATGATACTTTCTTCTGCGGTCTTCCACATCTTTATAAGGGATTCCAACTATAATAAGATTTTCTATCTCCCTGTTATCCAAATACTCATCAGCAAGCCGGGCAATCCTTCCCAGTTGAAAGTAATCCTTGCCATCCTGGGCAATGAGTAAAGAGTATTTATACAGGGGCGAAAAAGTGGCTGGCAAATAAACTAGTAATTTTATTTCTTCCCCAAGTTCCATACTTTGAAACGATAATTCATTAATTGTTCCTTTTGGTGTAGACATGATGAATACCTCCAACAATGACAAATAAATAAAGCGTATACATTTGATTTTATCATAAATGAATTTTCTTTTCTCCAATTAGGATTATGAAGAGTAGATGAAAAGGAAACTCTCTTATTTGCGCAATTTTTCAACAATTCAAACGTGTATTGTGTTAAAATAGTTTTTGGTAACATTTAACTAATGTAGAAAAAGGGGGAAGAAACATGAAAAAAAGAAGCTTTTTTCTCGGCACCGCATTGATGATTGTCCTATCACTGATCCTTGCAGCTTGCGGCGGCGAGAAAACAGGTTCAGGCAAGCCTAAGTTCATCAGCATCGCAACAGGAGGTACCGGCGGGACTTATTATCCGCTGGGAGGAACTTTCGCTAAATTGATCCAGGATGAAACTGGCATCGAAACAAACGCTATCACTTCCGGTGCTTCTGCGGAAAATATGGCTTCCTTAAAAAAGAAAAAGGTAGAAATTGCATTTACCCAATCTGATATAGCGTCCTATGCTACTAAGGGTGAATTGATGTTCAAGGATAATAAAGTAGAAAATGTACAGGGTATTGGAACTCTCTACCCTGAGACCATTCAAATCGTCACAACAAAAGATTCCGGTATTTCTTCTGTGGCAGACTTGAAAGGGAAAGTAGTCTCAGTCGGTGAAGCAGGTTCTGGAACACTGGCGAATGCTGAACAGATTCTTGAAGTATACGGGATGAAAACAGATGACTTAAAAGCGCGCAATCTATCTTTTGACGACTCTGTTCAAGGAATCCAAGATGGAACGATCGACGCTGCCTTCATCACATCCGGTACACCTACAGGAGCGGTTGAAGGACTTGGTGCACAAGTAGAGATCAGTATTGTGCCGCTTGATGATGATAAGATTTCTGACTTGATCAAGAAATATCCTTACTATGCCAAAGATGAAATCAAAAAGGGCACGTATGGTCTGGAAGATCCTGTGACGACTGTTGCTGTTCGCGCAATGCTCGTCGTTCGTGATGATTTATCTGAGGATACAGTTTATAAAATCACCAAAGCGATTTATGAGCATACAGATAAAATCACTCATGCCAAAGGTGAATACATTAAAGCAGAAAATGCCCTCAATGGCATGGGCATCAAATTGCATCCAGGTGCAAAAAAATACTTCGATGAAAAAGGCATTAAGCAAAAATAGGCTGCTAAAAAGAATAGACCGTTTAGGCGGTCTATTCTTTTAAAATGATTCAGGGTGGCATGCAGAAATGAAAATTCAACAAAAAAGATTCTATTTATTTAGTTTAGGAGCGGTACTTTGCCTTTCAGCAGGACTGGTCCTATTTTATCTTCCATTGAAGCGGTGCCTGGTCATCGATTCAATGGAAGATAAAAAACTGATTGCGTATATCGAACTTGGAAAAACAGATTCTTTTCAGATTCAATATACTCACTCCATCCATCTGTCGGAGGTGAAGGAGTCATATCGGATCAAAGAGAACAATGATATCGAACAGGTTGAACTAATGTACAGTGATACGGCTATCGGCATGCCTGCAAATGCAGAAAAAGGAGAAACTTTTGAAATGAAGGATGGAGAGTACTTCATCAGGAACATGAAAAGAGAATTCCCCTTTATCCCATTAAGTGTAGGACAGGTAGCAGCCAATCATAGACTTCTCTTTCAAGGGAAAGTCTATCCTCTGAAAAATTATGTGAAGCCTGGCAGCATCATAAAAATTGATGTGAGGAAACTATCAATTTGGGATTTATGGAAAGGAGTGAATATTCTTGGCAAGAGATAACGAAAATCAAATGAACGAATCTCTCACCGTTGAACAGCAGCAGGAACTATTGGAAAAATTCGACCCGGAAGCGGGAACGAGGAAGCTGAAAGGACCGACTAAACATATCGTCTTTTTCGGTTTGCTTGCTTTTTCATTATTTCAGCTTTATGCATCCATTACTCAAGTTTTTCCTAAGCAAATACTTCTATCGATTCACTTAGGATTTGCACTTTCTTTAATATTTTTACTTTTTCCGGCAAACAAAAAAGCCAGGGATAAGAATAAAACAACATGGTATGATATGATCCTATCTGTTCTTTCAGTTGGAGTGGGAATCTATTGGCCATTGATGATGGATGATATCGTCAATCGCGTAGGGATTATGACCACTCTTGATTTTGCAGTGGGAATCATTGCGGTTCTACTGGTACTTGAAGCAACAAGAAGGGCTGTCGGTCTTCCAATCATGACCATCTCTTTGCTGTTTTTGATTTATGCATACTTTGGCCCCTATATGCCAGGGTTTCTTGCACACAGAGGATTGGATTTAGAGGACTTGGTAAAAACCATGTTCTTCACGACTGAAGGAATATTAGGTACGCCATTGTCTGTTTCAGCTACATATATTTTCTTATTCTTATTGTTTGGGGCATTTCTGGTGAAAACAGGCGTGGGACAGTATTTTAATGATTTAGCTGTTGCCATCGCAGGAAAGCGGATCGGTGGTCCGGCAAAAGTAGCCATTTTTTCGAGTGCCCTTCAGGGAACAATCAGCGGAAGTTCTGTCGCTAACGTTGTGACTTCAGGATCTTTTACCATTCCAATGATGAAGAGGCTGGGATACAAAAAAGAGTTTGCTGGAGCGGTAGAGGCCGCAGCTTCCACAGGCGGTCAATTGATGCCGCCAATAATGGGGGCTGCAGCATTCCTGATGGTAGAATTCATTGGGGGCATCTCTTATTGGGATATTGCAAAAGCTGCAGCAATTCCAGCTGTATTGTATTTCACAGGCATCTGGATCATGACTCATTTTGAAGCAAAGAGAATCGGATTGAGAGGGCTGACCGATGAAGAGATGCCGAATCGTCTGGAAGTTCTCAAGAAAATTTATTTATTGATTCCTATTTTAACTGTAGTCATTCTTTTGATGCTGCATATGAGCGTTATGAGGGCTGCTTTATGGTCTATCGTGTCGGCTATCATCATAAGCGCTTTCAATAAAGAAACACGGATGAATTTTAGAACGATTATTGAAGCTTTGGTGGATGGGGCAAGGACCGCCTTGAGTGTAGCCGCGGCGACAGCCTGTGCCGGGATCATTGTCGGGGTAGTGACAAAAACAGGTCTGGGATTGAAGCTTGCGAATGGTCTGGTGGATTTAGCGGACGAGAAATTATTGCTGACATTATTCTTCACGATGATTACGGCGCTAATCCTGGGAATGGGTTCGCCGACAACCGCTAACTATGTCATCACGTCGACTATCGCAGCGCCTGCCATTATCCTATTGGGTGTTCCGCAGTTGGCAGCACATCTATTTGTTTTTTATTTTGGTATTATTGCAGATATAACCCCTCCAGTAGCTCTGGCTGCTTTTGCTGCAGCAGGTGTAGCAGGAGGTGAGCCGATAAAGACGGGGGTCAATTCTGCAAAACTTGCCATAGCCGCCTTTATCATTCCGTATATGTTTGTTTTGCAGCCTGATATGTTGATGATTGATACGACGCTGCCGAAAATCATCTGGGTTGTCATTACAGCAATTGCAGGGATGACAGCAATCGGTGCAGGGATGATTGGCTTCTGGTATAGAAAGATGCAATGGTTTGAAAGAATCATAGCCGTAGCAGCCGGACTGATGCTTATTTATCCAGAGGGAATCACGGATATCGTGGGTATTATTCTCTTCCTTGGCATCTTGGCATTACAGATATGGTTTAAAAAAGAATCGGGAACACCAAAAATGAATGCAAGCATCTAATAAAGGAAGCCTCCAAAAATTTTTGGAGGCTTCTAAGTGATTTTATTTATTTTTTTACGAGATTCACCAGCATATGCGCTAAATGATGCTGCTGCTCTTTTGTTCCAACTTCCCACAGCTCATTCAGAAGATGTTCCTCAGCATTACGCGGCTCCTCTTTATTAGCTAGATGACCAGCTACTTTCTCCGCTGCCACAGCAAGCTGTTCTTCATTTAACCCGAGCCTTTCACCCATCTCGACTTTTTTAGCCAGGTACGATTTGAATTCTTCAAAAGACTTTAATAGCTGTTCCTTTTTGGCCTCATCAACATTTTCTAATTTGTCTTCAACTTTATTCATATGATTTTCCAAAATAAAAGCCTCCTTTGAATGTTATTGAGTGTTTACCACATTGGTCGGTTCATAAACTAATTTAGATAGGATTTTCTGTAAATAAAAAAGTTTCATAAAAACAATTGACTTTCTATTAAAAATAAATATAATAGAATATGTAGCTGATAACGATCTGATAGTTCAGCGGGAGAATACTTCCTTGACAGGGAAGGGGTCGGGGGTTCGAATCCCTCTCAGATCATATAGTATACAAAAAAGCATCCTGATTAATCAGGATGCTTTTTTTGACATTTCAACCTCCAAAGGCTATTTTTTTATAGGCCTGAAAGCTGAATTCAGCATTTGCTTGAAAGGTGCCAGAGTGAATTCCTGCTTCTGATTAAGGACTGTGTAGCGAATCAATGCATTATCTGAAGGGGATTGAACCACATATGAAAAGGCGGTCTGCTGTAAATTAGATGCCTTAAAAGAGTAAAGATGGCCATCTGACTCAGAATCCATTTTTAAAGGAATTCCAATGGCCCCAAGCATTCTTAAGGTGTCATGTTCAATGGCAGGCCCATTCATTTCCGGCTCAATCATTTCAATCATCATCACCGTTTTCATCTGCTCCTCGAGGGGCGAATACTCTTGGATATCCTCTGGGGATATTAATTCGTCCATTATGTACATAAAATCCGGTTCTGGCTGTGGTTTGCTGAATTTAAAAGTCTGCATAAATTCTCCTTGTCTCACGTTGATATATTTATAGACGCAATTCAGGGAGAAACGTTACAAAAAACAAAAAATTACTTTATATAAAAAACCGGCCGAGATTTGGCCGGTCTTTGTCACTTTGCTTCATTATGTTGAAATGCACTGCATTTTGAATTGCAGCTTTTCTTAAGGGAGCATGTCCCGCATACTCCTTCTTTACTCCTCTTGATAAACTTATATAGTGTGAATCCGGCATAACCAAAGATGAGCAGTCCGATTAGAATGCTGGCAATCATGATAACGCCTCCTTAGATAGTAATGAAGAGTTTCCCTGTCTGATAGATGACAAAGGAAAGCAGATAAGCAATAGCAAGTGCGTATCCGATCGAGAACAAAGTCCACTTCTTGGAGCCTGATTCATTCCTGATGGCTGCAACTGTTGCTACACATGGCACATACAGCAAAATAAATACCATGAAGCTATAGGAGCTTAAAGCAGTATAATGATCGGCCAATAGACCTTGCAATGTATTTGTATCAGGTGTGTGGTAAATGATATTCATGGTTGATACAACAACTTCCTTTGCAAGGAACCCCGTTAACAGTGATGCTCCGGCCTGCCAGGAAGCAAATCCCAGCGGGGCAAGCAGCGGAGCGATGAATCCGCCTATCATGGCAAGGAAGCTATCATCCATCGGGACATTCAATCCATCAGGTCCTGCATAGGATAAAAGCCAAATGAATACAGATCCTCCGAAAATGAATGTACCTGCTTTACGAACAAATCCTTTTCCTTTTTCCCAAGTACTCCTCCAAAGTGTCTTTGTATGAGGAATTCGATAGGGAGGAAGTTCGACCACAAATAATGATGCTTCATTTTTTAATATGGTCTTAGAGAAGATGCTGGCTAACAGCAGGGCGACCGCGATTCCTAAAACATAAAGGGAAAAAACGACGATCGATTGATGTTTTGTGAAAAACGCTCCGGCAAACAAGGCATAGACAGGAAGTCTGGCAGAACAGGACATCAATGGAGTGAGGAGGATCGTCAAAAGCCGCTCCTTAGGCTGCTCGATTGTTCTTGCAGCCATCACCCCAGGCACATTGCACCCAAAACCGATGATCATGGGAATAAATGCTTTCCCATTCAATCCTACACGCTCCATGAGTCTGTCCATGACCAATGCAGCCCTTGCCATATATCCTGAATCCTCTAAGAAAGATATAAACAAGAAAAGGATGAAAATCTGGGGGACGAAAACGAGGACCCCGCCTACCCCGGCTACTATGCCTTGGATCAATAAATCTTTAATAAATTGATTTGCTTGGATGGCATCCAATACAGCAAGTATGATATTTGTCACCGGCCCTGATAAAAAAGCATCCAAAGCATCTGACAATGGAGTACCAATCCAGTCAAAAGTAAACATGAACATAATATACATAAATAGAAAGAATATAGGGATGCCAAGCCATTTGTTTGTGACAATTTTATCTATCTTGGCAGAACCTGACTCTTTGCCGGGTGTCTCATGGATTTGGACCTGCTTGATTACATTTTGAATCCAAGTCTTCCTTATTTGGAAAATCCGCTTGGAAGGGGTGAGTCCATTTAGATCTACATTCAGATCTTCAACAATTCCCTTCAGAACTTCCCGATCAATCCAGCCTGCAGCATAATCAATAGAATGTTGATTTCCTTCCAAAACTTGCAGAGCAAGCCAGCGTTTAGGAAATGGAAGGTCATTGGGAAGAAGGGAATTGATTTTTTTGATGGCTTCTTCCATTGCTTCTCCATAGTCAACCAATACTCGAGAGGCACCTGCAGAATCTGACAGCGCTTCCTGAAGATCCTTACAGCCTTGTCCGGTTCTGGCTATGATTGGCACTACAGCAGCCCCTAAAAGGGAAGATAATTTATTAGTATCAATTTGGATCCCGCGGTTTCTTGCAACATCCACCATATTCAAGCCAATGGTCACGGGCTTTCCGTATTCTAAAAGCGACAATGTAAGCTGTAGATTACGTTCCAGTTGTGACGCATCCACGATATTTAATATGTTTGAAAAATCGTCATTTAGCAGGAAATGGATAACGACAGATTCATCTCTCGACAGGGGCTGCAAGGAATACACGCCGGGCAGGTCGATCAAGTGGCCATTATGATTTGATAGGACACCAACCTTCTTTTCGACTGTGACGCCGCTCCAATTTCCCACATATTCATATGAATTGGTCAATGTGTTGAACAAGGATGTTTTTCCTGTGTTGGGATTACCGATTAGTGCTGTTTGCATGATTCCAATTCCACCTTAATGAATTCGGCATCCTTGCGGCGGATCCCGATCATCTGCCCACCGCATTCAACCATACATGGTCCGCCGAATGGAAGGGAACGCTCCAACTTGATGGGGCATCCTTCGCATACTCCAATATGCAGGAGCCGATTCTGTAAGATTCCTGTTGTTTTAGAAATATCTTTTATATAGCCAATTTGGCCTTTTTTCAGTGATGTAAGATTCATATGAAAAATCCCCATTCAATTATCTTTTGTTCATTCAATTGCATTGAGAATGATAAATCTTCTCAATTACATTTTTATTCTAACATAGAATTAATTATGTGAGAATGAAAATATAAAAAAAGCCAGACAAAATGTCTGACTTTTAATATTGAGTTATTATCGGTTTTTATCGACTTTCCATCATAGCAACAAGTTTTCTTGAAATAGATAGTAGTACAAGACCAAGCACGATGGCTGCTGCTCCGATTACAAGGAAGATTTCCAAGTAGCCCAAGGATTCAGTTAAGGCTGCAAGCTGTCCAGCGACAAAATTCGCCACTGAACTTGAGAATAGCCAAACCCCCATCAATAAAGAGGCCAATTTGACAGGCGACACTTTACTTACAAGAGAAAGTCCTACAGGCGACAAGAATAATTCCCCGAGTGTATGCAGGAAATAAGTGAATACAATGAATAAAAGATTTGCTTTAACTGGAATGTTCGATTCATCGCTTCCTGTTTGAAGGACGGCTGGAATCAATACAAGGAATCCAATTCCCAATAAAATCATCCCGATTCCCATTTTGGTGGTCATTTTTATATCACCGCGTTTGCTATTGGATAGCTTAGACCAGATGGCTGATAGAATCGGTGCCAAAATGATGATGAATACTGGGTTGATTGATTGGAACCATGAAACCGGTACTTTAAACCCAAATACAGTACGGTCAACAAACTTTTGAGTATACAAAGTGAATGAACTGCCAGCTTGCTCAAATCCTGCCCAGAAGAAGACGACGAAGCATGTAATGATGATGATTGCCCATGTTCGTTTCTTTTCTGCAGGAGTCAATGGCTGGGAAGGAGCTTTGCTTTCTTTCTCCAACCCTTGACGCAATGGCTTTTTCCCAATGTCCCCCAGATATTTCTTACCTAATGCGCTGTAAATGATCTGGCCGATAATCATCCCAATCGAAGAAGCAAGGAATGCCCATTGGAAGCCCCAGTGCTCAATCCCATTTGCATCTTTAGAGAAAAATAATGTTTCTGCCAGATATCCTGCGATAAGTGGAGCAAAGAAAGCACCTATGTTGATCCCCATATAGAAGATAGTGAATGCTGCATCTTTTCGTTTATCATTTTTCGGGTAAAGTTCCCCGACAAGTGTTGAGATATTCGGTTTAAAGAAACCGTTTCCAATGATCAATAATAATAGGCCTATGTATAGCCCGGTCTTAGAATGTGTTGCGAATACCGTAAAATCCCCGCATGCCATCGTAATGCCCCCGATGGTAATGGCGCGCTGCAGGCCGATGAATCTGTCCGTAAGATATCCTCCGATTAGTGGAGTGAAGTAGACGAGCCCTGTATAAAGTCCGTAGATTCTTAATGCTGTAGCATCATCCATGCCCAGTCCGCCGCTGATATAGGCAACTGTTAGATATAGAACAAGAAGCGATCTCATTCCATAATAGCTGTAGCGTTCCCAAAGTTCGGTAAAGAATAATAAGTATAGTCCTTTAGGATGTTTTTTTGTGTTGTTCTGCAATGTGCCTTCCACCGAATCACCTCTGTTGTCTGAAATTTTTCAACACAATTTGAAATTATAATTTACTAAAAATTTATAATCAATGAATAATGGAGAAGTAATAATCTTAAAAGTATTGCTCCAATTCAGAGATCGATTAACTGTTGTCCTATAGAAGCAAATTATCGTCGACAGATTCTTCTTGTAAAATATCACCCATTCCTAAATAATTATTCATCTTAAAATAGAAAAACATCCCGAAAGAGGGATGTTATACACTCGATTGCTTTAGAGTGGTTTTTATGATTTCAATGGTTTTTTCCTGTTCCTCTAAAGTCAGCGAGGAGCCTGATGGAAGGCATAATCCGGTTTTGAATAGATGGTTGGCAATGTCCTTGCCATCCTCATGTTCAAAGAATGGGGAGCCGAGGAATAAAGGCTGGGTATGAAGTGGTTTCCAAATGGGCCTTGCTTCAATATTTGCTGCTTCGAGGGCATGTATCACCTGGTGAGGAGAGGGATGGTATTCAGGGGAGATGGTAATGGCTGTCAGCCATCGATTTGATTTAGTATCCGGCAATTCCGGCATGAAACCAACCCCGTTTATCGAAGACAAGCTGCTTTTATAGCGGTTAAAAATATCACGCCTTGCATCAACCCGGTCCTCAATATGAAGAAGCTGGCCCCGGCCGATTCCAGCAAGGATATTGCTCATGCGATAATTAAAGCCTTGATGGCTATGCTCGTAATGGATGGCAGGATCCCTGGCCTGGGTAGCAAGAAATTTGGCTCTTGCTATGGCTTCTGAGTCATCTGACAACAGCATGCCGCCACCTGAGGTCGTGATGATTTTATTTCCGTTGAAAGAGAGGATCCCAAACTTTCCGAATGTCCCGCACTTTTTTTCTTTATAGCTGGAACCAAGGGATTCTGCGGCATCTTCGATGATAGGCACTTGATAATAGTCGGCAATGGCGCATAATTCTTCATATTTAGCACTTTGTCCCAATAAATTTACGGTGATGACTGCTTTCGGCAGGCAGTTTTCTTTTTTCATATTATAAAGTGCTCTTTCCAATGCTGCAGGGGACATATTCCATGTGTCGGGCTCTGAGTCGATAAATACTGGGTGTGCCCCTTGATATAAAATGGGGTTTGCTGTTGCTACAAATGTAAGGGACTGGCAAATAACAAAATCATTTCTGGCAATCCCCAATAGAATCAATGCTAAATGGATGGCGGCAGTTCCTGAACTGACTGCAAGGGATGATGGGGAACCGGTGTATCGGCAGATTTCATTTTCGAATTGGACCACATTTTCTCCAAGAGGCGCAATCCAATTGGAATCAAAAGCTTGTTGAATGAAATGCTGTTCATCACCGCTCATATGGGGAGGTGACAAATAGATGCGTTTGGATTTATTCATGTCCGGCCGTCCTCCAGTGTTTTTATGATTTTTGCAGGCGAACCGACAGCGGTGGAAAAAGGAGGGATGTCATCAATGATGGTGGAACCTGCCCCAATGATGGACCAGGACCCCACTTGTCTGTCTGGGATGATGCAGGAAGCAGCCCCGAAATGAACACCCTCACCAGCTTTCACGTTTCCTGTCAAAGTGGACTGTGGGGATAGGTGGACAAAGGAATCCACAAAACAGTCATGTTCCACCACTGCATGTGAATTGATGATGCAGTGGCTTCCGATGAACGTGTCAGCATTGATGACTGCAAATGGCATAATCACTGTACCATCACCAATAAGAACATTTTCTCCTATGGAAGATTGGGGGTGCATGGCTGTCCCGAATTGAATTGGGTATTGCTTCAATTCCTCAGCTATGTGTTTACGTTTTTTGTTGTCTCCAATTGTGATGATGAAGGATAAAGAATCATCTGAATCAATCAAGTACGGCAAATCCTTTATTTTTCCCAGCACAGGCAATCCGCAGAAGGATGTTTCAGTTTTGTTATCATCTAGAAACCCCAGCACTTTATGGCCGCTTGCGATCAGAATGTCCTTCACTACCTTGCTATGGCCGCCTGCCCCGATTAAGACAAACAATGTGCCCACCTCATTTCAGTAGAAGTTGGTCTTTGCGATGAAATCCGGGGTCACGGTCGTCTTTTCGATAGTGTGGATGATGATGTCGGAAGCATCGCCTGCGCCGTAGATATTTTTGACCCGATTAAGCTTTTTGTTATATTCCTCATCTTCAATAACATGCAGTGCATGATCCAGTTCCTCTTTTTCAGGAGCGGCATCAATGACATTTAAGGAGCGTTCACGATGATTTTGGCGAGATCCTATATTTATGACAGGGATCTGGTAGGTGGCAGCCTCGATGATGCCGGAAGAAGAGTTGCCGATAAGGGCATGGGCATGTTTCAGAATTGTTAAATAATCATGGTGGTGAAAATTTTTAACCATATTGAAATGGGGGTCACCTTCAAATTTTTTGTAGCATTTCAGGATATCGCCTGCTCCGGCATCTGTATTCGGAAGGATGCAAATGATTGGCTTTCCTTTGGTGATCAATATTTTCAAAATGGTTTCAGTCTGCTTTAATATTGATTTCCATTCATACGAGACAGGGTGAAAAATGAACAGATAATAAGATTTGGAAGAGATTGTTTCAGGCAGCCCATATTCCTGCAAAACCAATTCCAGATCTTTTAGAGGCTCTGCGAACATTCCCTCTACGCGAAGCGATCCGGCAACATAAATCCTTGAGGGATCTTCACCCATTCTTTTCAATCTCGCGCCGCTTTTTTTGGTGGCTGGGAAATGGATGTGGGATAGTTTTGAAATTGCGTGGCGAATGCTTTCATCTATGGAACCAGACCGTTCGCCGCCATGCAGATGGGCAACAGGAATATTTAAATGGACGGCAGCAATGGCAGCTGAAAGCATTTCTCCCCGGTCCCCAAGGACAATCACCCAATCGGGTTTATTTGTTTCGAACAGCTGTGTCATTCCTAACACGCCCAAACCGATTGACCTGGCCATATTGGCGTCGTTTTGATGGAGCATGATGGTGTCCACGATTCCCATGATGGGAAATCTGTCTTTTTTTATAAGTTCAAACGTAAAGCCGTGTTCAGGTGAAAGATGCATCCCTGTAACTAGAAGGGACAATTTAAAGGATGGATGACGATGGATTTTCTTCAGCAGCGGATAATAAATTCCATAGTCTGCCCTTGTTCCAGTAACGACACAAATGCTCTTCGCCTTCTTATTCATGACAGATCATTCCAATCTAATGGCTCATCTGCCTGTTTGTCTTTATTGATTTTTCTTCCGGTGACGAAGGGCAGGTATTTCGGCGGGATTCCATTTCCGGGTCTTTTGATCGTTAGAGTGTCTGGTGAAATGATATCCCCGCTGCATAATGGCGAAGAGGCAATCAAACTTTTTCTTGCAGCCGTACGAGTGTTTTTTTCAGATGGCATGCATCGTTTTTTTCCGTCTCCAAGCATCTTTTCGGTTCTTCTGATAGCTGCCGTATACTCTGCAAATTGTTCAGGGGTTAAAGAGGCTTTGTGGTCAGGACCTGGCAGAAGCCGATCGAGGGTAATATGCTTCTCGATGATTTTTGCGCCGATTGAAATTGACGAGACAGCCGCTTCCATTCCTGAAGTATGGTCAGAATAGCCGACAATCTTTTGAAACGCGTGTTTCATTGCGGGAATGGCCAGGAGATTCAGTTCGTCATATGGTGCAGGATAAGAAGATGTGCAATGGAGAAGGGCGATAGCTGGATGACGGATAGAATGGATCGCATCTTCAATATCTGCCAGGTTTGACATGCCGGTTGAAAGAATCAAGGGTTTCTGAAAAGAACCGATCTCTGCTAGCAGCGGGAGGTTTGTTAAGTCTCCGGATCCTATCTTGAAAGCATGCAAGCCAAGATTATTCAAAAAACGGGCACTTTCTATATCAAATGGGGTTGAGAGAAATTCAATTCCTTTTGAATGGCATACCCTTTGTAAGTGTGCGAATTCCTCAAAGGTCAATTCCAGTCCTTTCAACATATCAAACTGTTTATCTCCGTCACTTTCATCTGTTAATTGATAGTCGGCTTTTTGGGCGGATTTAGAAACGAGAAGTTCGCTTTTAAAGGTTTGGAATTTTACAGCATCAGCCCCGGCATAATAGGCAGCTTCAATAAGTTTCTCTGCCATTTCAATTGACCCGTTATGATTGACCCCCGCCTCTGCGATGATATAGGCAGGGGATTCTTCAGATATGATCCTCCGGCCGATGGTTATCATTTTTTTTCCCTCTCTTTTCCATAACATAGGATGCCAGCATAAAATCATAGATATCATCAATATCAATGGAAGATTCTTTATCCATTAAATATGGGACGGCATGTTCCTTGTATAGCACCCCGTCCCTGATAAAGTGGGATTTTGTGATGTAAATGGCTCCATTCAGTTGATAATAGGGTGGATAATCCTGTCTTCTGCTCATTGGAGAAGCAGGGAAGATGGGTTCGATGCAGCCATTTCTTATTTCTCTGATTAGGAATGGATGAGTATCTGCTTCACTAATGCTGACTAACGGCATCCCCCGGTCTTGATAAATTTGATGGGCTTCCTTAATATGCCTGGCAGTCCGCAGCGGGGAAGTAGGCTGAAGCAGAATGACGTTCACTGATTCCGCAGAATACCGTTTCTCTAGGACATGCTGGATGACTTCAATTGTTGAGGTTGTATCTTCTGCTAAATGAGGAGGACGTCTGAGTGGAAATACCGCACCATATTCCTTGGCAATATTCATGATTTCGTCTGAATCCGTTGAGACTACCACTTCATCCAAAATATTTGACTTTAATGCCCCTTCAATCGTATAGGCAATCATCGGCTTCCCATTCAGGGGGAGGATATTCTTGTTTTTCAATCCTTTTGAACCGCCTCTTGCCGGGATGATGGCAATTGTTTTCATTTTTCACCTCTGATTAAATGAAACTTGTATTTTTTAATAGTTCTTTTATTTGGCTTTTATTCAAAGGTTCAGTTCCATTGGAAGCATAAGGTTTTTTTGCAGATTTGGAAAAATCCTGCTGGAGGCTTTTTTTGCTGTTCCTTTCAGGGACGATCATGAACATCAGGTCATTTTCATATGCACGCTCTGATTCTTCCAAGGTCATTAATTCCTCATGAAGCTTTTCACCAGGCCGCATGCCGATCTTAATAATGCCGGGATGGCTTTCTGCGCTCCCTGTTTCTAAATAATCTTCTAATAGAACTTCTGCCAGGTCATTGATTCGGATGACAGGCATCTTAAGCACAAATGTTTCCCCTCCGCCTGCCATGGAAGCAGCCTTTAAGACCAGGCCAGCGGCTTCCTCAATGGTCATCATAAACCGTGTCATCTCTTTATGTGTCAATGTAATGGGCAGCCCTTTTTTCAATTGCTGGATGAAAAGGGGAATGACAGACCCCCGCGACCCCATGACGTTCCCAAATCGGACACAGCAGAATTTAGTACGGCTGGATCCTTTATAAAACTCTGCGGCGGATATGATTTTTTCTGAAAGAAGCTTTGTTGCCCCCATTGTATTTACAGGGTTCACTACTTTATCCGTAGAGACGGATACCACTTTTTCTACTTCATTGGCAATGGCCGCTTCAATGATATTCTGAGTCCCGAGAACATTGGTTTTGACTGCTTCAAATGGATTGAATTCACAGGAAGGAACGTGTTTCAGGGCTGCTGCATGAAAAATATAATCTATGTCTTTAGCGGCATAGATAAGCCGGTCTTTTTCCCGGATATCCCCAACAAGATAGCGGACATTATCATGACCGGCAAACTCTTGCTGCAGCTGAAAATGCTTTGATTCGTCCCTGCTGAAGATTCTGATGACCTTGGGGGACTGTGCAATGATTTGTCGTACTAATTCACTCCCGATTGAACCTGTTCCACCCGTGATCAGTACTTGTTTTCCGTTGAACATGAACGATTCCCCCCGAAAAGCGGCATGGGTGTTCCATATTATTGTTATACAACTGGATAAAACAAAATAGAACCGCTGGAAAAGCCCTTCCCTTGTACTTATCTCGCTCGCGAACATATTTTTCCTGTCCATACCATATCAATGAGCAATAAAGGAGCGGAGGCAGAGGTATACGCCGATTAAGCTAAGCGAAGGAGGATTCATTTGGACCGATTTGATAATTTAAATTACCTGAGGGCAAACAACAAAGAAGTGTATGAGAGGATGAAAGAATACAAACCGGAGAATGTTTTCGAACAGGTCAAACTGGATGGAAGAGTCATTGATTTAAGAAAAGAAGCTGATACAGATGCAGGCTTTATTCATGGGGGACCCGATCAGTTGGAAGAGGAAGCGGAAAAAGTAATCGCAGCTCAAAAGGCCATGATCAAAGAGGATTCGCATGTGCTTTTTTTTGGAACGGGGCTAGGGTATCACATTGAGAAATTCATAGAATTATATCCAAACCAACCATTTTCTATTTACGAACCTTCTATGGAGATATTTCATCATCTTTTGCAATCACGTTCCATCTCTTTTATGGAAAGGGCCCGAGGCTTCATATTAGGAGAAATAGGGAAAGATAATCACCCCCATGCAGATGCTTTGGCTTCCCAATTGAGCGGCAGGGTAACTGTTATTCCCCTCCCGAGCTACGAGCTGCTCTATCCTGAAGATTACGCAGATTTCCTGGATGCTTTAAGGACATCCTTTGAAAGAAAACGATTGAACCTGGTGACATTGGCGAATAACCAAATGAATTGGATACGGAACTCCATCATCAATTTCCCAACTACATTCACTACACCAAACATTTTGAAAAAAAAGTCACATTTTCAAAACAAGCCAGCGATTATAGTGGCAGCCGGACCATCATTGCATGAAGAACTTGAAAATCTCAGGTATATCAAAGAAAACAGACTGGCATATATTTTTGCAGTTGGCTCCGCCAATAAGCCCCTTATTCAAGCAGGTATATACCCTGATGCTGTCTGTTCATTTGAACCTCAAAGTGTAAACCAGCATGTCTTCAAGGAAATTGTGGAAAGAGAGATAAAAGAAATACCGATGATATTTGGTTCAAGCATCTGCCATCAGACTCTTACAAACTATCCAGGTCAAAAGTTCCATGTATTGATTAACACACGAGATCCCATTTCGCGCCTCTATGCCAAGAATACAGACGGGACACTCCCGGAAACGGTGAATGATGCGTATTCCATTGCGATTGTAGCCTATCAGATGCTGATGAAGCTGGGGTCATCCCCTATTATATTGGCAGGGCAAAACCTTGCTTTCAGAAAAGGGCAGTATTATGCGAAGGGCATTTCCTATGACTGGAGGGATGCTGAATTAAGTGAAGAGGAATTAAAAAAACAGTATATTCCTGTTGAGGACGTAAACGGTGAATGGATTGAGACGGATGCTTCTTTAAATGAGATGAGAATCCTTTTGGAAAACTATATCGAAATGAATCAAAATGAAACAATCAATACGACAAAAGGCGGTGCAAAAATAAAAGGAACTTCATTTGTCGAATTAATTGATGTCATCCACTCAAGGCTGAAGAACCCATGTGCAGCAGATGAATGGATAGCGGAAGAGGATGAAGGCTATTCAAAAGAGTTTTTCATTGAGGCTTCCACCAAGCTTGAGAAAGAAAAAACAAATTTCTTCAATCAAGAAAGAGAACTGTTAAAAGGAATTGAAAAAGCAAAAAAACTTGTAGAAGCCAGGAAATCAGCAGTAAGCATCAATCATGCTGTTCAAAAACTGAATGGATTGTATAAAGGATGGACGCAGAACTACTTTTATAAGGAAATAGCCAGTTCTCTAAATCCGCTGGGGTATGAGGTCTTTGCAGAAAAAATGAAAAAGGCAAGAGAAATCACATTGTTCCATAAACAAAGAAGCGAGATGATTGGAGCGATGGAACAATATATCAAAAAATGCTATGAAGATGCAAAAGCGATTGATGGATACCTGACAGCCGCTCATAAAGAGATTGGATCTCAATTAAAAAACTGAACCGGGTAATATCCCGCTTCAGTTTTTTATGAATTATTCATTTATTCCCAATCACAGTATTTTTCCTGCTGCGCTTATTTCGACATTTCCTTTTACTGCTCTTGAAATCATGCAGCTTTCTTCAGCTTTGGTTATCAATCGTTTTATTTTTTCAATTGTTTCCTGTGAAGTGTTTTCAGGAATCGTCAAAACGGGCATATGTTGAATTTTTTTATAGGTGATGACACCTTTCTCGACAGCCACTATTCCTTCAGAATTCATTTCTAAGCTGAGTGTGCTGATTTTTGAACGTTCAAGCATAGCGGCCAGCGTGATGATGTAGCATGTTGCAGCAGCTCCAAGGAGCATTTCGTCCGGATTGGTCCCAATCCCCGGACCATCCATTTCAGGAGGGATGGACACTTTGGTTTTAAGCTGTCCTGCCTCAATTTCCCCGATGCTGTTTCTTCCTCCCGGCCATGCTGCATGCAATTTGAAAATATGTTCAGCCATTCCAGTCACTCCTTATTTTAGGTTTCATAGTTGTATGGTATAGAATAGAAGATAGATATTCATCAAAAAACCAAAAAATATGAAAAAATAATGGGCAAGATAGGGAAATGTCCCATAGATGAAGAATAAATTAAGTAGAGCTGCAGCGAAATTCTCCCGCTTAAAAAATGGGGACATTTTCAGTCTCTCTTTCCGCAGTGTACTTGATATTTTATGATAAAATCATAGAATAGGCAAAAACTTCTAACAAAAGCCCTTAATAGAATAATAGATTTATGATTGAAGGAGGATTCATCTTTTATGACTACATATCCTGATACAGTAAGTACAATGGAATTGATAAAGGAGCTTGTTTCCATTCCAAGCCCATCTGGTAATACGGACAAAATAATAGAATTCGTTGAGGGAAAGCTTTCAGGCTTTGAACTGAAAATGCAGCGAAATCGAAAAGGCGGCCTTCTTATCACATTGCCCGGACAAGATACTGCTCAACACCGTATGTTGACAGCTCATGTCGACACTTTAGGTGCAATGGTAAAAAGCATCACTCCTGGTGGAAGGCTGAAACTTTCCATGATCGGCGGGTTCCGCTGGAATTCAGTCGAAGGTGAATATTGCGAGATTCAAACCCATAGCGGCAAAGTATATACCGGTACGATATTAATGCACCAGACGTCTGTACATGTATACAAAAATGCAGGGGATGCACCACGGAATGAGGATAATATCGAGGTAAGAATCGATGAAAAAGTCTCAAACGCAGAAGACGTCAGAAACCTTGGCATCGAAGTAGGGGATTTTGTATCATTCGATCCCAGAGTTGAAATGACAGACAGCGGATTTATTAAATCAAGGCATTTGGATGACAAAGCAAGTGTGGCCATTTTGATTAAATTGATCCAGCACATTTGCAAAGAAAAGTTGACCCTTCCATACACAACCCATTTTCTGATTTCAAATAATGAGGAGATTGGATATGGCGGGAATTCAAATATTACCCCTGAAACTGTCGAATATTTAGCAGTCGATATGGGAGCTCTCGGGGACGGACAAAGTTCTGATGAGTATACCGTTTCCATTTGTGCAAAAGACTCTTCAGGCCCTTATCATTATGGGCTGCGCAAGCATTTAATCGAATTGGCTAAAGCAAATGATGTTGAATATAAAGTGGATATCTATCCTTATTATGGATCGGATGCTTCTGCAGCCATTCGTTCGGGGCATGATATTGTCCATGGATTGATTGGACCGGGCATCGAATCTTCACATGCTTTTGAACGGACACATAAGTCTTCCTTATTTCATACGGAAAAGCTTCTTAAAGCCTACGTTCAATCTTCATTGACGGAAAACCGCTAGGAGATCTTTTAAAATGCAGGATTTGCATGAACTATGGAAAAGGCTCCATGATGAAGGTCTGACTGTAAAGGTTTTTTGCGAACTTCTAATGTTGAAGTTATGGGATGAGGATTTTCGAACAGAAAGACAAGAGATCAGGATGGATTTCCTTGTCAGGGGAATATGTGAGAGGGAAGTCGACGGACTCCTGGAAGACCCCGGGTTATATCGGAAAACCTATCTTCCTCCCGCCTGCAGATGGGAATCCATTAAGAAGGCAATGGAGGAAGAAGGGGATCAGTTGATTTTTGAATTCATCCCTTTGATGAACCAAATTATCATAGACAGATTCCCCGCGCAGATTCGAACTGAAGGATCAGAGGAATTGGGAGGGATCCCCCGGAGAACTTTGGTCGATGCTTTGGAACAGCTTGATCATTATTCTTTAACAGAAAAAAATCAGATGAAAAAATTCATCAAGGACCATTGGCCGGCTTAAACGGGAATACCAGCAAATGATTTTCCGGCAGCCAAACTTTAAGAAAAGAGCCTTATCAAAAGGAAAAGAAGGGTAAGTGCAATGAAATTCAGTTTATATTTAAGTGATTACGAAATCGAAAAAGTCTTTTCCTCACTGCGCTGGATATTTTTAATTATATCCTTCATTCTATTTTATGTTCCGCCATTTGCAGAGAGTCTGTCGTTCAATAAAGACACATTCCCCATCCTTTTCCTATTTGGGATTGTCTATATGGCAATCGCTCAAATGGCTCTTGCAAAAGTAAAAGATTCGCATGGAAAGTTCAATCTTTTGACTAAATGCGGGATTGTATTTGATTATATTGCCTTTTTTTGGCTGATGACGTTGACTGGCGGGATGAAGAGCCCGATTTTCCCAATCGCTTATTTATTGGTTATGCATGCCACAATTTATTGGAGGACAAAAGGGGCTGTCATTTCTTCAGCTGCTGTGACAGCAGGGTATGCCATCTTTTTTTACTCCTTTAATGAGGCAGACTTTACAAACAGCGTCTACTTTTATATGAACTTAATCTTTGTATGGATCATTGGGTTATTCGGATCCATGATTGTATTAAGGGAACGTGCACATCTTAGGGAAAAAGAAGTAATAAAAGGCTTATTGAATCATGATTATTTAACAGGCCTATACAATCATCGCTGTTTTCAGGAAAACATCCGCCAGTGTTGTGAAAGGGATGAATCCTATACGCTCATTTTGGCTGATATTGATGGATTTAAAGAAATCAATGATTCCTACGGACATACGACAGGGGATGAAGTGCTGCAGCGGCTAGGCATTGTATTCAATGAATTACTGCCAAAACATGGCGGGAAAGCCTACCGGTATGGCGGGGAAGAATTTGCTTTCATCCTTTCAAAGAACCTGGAGGATCTTGCGGGTTTCTTTAATGAATTGTTCCAAAGACTCAATCATGTCTATTATTCACACCAAAGTGAACCAGTCACCATGAGCCTTGGCGCGGCTTCCGGTGTGCAAAATGAATCCGCGGAAATGGTCATTACGAATGCAGACCGTTTATTATATGCAGCAAAAGGAAACGGAAAGAACTGTGCAGTTTTGGAAAATGGCACGGTTTATACCAATGAGGAAATTGGAGAAAAGGAAACCCTCTGTATCTAAGTACAGAGGGTTTGTGTTATTTTAAAAACATTTTTTTGGCGATTTTCATCCTGCGAATTTCAAATCGGTAAATCTGGCGCTGTTCATCAATGATGTCAAATAAGGATAATAATTCGTATAGAATAATGGATTCATCGTTCATAAAAGAATGATTCCCCTCAGAAACTCCTGAGGTCCAAACGGGATAAGGAGGGAGTTCTTCCTTGAGCATTGCGAGCTCCTTGCGATGTTCGATACTTGGATCCCGAATTAAAGATGCCATTAGACTGGCTGCTTCCAAGATTTTTTTCTTCTCCTCCTCATTCCACGATAAGGAAGACGGGGAAAGGTACATCATATTTCCTAAATGATAGGCAAACTGCCTTAGCAGCTGTAATTTCTTTTGGAAATAATGAAGCTGCCGAAGTCTTTGTTTGGAATTTCGGTGGAATTTCCATTCTTCTCTTTGAAACTCGCACAATTTATCAGCATGATTCATCAAGGTGACAAAATCCCTGAACTGCTGTTTTGTTTTTCTATTCGATTTTTGAAAATGAAGAAGCTCTGATATTCTTGCCTCCAATAATTGAGCGGCATGATTGTGTAAACTCATAACCTTTTCCCTTATAGTGGTGGAATAGTCAGGCGGCCAAATAAACAGGTTGACCAAAGTCGAGACAGCCAATCCAATGGTTGTGGTCCCTAAACGTACAAAAAAATTAATTAAAAAGTGATCATGTGTAGAAGGAATCATGGCTACAGCGGTCAATGTGGCAACCACCATTCCATCATATAATTTAAATCGATGGCAAAAAGATATGGTCAAAATGGCTGCAAATGCATAAGTAAGTGGTTCATCTCCAAAAAACGAAGTCAGGATCATGGCAAACGCGGCCCCAATGGCCGATGCGGGAAATCTTACCAAGCCTTTTCTGATTGAATCAGAAGCAGTTGGCTCAATCGTCACGATGGCGGTCACAACCGCAAAGACTGATGGCCAATGAAGCATGTGGCATAGAAAGGAAGTGAGGAAAACCGCTATCCCAGTCTTCAGTGTCCTTCCCCCGATTATTCTCCATTGTTTTAATCGTTCAAAATACTTCAAATGCATTACCTGCTTTTCAAATAGATTACAAGTCTATTATAACGTAATGAGATTCTTTAACAATGACACATCGAAAAGTATTAAAATTTCTATAATATTTTGCGGTCGTGTAAAATGGAAGGAAATACATGAAAACAGGAGTGGAATATATTGGAGCTATATACTTATTCAGCGTTAAAACCCGATGGAGAAACGGTTTCACTTGAAAACTATAAAGGAAAAGTTCTGCTGATCGTGAATACGGCGAGCAAATGTGGATTTACACCACAGTTTGACGGGCTGCAGCAGCTGTATGAAAAGTATCAAAAAGATGGATTTGAGATTTTAGGCTTTCCTTCCGACCAGTTCATGAACCAGGAATTTGAAAATAATGATGAAATCATGGAATTCTGCAAAGTGAATTTCGGAGTGACTTTCCCGATGTTCTCGAAAACCGACGTAAAAGGCCAAGATGCCCACCCGTTATTTAAGTTCCTTACAAAGGAGAAAAAAGGCATCATGGGGTCAGAAGTGAAATGGAATTTCACAAAATTCCTTATAGATCGCGAGGGGCAAGTAATCGACAGATATGCACCTCAGACAAAGCCCGAAAAAATCGAAAATGATATAAAAAAATTGCTTTAAAAAAGGATGGCTTCCTTTATTCAGGAGCCATCCTTTTCTTTCTGTCTTATTTCGCTCAACAGTCCTTCAAACTGCTGCTTCTGCTCCAGTGAAAATTGTTCGAGGGACTTCAGGATGCCTGAAAGATCAGAGGGGGGGGCATTTGAAGGGGATGGGGGGCTGTTTTTTTGGCTGTTCATAAACAAATATAATAATACGATAGGTAAATTTCCATTATCGATATGAATGACAGATTGGCCTTCATATAAGTTTGTTTTTCCGTCGCCTTCATTTTGAAAGAAATTCTGCACATATTTTTTAACTGCCTGTTCAATCAGTTTTTCCATATTTCCGTCCAATTTCCTCACCTCGTTTATTACGTTCTGATGGAGATTGTATTTAAGGAAGGCTGCCCTTCTTTCTGTTCACTGCAATACGTAAACCCTTCTAAAATGAGCTGGGAAGATTGGGAAGCACTCCATTTGAGCTGGAAATTCTGAAAGACAACCTGTTCATTTACACCAATAATTGTTTCCCTGGCAGGCTTTAGCCAATATTCGTTAAAGGGATTCGATCCCTCCACCTCGATTCTTTCCCAAGGGATGGCGATATTGGGGGATTTATTCCCCTGCTTGAACTTTCCAAAGAAAGAATACTCTGCTTCTGATTGAATCCTGATAAAAATGACAGGGGATTTGATGGGGAGGGTTCCGGTATTCTTGACTGTGTAGTTGCCGATTAAAACATGATTGTCATCCTTTTGATCGGCTATGGATAAAGAATGGCTGAAGTAGCTGACAAATGAAAAATGGGGAACTTTTGCTGTTTTTTTATATTCATTCTTGATGGACTGTATGTAATGATTTGTCTGCTTTCTCAGCTCCTCAATTTTTTCTTCGATCAACTTTTCATTCATGACATCACCACATTCTTTATAAAATGAGAAGAAGAGAGGGAAATCCCTCTCTTCAAGTGTATGCCTTAGATCGGCAATTATTAACCCATTACCGGCCCATTTGCAGGGAAGATAACTGGACATTGTGGCGGGATGACTGGGTTTGGACATTGCTCGTTGATGATATCGCGCGGCTGGCAGAACTCTGCTTCGAGCTCGATTGTCACGTTGGCGAATGTTTGTACAGATTGACATACGTTGATGAAGATATCAAGGCTAGTCAACGTAGTTCCAGTACAGTTCACACGAGTGCGGCAGCTGAAGTCAGTCAATCTGATCAAAAGGTCAGTACCTTCTGGTGCACAAAGGAAAGCTGATTCAGGGATTTCAAAAAGGATTGGATCGCTAGTGATGATGAATGGAGTGACACCGGATACACCAGTGAATTCCAATACGACATATACAGATTTGATCCAAGAAACATCTTGAAGTGTAACTAACGCTCCGTCAACTACGAATTGCTGGGAAGTACGTGTACCGATTTCTTCAAATGTCACGGCATCTGGAGAAGAAAGAGCTACAGGGTTTCCGGAAGCATCTGTAAGGATGCAGGATACTGCAAGATCTTCAATACCGCTGGCACAAGGATTGAATCCTGCTGGAAGACCGATGCCTGTTAATCCTGATGCACCTGGTGTGATAGTTGTAGAATCACTGGATTGAAGAATGACCCAATCATAAACTTTTTCTGCATTGATACACAAAAGCTCTTGAGCTCCGCGCAATGGCTGTGCTTGCATATTTTTTACCACCTTTTAAAAGTTTTTATTTACAGTTACAAAATATGAGACTAAGGGTAAATGCGTACTGGGATAAACGTGTATTTTAGTGAAAAACAAGCATTTGTCCCATTGTTTTCATGAGATATCAAAAGGAATCCACGACGTGAGGATTTCATTTGTCATATAGTATGTCGCTCACACTTGTCTGTGTACCAACATATAATGATGGAGTCCTAAGTTTTAGGGGGGGCGGATTTGGACTGGGAAGATCAGCTGACAAAAGATGCCTATGCCAAATTATTGAATGAACAAAAAAAATATAAAAAAATCATTAAGGATTTTCAGGAAAATGATTTGACTGAAGACTATCTGGTGCTTAAAGAGTCGCATCAACACCTTTTGATGAAACTGAAACAAATGGAGGAGGAAAAGAAGAAAATGAGCAGCGATAATGAAAAGCTTTATTATGAACTGAATCTCAAGAATCTCCGACTTGAGAAAGAAGTGGAAGCCGTATCCATTGAAGTGAATGAATTAAAAGGAATGGTCAATCAAATTCAGAATCAGCTTTCTGTAATGACAGGGAAGATTCAGGGGATTGCCAATACTTTTGAAGATCAGAAACAAGATAAGGGGCAGCCGGAAAAAGAAGCATACCAAAATCTGATGGAGACGAATAATGCTGTGTTGGCAGACATCCAGAAAAAGTTATCTGAAATAATGGAGAAAAAAGATGAAGCTCCAATAAATAATCAACCTGTAAATACAGACTACGTCGAAAAGGCCGCGACTCAATCACACCAGCCATCCTATTCCCCGCCTGTTCAAGCACCTTCATCAAATTATGGATATCCAACACATATGAACCAGCAGCAGGTACAGTATGCACAGCCATATCCGATGCAAGCCCCAAGATCTAATTCATTCTCATTCAGGGATATCCAAAGAGCAGAAAGTATTTATGCACCAAAACAAAATAACCCAAACAAATTAAGCGCCTCTAAAAACACAGCGATGAATAAAAAACAGGCGCATCCCAATATGCTAAAAAAAAAACTTGAAAAATCAGTAAAGAATAAAAGCACCCCTGAAACTTCCAACGAGACAAAAGAGCAGGTTGAGCATGTTCCGGTCCCCGCCCCCATTGAAAATCAATCCCCTCCAGAAGTAAGGGAGAAATCCGCTGGGGAAAGTACAAAAAAAACCGATTCTTCTCAGAAAGAACAAGAGAGCTCTATGTCCTTCTTTCCATTGTTTTGGAAGAAGAAACCGTGAATCGGCTGTTTAAACCATGAAGATGTCCAGTGATCTATTCAAACACCTTGTAATGTATGCGGGAAACGATTTGCCAAGGGAGTCATGCGGATTATTGGGTGGGAATGGGGCAGAGATTTTATCTGTCATCCCATTGAAAAATGAAGCTGGAACCAACAGACAATTCTATGTGAAAGAAGAAAATGTGCAGGCTGCTTTCATTCGTTTGAATGAGATCGGCCATGATTTGATAGCGATATATCACAGCCATCCTACTTCGAATCCAATACCATCACAAGCAGACATCCATTTCCATCCTGATGAATCAGTGAAAATGGCGATACTTTCATTAAAAGATAAACCGCAGCTGAAGATTTTTCAGATTGCCGGTGGGCAATATTTTGAAATTCCTTATATTATCATGGATTAAAAGCTTCCTGCTGATTGGTAAGAAGCTTTTTTGTTTGATGACTGTCCAAATACATGCGAGATTTGGTATGATGGAAAACGGGTATGGAACTTCCGTATTCTGTGTTTGAAAAGGGGTAAAAAAGATGAAGATAAGAAAGACAAACATTGAAGATCGCGAGACAAAAGTATATATATATGAGAATAAAAAGGAAGAATCCTTCATGACAGCCATTCCTGATCTAGAATGGTCCGTGTTTTTTACATATGAAGAAGAAAAGGCTGAGCTCTTGAAAAAGATGCAAAAAGGGTTGACATCCAAATTGGACGGGGCAGAAGCCGAATTACTTTCATTAAGAATATATAATTGGACGCGTGAAATGTAGAGTCCACTAAAGATTCCATATGGACAAGAAAGGAACACATCAATGACAAAAAACTTTAAAGATGAAGTAAATTCAAGGAAAACATTTGCAATTATCTCCCACCCGGATGCCGGGAAAACAACCCTGACAGAACAGCTCCTTTTATTCGGAGGCGCTATTCGGGCAGCAGGTACCGTCAAAGGAAAGAAAACAGGAAAATTTGCCACCTCCGACTGGATGGAAATCGAAAAGCAAAGGGGCATCTCGGTCACATCTTCGGTCATGCAATTCGAATACGATGGGTATCGGGTAAATATTCTTGATACACCTGGACATCAAGACTTCAGTGAAGATACGTACCGAACACTGATGGCGGTGGATTCTGCTGTCATGATCATCGATTCCGCCAAGGGGATAGAGGACCAGACCATTAAATTATTTAAAGTCTGCCGTATGCGCGGAATTCCGATTTTCACTTTCATCAATAAAATGGACCGACAGGGAAAAATGCCGCTTGAACTCCTATCCGAACTCGAGGAAGTATTAGGAATCGAATCCTATCCAATGAACTGGCCAATTGGGATGGGGAAAGAGTTCCTTGGCATCTATGACCGTTTCTACAACCGCATCGAACAATTCCGGACGGACGAAGACCAGCGTTTCCTTCCACTTAATGAAGACGGGGAATTGGCGGTAGAGAATTCCATGAAGCAATCGTCCATTTATGAACAGGCATTGGAGGAAGTCCTTCTATTGAATGAAGCAGGGAATGATTTTTCCGAAGAAAAGATTGCCGATGGATCATTGACACCTGTATTCTTTGGCAGTGCCTTGACTAATTTTGGCGTGCAGACATTTTTGGAGACGTACTTGAAATTCGCTCCATCACCACAGCCAAGGATGTCCAATGAAGGGGAAATTCAGCCGGATGCAGAAGACTTTTCGGGCTTTGTCTTCAAGATACAGGCCAATATGAATCCTGCTCACCGTGACAGGATCGCATTTGTGAGAATTTGTTCCGGACAATTTGAGCGAGGAATGAATGTGACGTTATCAAGAACCGGAAAATCAATGAAGTTGTCCCAGTCCACCCAATTCCTTGCAGATGACCGAAGTACGGTCAATGAAGCAGTGAGCGGGGATATTCTCGGGCTTTATGATTCGGGCATCTATCAGATTGGCGATACAATCACATCAGGGAAGAGAGCAATTCAGTTTGAAAAACTGCCTCAATTTACACCTGAATTGTTCGTTAAAGTCACAGCGAAGAACGTCATGAAGCAAAAGCAGTTCCATAAGGGAATCCACCAGCTGGTTCAAGAAGGGGCCATCCAATTATATAAAACACTTCATACCGAAGATTATATCCTCGGAGCTGTCGGCCATTTGCAGTTCGAAGTTTTTGAGCACAGGCTGAAAAATGAATATAATGCAGAGGTCAATATGGAATCTATGGGATCAAAGGTTGCAAGATGGATCGAAGATGAACAGATAAATGAATCCCTTTCCAGTTCAAGGAGCCTATTGGTCAAAGATCGTTTTGACAGGAAATTATTCCTGTTTGAAAATGATTTTGCCCTCAGATGGTTCCAGGATAAAAATCCGGATGTCAAACTGATCAATCCTATGGAAACAACTGATTAATAAAAAAGAGAGAGGGGCTGCACTGTAAAATGGTACCCCTGTCAAGGACACAATAAAAAAAGAGGTTAAGCAGCTTGAAGATGATTCCTATATTGAATAGGGGTCATCTTTTTTAAATTCCACTGATAACGGTAATTGTTATAGTAAACCATGTAATGATCTATTCTTGATTTCAATTCTTTCAACGTTTTTGCTGTTTTATAATCCACTTCATCCTTCATGTGGCCAAAGAAGGATTCCTGTGGGGCATTGTCCCAACAGTTGCCTCTACGTGACATGGACTGACCCAAGCCGTATTTCTTTAATAACTTTTGGTATCGGGGGCTTGTGTAGTGACTTCCTTGGTCCGAGTGGATAAAGGCGTCTTCATGAAGCGTAACTTTCTTATTGTTCTTCAATTTATGGAGCGTCCTTGTCGCAATGTCCATGGTAATCCGGTCAGATATATGGTAAGCCAGAATTTCATTAGTACAGGCATCTTTCACGGTCGACAAATAGGCCATACTATTACCGTTATATGGCAAGTAAGTGATATCCGTCAGTAACACTTTCCCAGGGATCCCCTGTTTGAAGTCCCGGTTTAATTGGTTCGGGACAACCTGATGCTCCTTCGTTGCTTTAGCGATTTTTTTATAAGGATTTGGCTTTCGATGAGGACAGACGATGTCATATTTCCTCATGATTCTCCGGATCTTTCTACGGCTGAAGATAATGCCATACTCATTCTCTAAAATCATTTTAATGGAGCGTGCGCCTTTCTTATATCCACGCCGGTTAAAGGCCTTTAATATGAGTTCCTTGGCTTCAAGGTCCAGTTTCTCCCTTGCCTCCCGGACAGAGGAAGCATTCAGGTAGCTATAATAACCAGAACGCGAAACCTCTAATAGACTACAGAGATACTTGGTCATCCCCCTAAATCCATTTTGTTCAATGGTCTCCTGAATCAATTGATAAGCCTTATTTGGATGTAGGTTTTCGTTTGCCTCTTGCAGCCTCCTTTCTGTCGTTTCTAGCTTTTTTAACAACTCTACCTGTCCTTCCAACAATTCAATTCTAGCCTTTTGTCTTTCGATTACTTCTGAAGGAGTGAGTTCTCGTTGTAAGGGACGACCGGACGCATTTTTCCTTGAATCTGTCAGTCCAATCAAACCATTTTTTTCATAAGCTTTCTTCCACCTATGGGCTGACTGTTCAATTCGTTTTATTCCAATGACCTCCGCATTAAATCCATTCTCCTCAAAGATCTGGCGAGGAAGTTTGCCAGCCTGATATTCATCAATAAATCTACTTTTAAATTCCTCTGTATAGGTAATAGACTTTTCGCTGACCTGTTGTACATTCGGATTTTTTTGAAGTGTTTTTATCTCTTTAGATGAAAAAGTAATTTTACTCATATGTTGTCTCCTAATCCCCATGTTCTGAAATTAAAGTATATAAAAAATACCTGTAGGCTGAACACTCTTTTTTTTGAGTGTCCTACCTACAGGTACCATTTTACTGCAGCCTCTCTCTCTTTTTATACAGAAGAATTTTTGAAATGCCAAAAAGCGAATGAAGGAAAGTATTTCTTATAGATCCCTCCCATGAGCCGCATATTGATGACATGAACAAAAGGGGTTAAGTAAATCAGCCATTGTGGATGAAAAATTAATAGTCCCGTTGAAGTCATCGTTCTTTCCATCAAGAATAGAAACAATGCTGTGCCGACCATCAGCATTATATTTCCATATTGATAAAAAATGACGCATGTATAGAAAGCAGCTGCAATCCATAAATAAATGCTGAAGCCAAACACATTGTCCCGTGATGTCTCATCAAACCATCCCGGATGCATGGTCAGCAAGTTCAATATGGAGGACAAACCCCAGACCAGTGAAGCCAATATTGTATAAATCACAAAAAACAAGGTGATAAAGTACAGCCTGGGGCTCCTTGCCTGTTCAAGTGAAATATACCACTTGCGTCCTAAAGGGATGGCAATCGTTAAAATGATGGCTGTATACCACGTGCGCCACCAAAAATGCTGATAAACCCCTAAATAAAGGAAGAATTGCTCGATGAGAAAAAAGACAACAACAAGGCCCGCTTTCCATCTTAGTCTATAATCACTGCTTGAAATGAACGTTAAAGCGATAGGGACGGAAAAGGCCTGTGAAGTGATCGCCCCTAAAACACTGTCATTAAATGAATCAGCAAATACATGAGGGTGATAAGAGTAGCTATCAAATACAACAAAAATGATGAGTTCCAATAAATAGCTTAATCCAGAAATGAACAGCCAAAAAAGGAGGACATGGGGGCTCTTAATCTTATGATAATTATAAAAGAATAAACTAAGACTCAGGATAGTCAACAACAAGAACCATAGCCAGTTTTGCATGTGCAGCTCCTCTGAAAGAAATGATTAATCATAGCATTGCCTGATTTACCAATTTTATGAGAGGCTGGCACATCCATAAGTTGAATGATAAAGTGCTATGCATTATAGTATATGAGAATATTTTTCCAAATAAAAATTAATCGATCGTTTTAATCACAACACTAGAAAAGGGATGGAACTTTGAAAATAAGCGATTTTTCAATTAAAAGACCTGTATTTACTACCGTAACCATTGTATTAATCCTTTTACTTGGTACAGTTTCACTGTTAAAAATTCCATTAAAGCTTATTCCTGATATCAATCCTCCTGTCGGTGTTGTTGTGACGACTTACCCCGGCGCAAGCCCAAAAGAAGTGGAGGAAAAGGTTTCTAAGCCATTGGAGCAGAGTCTGTCCACTCTCCCGGGGATCAAAAAAGTACAATCCACTTCGCAAGAAGGAACGAATCTTATTATATTGGAATTTTCCTGGAGCACTTCCATTGATCAGGTTGAGAACGAAATCCTTCAAAGAATTAACGGAATACCGCTCCCGGATGAAGCCAATCAACCATCCTTTTTGAAATTTGACCCATCTCAATTTCCAATCATCCAGCTGTCTTTAAGCGGAGAAAAGGATGAAAAAAAATTAAAGCGCTTAGCTGAAAAACTGAAACTGGAACTCACACGCATGGATGGTGTTGCAAATGTCAGCCTTTCGGGGCAGCTCGTCCAGCAGATCAATGTAGTTATTGATCAGGACAAACTGCAGCAGTACAAACTTAGTCAATCTGATATTGTGAATATTATTCGTTCCAATAATATCTCCTTGCCTGGAGATACAGTCGAGGCTCAAGGGAAAGAATTGACGACAAGGGTGATCAGCGCACTTCATGATCCAGAGGAAATAAAGGGACTGGTTTTGACCATCGACCCATTGACAGGAGAAAAAGTAAAAATAGCCGATGTGGCGGATGTCAGGCTCGCTGAACCAAAAGAACAGATGATCACGCGGACCAATCAATCACCGTCTATTCTACTTAGCGTCCTGCAGGAATCAGATGCCAACACGGCTGAAGTTTCCAAAAGGTTTCAAGAATACTTAACTCAACTATTAAAGAAAAATGATTTTAAGGGAATTAAGGCAGATATCCTTTTTGACCAGGGAGATTACATTCGACAAGCCATAGGAAGCATCACCAATTCTCTCCTGGTTGGCGGCATTTTTTCTATGCTGGTGCTATTTGTCTTTTTACGGAATATAAGAAGTCCGCTCATTATTGGAATCGCTATACCTTATTCAGTCATTGTGACCTTTGTATTGATGTACTTTTCACATTTCACATTGAATATCATGACACTTGGAGCTTTAGCACTTGGCATCGGGATGCTGGTGGATAATGCGATAGTGGTGATTGAGAATATCTACCGTCATCTCTCTTTTGGGAAAGATCCGAAAACGGCTGCGATTGATGGAGCAAAAGAGGTGGGAGGAGCCATTACCGCATCCACCTTGACAACCGTTGCGGTATTTTTGCCGGTGGTTTTCATCACAGGATTAATCGGACAGCTTTTTACTCAATTTGCTTTGACCATATCTTTCAGCCTTTTTGCCTCATTGATTGTGGCCCTTACTGTCATCCCCATGATGGCAAGCAGATGGCTTAAGCCGCAAAGTGTGAAAAGGGTTGAAGGGAGAAGTCGAAGTAAATGGATGAACGTTGTCGATCGTTCCATCCGCTGGACATTAAATCATCGAAAAACCATATTGGCAGTGACCCTTATTCTGTTTGTGCTTGGTTCTTTTGGAATCAGCAGAGTGGGGATGGAATTTTTGCCGCCGACCGATGAAGGGACGTTTACCTTAAAAGTAAAGCTGGAAAATGGGGCTTCGCTGGAACGTACTCAGAAAGTGGCTGCTGCAATAGAGAAAGAGCTCATGAAGGAAAAGGATGTTGAAGTGGTTTCGAGCCTCATTGGTTCTACGCAAGAAGATACGTTCAGGGGGACCGGCAACACGAGTGAAGCGGAAATCAATGTTAAATTAAAGCCGAGCTCAAAGAGGAGTCAGTCCATTTTTCATTTAGTGGATTCCTATCAACAAAAGCTTGAGAAGGCAGCATCTAAAGTGGATGAAACTGCTGTATTGACATATAATCTTCAAACCACATCAGGAAGCAGCCCTCAAACATTGACATTCAGTGTGCAAAACCCTGATGCAGGTAAACTGGACCAATCAGTAAAAAAAATATCAAAAGGGCTGAAGAAGCTTGACGGCGTTTCAGAACTATCGACAGACCAAATGGACCTCGTTAAGGAAGTTCAGTTAGAAATAAACAGGGAAAAAGCAATGGAAGCAGGGATGGCACCTGCCCAAATTGCCAAAACCGCAACAGAAATAACGAGAGGTGTCCAGGCAGCACAAGTTCTTTCTAAAAATTCCGATCAGGTGCTTGGTGTATTTGTCCGCTTTCAGTCAGATGATACCCGGACCCTGGAGAACTTAAAAGAGATGAAAATCCGCAAACCGGATGGCCAATTCATTGCCTTGAAGGATTTAGCCGATTTTTCCATTGGGAATGGACCTGTAAAAATAGAAAGAATAGATGGCCAGAAAGCAGTTCAATTTACCCTTAAATATAAGGAAGGGGAAAACTTAAGCACCATTTCTGCTAAAGTAGATGAAGAAATCTCCAGACTGAATCTCCCGGATGATACGGAAATCACATTCGGCGGGGATCGTGAACTATTGAATGATTCAATCGACGACATGCTGATGGCGATTGGGCTTGCGATCATATTGGTTTATATGGTCATGGCCGCCCAGTTTGAATCATTCAAGTATCCATTTGTCATTATGTTCAGTGTCCCACTGATGGTCATCGGAATAGGGGCTGCCCTTTATGCAACTCAAACCCCGATCAGTGTGTCTTCCATTATCGGGATAATCATCCTGGCAGGAATTGTGGTGAATAATGCCATTGTTCTTGTTGAGTATATCAATCAAAGAAAAGCAGATGGAATCCATAGCCTGGAAGCTATCATTCAATCAGTGAAAGATCGGACCAGACCGATCCTCATGACAGCTTTAACCACTATTTTAGGGTTGATTCCATTAGCAATAGGATTGGGTGAAGGGACGGAAATCAATCAGCCGATGGCCATTACCGTAATAGGAGGACTGGTCAGTTCCACATTCCTTACACTATTTGTCATCCCGGTGATCTATAGCTATTTCGATCCGGCTACAAGAAAAAAACAAAAACAAAGTTAGCTGTATGTCCAATACAGCTGACTTTTCTCTTTTTTTTCTGAAATTTCATACTATAATGGGTATAGAAAGTAAATAGGGAAAAGGGAGTGTGCCTGATGGGGGAGAATTATTTCATTACAGGTTTTCCTGGTTTTTTGAGCGGGAAATTAATTGAAGGCATTCTGGAGCAGCATCCGGAAGCAATCATTCATTTGCTATACGTTCCTTCCATGAAACAAAAAGCTGAAGCAGAAATTGCCAGAATCATAGCAAAGACCGCGATTCATAAGGACCAGCTGAATCTTGTTCCAGGGGATATTACAAAAAATAATATCGGGGTGGATGATTCGGATTGGGCCCATCTCGCTGAGAGGGTAGATTATATATGGCACCTTGCAGCCATATACGACTTAGCCGTACCAAAGGACATCGCCCAAAAAGTTAACGTGGAAGGCACAAGAAATGTCAACGAATTCGTAAAAAACTGCACACGTCTTAAGAGATACGTATATTTTAGTACCGCATACGTTGCCGGAGATCGAACGGGCATCTTGAAAGAAGATGAACTCATCAGGCCGAAAGAATTTCATAATTATTATGAAGAGACCAAATTTGAAGCAGAAATCCTTGTTGAACAATTAAAAAGGGAAGTCCCTGTGACCATCATCCGTCCAGGGATTGTAAAAGGGGATTCCAAGACAGGAGAAACCGTGAAATTCGATGGACCTTATTTTATCATGAATATGCTGCATCGTCTTAGATACCTGCCTTTCTTGCCTGCCATTAAAGGCAGCAATGCAGAAGTGAATCTGGTTCCTGTCGATTATGTTATCAAAGCGGTACTTTACCTGGGCCATCATCCGATTGGGGTAAACAAAACGTATCATATTACAGATCCTTCCCCGTATAAAGTCAGCACCATTTATGCGGAAATGATGAGTCAGCTCGTAGGAAAGAAGCCATTAGGCTCCATCTCAAAAGATGTCATTGCCTACTTCTTAACCAAACCATCCTTAAGACGAATCCTCGGGGTAGAAAAAGAAGCATTGGATTATTTTGTATGGGATGGCCATTTTGACTGCAGCCAAGCGAAACGGGATTTGAAAGGGTCCGGGATTGAGTGTCCGGACTTTTTGGAGGGGCTGCCCAGCATGGTGCAATTTTATAAGAAAAATAAAGACAATCAAAATTACCATATTAAGATTCAATGAGGGGCAGGTAATACAATGCAGATTTCTACTGCTGAGAATTTAGTGGCAAGGAACCCGGCGACAGGTGAAATAATTACCCAAGTCAAAATGACCCGGCTGGAAGAAATAAAAGATATATATGTTCAAAGCAGGGATGCCCAAAAGGTATGGGCTTCAAAATCAATTAAAGAAAGGATGGAATCTTTCAAGAGGCTGCGCTTGGAAATGGTGGAGCGGATGGAAGAAATAGCAGAAGTCATTTCAAAAAGCACTGGAAAAGTATTGACCGAAGCGATTACAGCAGATATCATGCCAACCATTGATGCAATCATGCACATAGAAAAGCATTCTGAGAGAGGGCTGAAGAGAAAAAAAGTTAAAACCCCATTGCTGCTGATCGGAAAAAAATCCTATGTAGAATGGATGCCAAGAGGAGCTGTCCTTATCATCTCCCCTTGGAATTATCCGCTGAATCTCGCAATGGTCCCTGTACTTAGTGCTTTGGCAGGCGGGAACTCTGTAATCTTAAAGCCGTCCGAGGTTACGCCGCTGGTAGGCGAAATCATGGGAGAACTTTTTCGCGGTAAGGGCTTCCCTTCTCATATCGTTCAGGTGGTGCAGGGGGGAAAGGAAATTGGCGAAGCCCTGACATCTGCCTCACCTGATTACATTTTTTTTACCGGATCTGTCCAGACTGGAAAGAAAATTGGGGAGGCAGCAGCCAGAAACCTCATTCCTTCAACGCTGGAACTAGGTGGAAAGGACCCTATGATCATTTTTGAAGATGCTAATCTGGAAAGAGCCGCAAAAGGAGCTGTTTGGGGGGCCTTTACAAACAGCGGACAGGTTTGTATGAGTACGGAAAGGCTATATGTAGAACAATCCGTCTATCATAAGTTTTTGAAGCTGATCAGGGAGGAAGCTGGCAGAATCAAACAAGGTGTCTCTGTTGATGATGATCTTGGTTCCATGACCTCAGAAGCCCAAAAGGAAATTCTTAAGGTGCAGATTACAGAAGCTATTCATTCAGGTGCCATTCTTGAGACAGGGGTCCATCCAGATGAATGGGACGAAAGATTATTTTTACCATTGATGATTCTTACAAATGTTTCTCCTGAAATGTCTATCATGAAAGAGGAAAGTTTTGGACCTGTCCTCCCGATTATGACATTTGAAACAATGGAGGAAGTCATAGAGCTTGCCAACTCCACACGGTATGGATTGAATGCAAGTGTGTGGTCCAGAGATTTAGAGAAAGCCAAAATGGCTGCAGGAAGATTACTTTCCGGTGCCGTTGTCATCAATGACGTCATAACCTCTGTAGCGAACCACCATCTGCCTTTTGGCGGGGTAAAGGAAAGCGGCATAGGAAGATATCACGGAGAGCAGGGCATACAGATATTCTGCCACGAAAAAGCCGTTTTGGAGGATTCCGGCAAAAGAAGGACGGAGGTTCAATGGTTTCCTTATGAAGGGAAATACCCATTGTTTATCAAATTATTTAAAAGCTATTTCGGTAAACGGAAGAACTATTTGAATTTTGTTGATGCCTACATAAGGCTGTTAAGGAAGTAAACCATCACTAAATGAATTAAGTGGAAGATTTTATGATAATTAACAAGTGAATGGGGAAGACTTGGTATGAGGGAATGTAACTGCTGCTGTCAGCAACATTGTCGAAATCCCAAGAATAAAGGCTGATTGATATATGAAAGAGCTTGATAAATTAGAGGCAATCCTTTGGTCAATCGCACTTCCGGGCTTTCCGCAGCTTCTGGCGGGATCACTGGTGAAAGGAATACTATTCGTCTTTCTTGAGATCCTTTTTAATATGATGAGCCATTTCAATAAAGCCATCATGCTCAGTTTTTTGGGAGAAACGGGTCAAGCATCTGAAATAGTGGATTATCAGTGGCTTATGTTCTATCCATGTCTTTATATGTTTGCAATGTGGGATGCCTATAAACTTTCACTGAAAGAAAAAGAACCGTATACATACCTTCCGTTTGCATTCGGTGCCTATTTAGTGACGGTGGGGTTGATGTATGCCCCAAAAGTTTATCTATTTAACCTGTTCCCCGGACCTGTTTTCCTCCCTATTCTCGCATTGCTTCCCGGGCTCGGAATCGGGTTCCTGATCCGTTCATTAATTGTTCAAAAAAAAGTTGACTGAAAGATTGAAATATTAGTTTTTATCTTTTATAATAATTTTAATTGAATGACTCACAGACGAAAGTCGAAGGGGAGTAGCGTGGGGTTAATAACCCAAATAAAGTCGTCATTACATGGAATATTCCATCGGCTTTATTGACCTTGAATGGTTTAGCGAGACCTTTGCCTTAATGGCAGAGGTCTCTTTTTTATTTGGATCCTGTCAATTAAGGAATTTCGTCAAATACTTAATTGGAGGGATCAATATGGAGTTATCAATGGTAATGGAATACGGGTGGGTCCTTCTCGTCCTGATCGGACTTGAGGGCATCCTGGCCGCAGACAATGCTGTCGTTATGGCAGTCATGGTGAAGCACCTTCCGAAAGACGAGCAAAAGAAAGCACTGTTTTATGGACTGCTGGGGGCATTTGTATTCAGATTTGCAGCGCTGTTCCTGATTTCATTCCTGGCAGATATTTGGCAGGTGCAGGCTCTCGGTGCGGCATATCTTTTGTACATATGCCTGCATCATATTTTAGGAAAGTCAAAGGAGCAGGATATTCTTTCAGATAAACCTAAGAAAAAAAGCTCCTTTTGGGTGACTGTATTAAAAGTTGAAATTGCTGATATCGCTTTTGCCATTGATTCAATGCTCGCAGCTGTGGCTCTTGCAGTGACTGTAAGACCTGCCGGCTGGGGTGAGATCGGTGGGATTGATGGGGGGCAATTTACCATTATGTTCCTAGGGGGAATCATCGGATTAGTCATCATCCGTTTTGCAGCAAATTGGTTCGTACGCCTTCTTGAAAAATATCCTGCACTTGAAACTACGGCCTTCTTAATCGTAGGGTGGGTAGGGGTGAAGCTTGCTGTACTTGCTGTCTCTCATCCAAATGTAAGCCTGCTCCACCATCACTTCCCTGAAAGCACCGGTTGGAAACTGACATTCTGGATCATCCTGCTGACTTTGGCCATCGGGGGCTTCTTCATTTCCAAGCGCCAAAGTGAAAAGATGGCAGCACGCAGCTAATAAGAAAAGACAAAAGACCGCCCATCAGGCGGTCTTTTGTCATGTTCTGCTTAGGATAATATAACTAAAAATAGCGAATATACGATACTTTTTGAAAGAACCCCCCTAAAAAAAGAATGGGGCTGCGTATTGTAATTTAGTGAAAGCGATCGCTGGAGAAAAATTCGCAGAGGTGAAAAAAATGACAAAAAAATCAAAAGCAGCAAAAACATCATTGGCATTATTAGTAGCAGGTACATTCTCTTTATCTAACACATTCGCACACGCATCTGAAACAAAAGCAACAGACCCAATTCCGACTGACAGTGTTTCCATGCCGGATAATATGAGTGGTACTGATGCAACTAAAGCAATTGAAGATGCCATCAAACAAGTAGATGAAAGCAAAACAGAGGCGCCTTCTTTATTGCCTGGAGACTTCTTTTATTTTGCAAAACTGGCTTTAGAAAACATCAAACTTGCATTTACAATGAATGATGAAAAGGAAGCAAAACTGCTTTCCCAATATGCTTCTGAAAGATTGGCAGAAGCTGAGGCTCTTTTTGCAGAAGGAAAAGAAGACTTGGCCATCAAAACCATTAAAGATGCTTTAAGTTCTATGAAAGAAGCACAAGAAAAGATGGATAATGATCAGGAAAAATCATCTGATGAATCTACAGTTGAACAAAATGATGAGAACAAGGACGACACAGTCACTGCCGATGAGCAAACTTCAGAAGAACAAAGCGGAGAAGTCAAAGATGACAGCAATGCTGATGAAGAAAAAGCAGATGACACTGCAGTAGACGAAACAACGGAAGTGAATGACCAAAGCGGTGAAGTTACTGATGAAGATCAAACATCTGAAGTAAAAGACGGTGAAGAGGCATCTACTGATGACGGAGCCGTTCAGGACGAACAAAAAGATGAAGATCAAATGAGCGATCAGGAAGTCATTGATCAATTGCAAGAAATGATGACACAAAATATCGTTGCGTTAAAAGCAGCTTTGGAGCATGTGAAAAATCCAAAAGCAAAAGCAGCTCTGGAAAAGAATATCGAAAAAAGCTATGCGAAACTAGCAAAAAAATTAGAAAAAATCGAAGAACATATTGCTAAAATGGAAGAAAAGAAAGCTGCAGAAGAAGATGAAAACAAAGATGAAAATTCTTCAACGGAATCAACTGAAACTCCGGCAACTGAGCAGACAGGGGATACAAGCAAGGAAGATGAAGCAAAAGCTGAAGCTCCTGAAGACAATGTGAAACAAGATTCCCAAGAAACAGATACACAAACAACAGATACACAAACAACAGATAAAGACAACAAGGAAAATACCACTACTAAAGCTGCTCCAGTTCAAAATCATCAGCCAAAAGCTTGGAAAGAGAAAAAAGATGAGCTGCATGCACAATGGAAAGCTGCAAAAGCAAAAGAACAACAAGAAAAGAAAGAAATGCAAGAAAAGGCAAGAGAAATGATGAAAAAAGCAAATGCAGAAAAATCCCGTGAAAATGTACAAAGATATGAAGATGAGCAAGAGCACCATGTAGATTTCACTAAGAATCATGAAGGTGAAAACAAAGGGCATCATCAAGGCGAAAATCATAATCATGGAGATAACGGACACGAAGAGCACGGCGGACATCATTAATAACCATAAAAACTTTAATCAAGGATGAGACTATGATGATCATCAATATCATCATGAACGATAAACAATCACAAGAGGCAGTCAAGTGCTGCCTCTTTCCATCCTAAAAAACGATGAAATTCAAATCGTGGTATAATATGGCCTAGGATGAGGTGAGAGAATGCTGGGTTTATTGTTCATGGCTCGCAAAAAGAAAAAATCGTTGGAAGAATTAGCCGTGGAAATACAAAATGGAAATGATGACGCAGTCACAGAAGTGCTGCAGTCCTATAAGCCATTTGTCAAAAAAACGGTTTCCTCTGTATGCAAAAAATATATCACTGAAAGCGATGATGAATTCAGCATTGGACTCATGGCATTCCATGATTCCATCCTGAAATTCAATCAGGACAAAGGAAATTCACTTTTAAGCTTTGCAGAAGTCATCATTAAAAGAAAAGTCATCGATTATATCCGTAAAAATGGGAAATACAATGATATCAGTTTAGCTGTCAGCCCGTTTGAAAAAGAAGAAGACCAATCGAATGGGACACTTGAAGAAACACTATCATTTGAAGAATATAAAAAGAAAAAAGAGCAGGAGCTCCGTAAAGAAGAAATCATTCGCTACCAGCAGACTCTATTGGAGTTTGACTTGTCATTGGATGAATTGATGAATGAGTCTCCAAAGCACGAAGATGCACGGATCAATGCGATTGGGGTTGCAGAGATCGTAGCGGGGACCGATGAATATAAAAATTACCTCTTTGAAAAAAAGAGGCTGCCAATAAAAAAAATAGAAGAGCATGTAAATGTCAGCCGGAAAACAATAGAGAGAAACCGGAAGTACATCATTTCAGTCGTTTTGATATTATCAGGGGATTTTATATTTTTAAAGGATTATTTAAAAGGGCGGTTAGGCTTATGAATAAAAAGGGAATCATCATGGATATTAAAGAAGATTACCTTATCATGCTCACTGCGGACGGCCAATTTCTGAAAGGGCAGAAAGAAAGACGGACGTATGAGATCGGAGAAGAAGTTTCTTTTTTTTCTTATGAGGGGTCTAAGAGGAAAAAGTTCAACGCAGCTTTCTCAAAATGGATGACAAAATCCGGAATGATTGCTGCATCCGCAGCAGTTGTCATGTTGGCATTTCTTCTTCTGCAGCCATTTTTTCATGAAGAAGAAGTTTATGCCTACGTATCCATTGATATTAATCCAAGCATTGAATTAAATATCAATAAAGGTATGGAAGTCATTGATGCACGTGCCTATAATAACGACGGCAAACGCATTTTGAAGCATATTGATTTGAAAAAGCATCAAACCATAAAGAAAGCGGCTATTCAAATCATGAAAGAGAGCAAAAAAGAGGGATACTTAAAACCGGAACATACAATCGTTATAGCGACAGTCCCGGGTGAAAAAGCTACTGATGGATTTACAAAGTCCTTAAACGATGCCATAACAACCCTCAAAAATGAAACAAACGCATTGGATGCCCAATTGATTGCAATCAAAGGGACGCCGCAAGAGAGAAAAGATGCTGCCGCAAAAGGTCTCACAACAGGAAAATATTTAAAGCAGGAAAGAGAAAAAGAATTAACAGAGAAAGAAAGTATTGAAAAAATAAAGACGAAAGTACCACCGAAAAAGAAAGAGGCAGAGCAGCCTCAGCAAAAAAGTGCTTCAGAACAAAATAATGATGCAGCAAATAAAGGAAAAGCACCTGCAGCAAAAGGGAATGGAGCAGAAGCTGTCACTCCTGGGGACACCAGGAATCAAAACAATGCCGGACAGCAAAAAAAGAATGGTTCCAGAAACAGCACTCATCCTTTCAATCCAGGCAATGGTTCTGAGAAAAATAAAAATGTGTACCCACCAAAAAATGATGAAAATGTCGGTAAAGGACATGATTGGGATCATCATGAAAAGAACAATGGGAACAGCCATTCAAACTACGATGAAAAGCATGGTAGCAGCTGGGGAAAGAATGAACGTGAACGGAATCATGAAGATCATGAAGATCATGACGGACATGAACACGGTCAAGGCAAAGGGGATTCAGGAGAAGATCATAGAGATTGAACTATAGGAATGAGAGCCGAAGAAATTTCTCCGGCTCTCATTTTTATTATTAATCCGATTACAGCACAGTGCGCATCCTTGAATGCAGCTCTATCCATTGCCGTTAACGGCAGTGCTCAATCGATTATTCGCCTTTAAGCTGACTTTGCGCTTGTTTAACCAGGCGCTTGGTGATTTCTCCGCCGACAGATCCGTTTGCACGTGCAGCTGTATCAGAGCTTAAAGTGACACCGAATTCTTGTGCGATTTCATATTTGATTTGATCCAAATATTGTTCAACACCAGGGACAATCAATTTATTTCGGTTTGCCATGAAAATTCCCCCTTTCAAAAGGTATACCATTTCTGGTTTTCTTATTATGCTGCGCGCCAAACAATTTAATGAATGGTAAATGGTATCATATTTCATCTAAAACTGCCTGTTAACCCTTTTATTTCGTATTTATTTTCTATAAGATAGATACTGATACTAAGGAAAGGGATTTTGCTGCAATGTCACTTAAGTTAAAAATTAAAGGTTTATCTCCTGCACAAGCAATCGTAGTATTTTATCTCCTTGCAGTGACCGTTTCTACCCTTCTGCTCAGCCTCCCCATTGCACGCAATCCAGAAGCTAAGTGGAGTTTTCTTGATGCGATATTTGTCGCGGCAAGTGCAGTGAGTGTTACCGGACTTTCTACTGTTGATATTTCTGAAACATTTAATACCCTTGGGGTCTATATTCTTATGTTTGTCCTCCAATTCGGAGGGATTGGGATCATGACACTTGGTACATTCATTTGGCTAATCCTTCGGAAGAAAATTGGGTTAAAAGAACGCAGGCTGATAATGACGGATCAAAATCAGACAAGTCTTTCAGGTCTGGTCAGGCTATTAAGGGAGATCTTAAGTTTGATTTTATTAATTGAACTGGCTGGTGCCGCCATTCTAGGTTTTTACTTTTTAAAGTATTATCCCACATGGCCAGTGGCTTTTTTACACGGGCTTTTTGCATCCGTCAGTGCGACGACTAATGCAGGATTCGATATTACCGGGTCATCCCTTTTTATGTATAAGCATGATTATTTTGTCCAAATCATCAATATGCTTTTATTGATATTAGGGGCCATTGGGTTCCCGGTTCTTATAGAAACAAAAGATTATTTGTTTAATCGTAAAAAAACAAAGAGAAACCACTTTTCCCTCTATACAAAATTAACTACATTTACTTTTTTTTCCCTTATCATAATTGGTACAGTGGGGATTATCGTTCTGGAATGGAATCAGTTCTTTAAAGGGAAGACATGGCATGAGAGCTTGTTTTATGCTTTATTCCAGTCAGTAACTACGAGAAACGGAGGGCTTGCAACACTTGACGTAAATCATTTTTCCCATCCTACACTCCTTCTTTTGTGTGTACTGATGTTCATCGGAGCTTCTCCGAGTTCTGTCGGCGGTGGTATCCGTACGACTACATTTGCCATCAATGTGCTGACCCTCTATCACTTTTCAAGAGGGAGAAAAACCATCAAGGTATTCAGAAGAGAAGTAATGGAAGATGATATCATAAAATCCTACGTTGTCAGTTTTACGGCATTTCTTATTTGTTCTTTTTCAGTCATCATTTTGTCCTATACTGAAAAACATCAGTCGCTTATTTCCATTATGTTCGAAGTCTGTTCAGCATTCGGAACGACGGGATTGTCCCTTGGCATTACCCCGGAGCTTTCAGTAGTCGGAAAATGGATCATCATCATCCTTATGTTCATCGGAAGAGTGGGGATTTTATCCTTCATATTCATGTTCGGGAAAGAAGACGCAGTAAAATACCGCTATCCAAAAGAAAGGGTCATCATCGGATAGTATAGGCAAGTTATTCTAGGATATCCAAAAATGATGCAGGATTGATTCTTTCATAAGTGGGATGATAATACCCTACAGATATGAAAAGGGGAGATTGTCATGGCGAAAAGAAAAGCTCAATTCGATGCAGCATCTAAAAATAATCAAACACCTTATGAAAATAAGAAGGAAACGGAATTCTCTGCAGAATTTACAGGGAAAGAAAATACTGCAAAGCATGCAAACCGCAATTCCCAAAAAGGTAAAAAAGGCAGGGCATAATGAAAAAAGAATCCTGCAGCAAACAATCATTTCGTGAAGAGTTTGGAATGGAATTTGGGGATATTAACGCTGTAAAGCAGTATGAGATCCTTCAAAGAACAAAAGAAAAGTCGGATAAAAAAAAGAAATGCTAAATAGAAGGGACGCGCTAAATACAGCGCGTCCCATTGTGTGTTTAAATAGCAGTTATAGTTTTTATTCCCTTTAAGGGTGCAAAATAGACGGTAGGCTTTCCACTTGCAGGCTGGAAGTAGACAAGCATGATAGAATTTTCTCTTTCCACTTCATTTGTATCGAAATAGCTGCCTGCATTGAATGGGATAAGTTCAAGCATTGTGTGTTTATATAAGTCTTTTTCATTCAGGTGCAGCTGAATGAACTCATCTCCGAAAATTTCCGGGTCTGACAGGATGGACTGATAGATCTCTGATTTCTCACTTTTGCTAAGTTTATGGGTCCACCAAGGTTTTCTAGGCTTGTATTTTTGGTTTTGAATGTAGTCATACATCATAAGCCCCTCAACTACATCCAGAGATGATGGGTGTACTTCCTGAAGGAATTGGCTTAAGCGCTTGAAAAGATCCTCAAGCTGATGTCCAATCCTTGACCAGCCCTGGCTGTCCCAATAAGAGCCAAACTCTTGGAAGAAATCGAATGGACTTTCAAATACATTCGACACCAAATATTCAATGGTCTCATCAGCACGATGGTCATTCCAATACTTCTCCAAAACATCCTCGACTTGTTTGATCCTTACGATATCATCAAAGCTCAACACATTATTGCCCAGGATTTCATATGGCGAATGGTCCATGTATATATATTGATGTTCATCCGCCCGTATCCTAAGGCCGGTCCCACGAAGCATTTTTAAGAATCCGAGCTGCAGTTCTTCAGGCCTCAATTCAAATACATCATTGAAAGTCTTTCTGAATGAGTGGTAGTCTTCTTCCGGCAATCCGGCAATCAAGTCCAGATGCTGGTCGATTTTCCCTCCATTCTTGACCATGCTGACAGTCCTGGTCAACTTCTGGAAATTCTGCTTTCTCATCACCAGTTCATTTGTGGAGTCATTGGTGGATTGGACGCCAATTTCAAATCGGAATAATCCAGCAGGTGCGGTTTGATTTAAAAACTCAATCACCTCAGGCCTCATGATATCCGCGGTGATTTCGAATTGAAATACTGTTCCGGGAAGATGTTCGTCAATTAAAAATTGGAACATTTCCATCGCATAGCTGCGGCTGATATTGAAAGTCCGATCGACGAATTTAATGGTTTTAGCCCCATTCTTCATCAAGTAGCGGATATCTTCTTTAATTTTTTCACGGTCGAAATACCTGACACCGACTTCGATGGAAGATAGACAAAATTGGCATCTGAACGGGCACCCGCGGCTTGTTTCAATATATATGACCCTTTTTGACAGGTGCGGGATGTCTTCTTCAAAACGGAAAGGGGATGGCAGCTCCCTCAAGTCCAATTTGTTTCTCTGCGGGTTGATGGCAGGCTTCCCTTCCTTCATATAGCCAATACCCGGCACATTTGATAAATCCATTGGCCCGGATAATTCAGTCAAAAGCTGCTTAAAAGTTTCTTCTCCTTCTCCGATTACGATAAAGTCAGCTTCAGGTATTCTTTCCAGCCAATAAATCACATCATAGGAAACTTCCGGTCCACCCAAAATAATTTTCACAGAAGGCATGATTTTCTTCAGCATCTTGATAACCGTAATCGTTTCTTCAATATTCCAGATATAGCAGCTGAATCCAATGACATCAGGTTTTTTAGAAAACAAATCTGAAACGATATTCATGGACGGATCTTTAATCGTATATTCTGCAATCTCAGCCTCGAACTCAGGCTCGGCAAATGATTTTAAGCATCTCAAAGCCAAATTCATATGAATATATTTAGCATTCAGTGTACTTAGCACTATTTTCATTTTATTGAATTCCTCTTTTCCATCTATTCATCCCTTTATTTTAGCTGAGCATGGGAAAAACCTCAACGCATGGGAGAATTTACAGAAAAAAATGAATAAGCAAGGCAGGATTTTACATATTTTCTTAGAATTTATTCTTAAAAGAAAAAAACAGCCAAATGGCTGTCTTTTTTCATTAACTATTCATTGCCAAGCATCCTTTTTAGGTGAAGGAATCCTACTTTAAAACGTTCTTTGAACTTTTTCCACTTATTTGCCCTTAACTCGATAATAGGTTGAGTCAGGGATGTAATGAACTTGCTTGATAATAAGATGGATAGTACAAAGGATACTAGTGCCAGTATCACATAGGTGCCGATATCGAATGAGTAATGGTTGGATACATCGCTTGCCCTGAAAGTCTTAATGAGAAATCCGTGGAGCAAATAAACATACAAAGTGTTTTTGCCCCATTTTGTGAAGAAATATTTCTTATCAGGTACATACGAAAAGAAACAGAGAACCATAACGATATTAAGAATATAAACTCCTGCACGCAGCAAAGCACTGTAAGGTACTTCTGCGCCGAGCACATCATAAGGCTTTGAACCGAGCAGCCATTTTTCGTTCCAGTCAGGGAAGAGGTACATGCTGACTAATACTGCAAGGATAATCACTGAGGTAATGATTTTAGATTTAGTTTCAGTAAGCCTGCTGAAAGTCTTTCGCTCCATGAAGTAGCCAAGCAAAAACAGTGGAAAGAATACGAAAGTTCGCGAAAGGCTTAAATAATTTGAAATCCAGTCTGCATACCCTACTAAAAGGCCGATAGCAAATGCCAAGGCTAGTGAAGGGATTGGCTTTAGCTTTGCAAAAGCCAATAATAGCAAGTTCCAACAGAACAAGCTTAGCAAGAACCAAAGAGCCCACTGAGGATTCAGGGGATCTACTGCTAAAGTCGACTTATCGTATAGGTAGTAATAGAATACGGTATAAATGGTTTGAAAGATCAAATAGGGCAAAATCAATTTTTTTGTCAGTTTCCAAATATACCCTTTGTTATAAAAGCCTTTTGCGAAATAACCTGACACCAATATGAAAGCCGGCATGTGGAAAGTATAAATGAACTTATATACCGCTTCTATAATGGAGTTTTTATCAATATACGATTGAATTAAATGTCCAAACACCACAAAGAGGATCAAGATAAATTTGGCGTTATCAAAGTAATAGTCCCGTTTTTCCATATTCTCACCATCAATTCTGTATTTTGCAGCTTTGTCATGTAAATTATACCCACAATATCGAACGATAAACGGACCAAAACCATGTTTGGTCCACGATCATGATTCTCGAGCATCAAAAGGAGGATACATACGTGCCAAACTCATCAAACAGCAGCAGCCCGCTTGTCCGATTCAATGAAAATAGTTGGATAGGGTCTGAAATGCTGAAAGACCATACTCAAAGATTGTTTCAAACCATTTCATCGACTGTAAGCGATGCAGTGATAGTCACTGATTTTGATGGCAATATTCATTTTATCAATCAATGTGCGGAAAGATTGCTGAATGAAGATTCTAATCATATTATGACAAGGAATATCGCATTTTATTTTAATGCGATTCCATCTATCATTAAAAAATACCATGATGACCAATTATCTGAACAGGGCTATGTGGAGGATGAAGTTTTGCTTACAAGGTCCTGTGGAGCCAAAATCCATATAAAACTGAAAGTGCATAGAGACCGTGAGAATGGCTGGGATATCTTTCACTTATGTAATATCTCAAAGGAAAAAGAAATCGAACGTGAAGACCAGAGAAACCAGCAAATGCTCTACAATATCTTCACTCAGGCAGCAGACAGCATAATCATATTTAAAAATAACGGGACGATTATTAATGTGAATCCTGTCTTTTGTAAAAAGGTGAATTTAGGACGTGATAAGATACTTGGTCAAAAAGTACTGAAATTCATTCCTGAAGGCTTTTATCAGAAGATGGAGAAAATCAATGAATATATTGAGCAGAATAAAAAGGTTAGAGGGGAAATCCCCATAATTCATGATGGCGGGCTCTCTGTAATGGAGTTCAATGTAAGCCCGAATATTTTCCAAGGGCTGCATATGGCGATTTTACGGGATATCACCGAGAAGAGACAAATGGAAATCAAATTGAAAAGAAGCGAAGAGCAGTTTGAGGATTTGTTTGAAGAAACGATTGATGCCATTGTCTTCTGGGACCAAGACGGTAAAATCATGAGAGTGAATAAAGCGGCTCTATCAATATTTGAATGTACTGAACAAGAACTAATAGGATCCATTCTCTGTGATTTCCTGTATGAAAAAGATAAGAAATTTTTAAAAGTAATGAAGGAATTCCAGGAAGTTGGATCCATAAGGGATGAACTGCTCTTTTTAATGCCTAATGGACAGCTCAAACATTTGGAGTTCACTGCAAGGATGCATCCAATTGACGGATATAACATTACAATTTTCAGGAATGTCAGTGAGCGCTATCAAATGGAAAAAGAACTGAGGGAGAGTGAGACGAAATTCAGGAAGGTATTCGAGGGCACTTTGGATGGAATGCTGCTTTGGGATCAAAACTATAAATTGATTGATATGAACCCGGTAGCGAAAACTATTCTGAATTGTTCCGATAGTTTCCGTAAAGGCATGGATATCCGCGAACTCATCAATGAGAATGAGGAGACAAAAAAGGAATTCCGTTCACATATGAAAAAATTGGCTAAGTACGGTAAAGCCAATCAAATGTTTATTTATAAAGATCAGGATTCAAATTTGAAACATTTAGAAATCTCCACAAAATGCAACCTTTTGACAAATATGAACTTGACTGTGATCAGGGATGTCACGGAGAAAATAGAGATGGAGGAACAATTGAGGAAATCAGATACGCTGAATGTCGTTGGGGAGCTTGCTGCAGGGATTGCACATGAAATCAGAAACCCAATGACCGCACTAAAGGGGTTCATTCAACTTCTCGAAAACAGCATGGACGAACCCGACGGCGGCCAAGAAATGTATTTCAATGTCATTTCTTCCGAGTTGAAGCGGATTGAATCCATTATCACTGAATTTCTCGTATTGGCTAAACCGCAGGCAATCCATTATCTAGAGTATGATGTGCGAAAAATCATGACAGACACCATTGAACTCTTGAATGCACAGGCGCTGATGCATGGGGTTGAATTTGAGGTTAATCTGGAAGATAATCTTCCATCGACTTTCTGTGAGCCAAACCAGTTAAAACAGGTATTTATCAATATTATTAAAAATGCAATTGAAGTTATGCCAAAGGGTGGTACAATTACCATCAACATGCTCAAGGCTGACCAGGAAGCTATCAAGATTTCCATTAAGGATGAAGGATCTGGTATTCCGCACGATAAAATCAAGAAGCTCGGAGAACCATTCTACACCACAAAGGATAGGGGGACTGGATTGGGGCTGATGGTAAGCTTCAAGATCATCAAGGAACATAAAGGGAATGTTGAGGTAGAGAGTGAATTGGGGAAAGGAACGACCTTTCACATCACACTGCCAACCATCTAAAGAGTCTATTGTTTTTCCTGATACTATATCAGGATTTTTTTTTTTTTGGAATTGATTGACATCGAATTCTAATTAGACTATTATCTAATTAGATGATCATTTAAAAAGGTGTTGATTTATAATGCAGCTGGATAAAATAGTTTCCTTCCATAAAGCAATGGGAGATCCAACAAGAGTAAGGATTATAAGCCTTCTAGCACAAGGGCCGCTTCATGGCCAGGCAATTGCAGGAAAACTGGGGCTCACCCCACCTACGATTTCGCATCACTTGAGCAAACTGAGGGATATCAGCCTCGTTTATCAACGCAGGGATAAAAATACGATTTATTACCATTTGAATCAAAAATTACTGAAGCAGCACTCTAATGCATTATTGACCTATTGTCTAGAAGATAAGGGGGAAGAGGAAACAATGGATAAATCAATGAAAGAAAAGCAGGCAGTCATCAATAATTTCTTTACAAAGGATGGAAAGCTGAAATCCATACCGGCCCAGAGGAAAAAGAAATTGTATGTTTTTGAACATATCGTAAGCGGACTTGAAAAAGGCAGAAAATATCCCGAAAAAGAAATCAATGAGTATATTAAAAAGTTCCATGAAGATTTCGCTACGATCCGAAGAGAATTCATTATCAATCATTACATGTACCGTGAAAATGGAATCTATGAGTTAAATCCTACCGAAATGTGGGCAAAGACAGAGGGATGATAGAACAAAAGAAAACCATACCAGTAAAGTGTTCTGGTATGGTTTTTTTGCTTATTGCTGTTCAGAAAACAGGTTTGAAATAGAATCCTTATAATCAGGCTTCAATATCCCATTCTCTGTAATAATGGCTGTGATCAAATGGCCGGGAGTCACATCAAATGCAGGGTTAAACACCCTCGCATCGAGAGGGGCAGAAGGAATACCGTTGAAATGCGTAATTTCCTCTGACTTTCTTTCCTCAATCGGAATTTCCCTGCCTGTTTCAATGCTTAAATCAAATGTAGAAGAAGGAGCGGCCACATATAAAGGTATTTGAAAAGCTTGAGCGAGCAATGCAAGACCATATGTGCCAATTTTATTGGCGGTATCTCCGTTTTGGGCAATTCTATCTGCTCCAACGATAATGGCTTTGATATTTTTTTCCTGGATGGTATAGGCAGCCATGCTGTCAGCGATCAATGTCGCATCGACACCGGATTTAAGAAGTTCCCATACAGTGAGCCTTGCACCCTGAAGAAGCGGTCTTGTCTCACAGGCGTACACTTTGAATTGCTTTCCTTTTTCCATGGCAATATGGAAGGGCGCAAGAGCCGTCCCGTATTTTGCCGTGGCAATAGAGCCGGCATTGCAGATGGTCATCACGGGATGGGAAGGATCAAGCAATGTAAGAGCATTCTCTCCAATTTTTCGGCACATATCTTCGTCTTCTGCCTGGATTTTGATGGCCTCGTGCTGCAATTCAGTCTTTGCTTCATTGACGCTGCTAGATTGGAGAGCAAGTTGATACAGCCTTTCGAGGGCCCAGGATAAATTCACAGCAGTAGGCCTGCTGGACAGTAAATATTCCTTGTCTTTTGCCAATTGATTAAAGAAGACTCCTAATTCATCTGTTTCATATTTTGAGGCTGCCATTGCCAGGCCGAATGCCCCGGCGATCCCTATGGCAGGTGCTCCCCTCACTTTTAGTGTCAGTATGGCTTCGAATACATCCTCAATCTCTAAAAGCTCCAGGTAGTCCTCTTTGTGGGGGAGTTCCTGCTGATTAAGGATAGAAAGTCTATTGTCCTGCCATTGTATTGAAGTGGGGATGTGGAACGATGTATTTGCATTCATGATTGTCTACTCCTTACTTAATTCCCGCATAGGCGGCAGTTTCTGAGAGAAGGGGAAGAATGGACTCAGGACCAGTTTGAAGTCCCCTTGTTTTGATAAACTCCCTGCCTAATTGAATACTGGCTTTTTTGGCAGTGATGCGAAGATGTTTATCGCAGATTCCATCAAGATCTTCTACATGGGCAAGCCCGATGGTTCTTCTGATCAATTCGCAGCCAGCGAATCCGACTGCATCCTGGAAGATCTTTTTAAGGACATAATCCAGATACCCATCTACTTCTGTATATTTCTCCCTGCTTTCTTTTCTCCAAAGATCTGAATATGTTTTTTCAAATGTATTCCATGCCTCCGCAATATACCCTGAAATCAATTTCTCTTTCTCCTTTGGATTAGAGAGAAGCTGAAAGATCAGATTGGCAAAAAACTGTCCGATATCAAATCCGATGGGGCCGAAGAATGCAAATTCAGGATCGATTACTTTCGTCGTACTCTGATCGCTGAAGATGCTGCCTGTATGCAAGTCACCGTGAATAAGGGCTTCACTTTCAGTTAGAAAACTTTTTTTTAGCTTTGCAACTTCCAGCTTCAAGGAAAAATCATTCCATAGAGATTGAACATCATCAAATAGTTCAGGTTCGAAATCATTTGTGTCACTGTTGAAGAATGGATCTGTAAATACCAGGTCTTCTGTAATTTTACAGAGCTCAGGATTCGAAAATTTTCGAGCCAGGATTTTCTTCGCAGGCGGTTCAAGGTAAAAATCAGAAGTGTAGAATAAAGTCTTGGCTAAGAATTCTCCTAGGTGGTTAGGAAGATGCGGATATTCTTCACCGGCTATCAACCCTTTTCTGGTGATTTTCAATGATGATAAATCTTCCATTACTGTAATGGCGAGGTCATCATTTGTATAATAAATTTCCGGAACGAACTGAGGGACATGTTCCTTATATAATTTCAAGGCATCTGCTTCGATTTTTGCCCTGCTAAGTGTCAGCGGCCAGCTTTCGCCCACCACTTTTGCATAAGGAAGTGCTTGTTTGATGATGCAGCTTTTTCCGCTTTGCGGCTCTGCCACTTGAAAAACGAGGTTCAGGTTGCCATCCCCGATTTCATTGCAAGTGAGAAGGCTGTCTTTTTTGAAAAAATCCAATTCTTTTAATAAGTTGATCGCTCCGCTTGTTGTCAACGGTTCATAAATTTTTGTTTTAGAAATTGCCAATGTCATGACCTCCAATTTTTTTTGAGGCCTTCCATAAAAAATGAAAAAGCCTCTTTCTTGTGAAAGAGGCTTGAAGAATAAGCTTCGCACCTCTTATCTGCCAGAAAGAATAATCTTTCTGTTGGAATTAGCACCGTGCCTTGCGGAAACATATCCGGCGCAAATATTGAATGCGCCCCGTTTTACAACGGAATTACGGTCGGTTGCTGGGCTTCATAGGGCCAAATCCCTCAGCCAGCTCTTGATAAGAGTAAAAAGTATGGAATTGTTAAAACTTACTGAAAATATTCGCTTGCTGAGAATCATAACAAGAAAAAAATCCCTTTGTCAATAAAAAATTGCAAATTTTTAAACAACAAATATTAATAAAACTCGGGCAGGCGGTCCTCGAAGATTGGGATTTGCTTTCTTACTTTTTCTACAAGGGACAATTCGAGTTCTGCTATTACCAGCTCTTCTTCTTGTGAACCTTCTGCGACTATTTCTCCCCAAGGGTCGATAATCAAAGAGTGGCCGGCAAATGTATTATTTGGATCGTCGCCGCACCTGTTGCAGGCAATGACGTAACATTGATTCTCTATTGCGCGCGCAGTCAGCAGGGTTTTCCAATGAGCAGCTCTGGCCAGTGGCCATTCAGCCGATACAAATAAAGCTTTGGCACCATCCAGGGCGTGTTTTCGTATCCATTCAGGAAAGCGTATATCGTAGCAGATAAAACCAGCAAAGATTTCATCATAGAGAGTGAAGAGGCCATCTGATTTCCCGCCCAAAAGATGTTCATGCTCATCCATCAGTTTAAATAAATGGAGTTTGCTGTACTGCTTAATAATATTTCCTTCCCGGTTGGAAATGAACATGGTGTTGAAATGGCCATCCTCAGTCTGCATGGCTGTGGAGCCTCCGATGATATCCATGTGGTGTTCTTTGGCTTTCCTGCTGATGAATGCTGCCAGATCCTTTCCTTCAGGGTCTCCGATTTCACCCAGCCGACCAAGGTCATAGCCTGTCATCCATAGTTCAGGCAAGACAATTAAATCACATTTTTGTTCAGCTGCTTTCTCTACCCACTTCTCTGCATTCTTGATATTTTGAGCAGGATTCCCAAAGGCTATATCCATTTGTAGACAGGCTATTTTAAGCTTCATGATACTTCTCCTTTATGAATAGTTTGAAAATTTTTTCTTTACAAGCTGCTTTTTCCGTTATATCATTTGTGACTAGATTTTTAAAGTCGAAATTTTCATAAATAGAGGGTGAAACGTTTGAAAGAATTCAAGCAATCTCAATTATTGAAGTCTCTCCCAAAACAATTTTTTGCTTCACTGGTGGAAAAAGTCGGGAAAGCTGCGGCAGAAGGCCATGATATCATCAACTTAGGACAGGGAAATCCCGATCAGCCTACACCTGACCATATTGTTGCAAAATTGAAGGAAGCAGCAGAGAATCCGTTGAACCATAAATATTCTCCTTTTCGCGGGAATAGCTATTTAAAAGAAGCTGCAGCTGAATTTTACAAAAGGGAGTATGGAGTTGTATTAGACCCGGAAAAAGAGGTGGCTGTATTATTTGGCGGCAAAGCAGGGCTGGTAGAGATCCCGGTGTGTCTTATGGATCCGGGCGACACATTGCTTGTACCTGATCCCGGGTATCCTGACTACTGGTCAGGGGCAGCTATAGCTCGTGCACATATGGCCGTAATGCCTTTGAAAGAAGAAAACGGCTTTCTCCCGGACTTCTCAGAAATTCCCAAAAGCACAGCAAAAGCTGCAAAATTGATGTTTTTGAACTATCCGAACAATCCTACCGGAGCGGTTGCAGATTTGTCTTTCTTTGAAGACACGGTACAGTTTGCAGGGGAAAATGATATTTGTGTCGTACATGATTTTGCTTACGGCGCCATAGGGTTTGACGGTGAAAAACCTGTAAGTTTCCTTCAGGCAAAAGGGTCAAAAGATGTCGGCATTGAAATTTATACCCTTTCAAAAACTTATAATATGGCAGGGTGGAGAGTAGGCTTTGCTGTCGGGAATCGGGATGTAATTGAAGCCATCAATTTACTGCAGGATCATCTTTATGTAAGCTTATTTGGTGCAGTCCAAGAGGCTGCATCGTCTGCACTGCTCGATTCACAGGAGTGCGTGGAAGGGATGGTGGAGATGTACGAAAGCAGAAGGGATGCCTTCGTGCAGGGGTTGAAGAACATTGGATGGGATGTAGCATCTCCGAAAGGTTCATTTTTTGCTTGGCTGAAAGTCCCTGAAGGATACACTTCAGAAGAGTTTTCGGATCTTCTCCTCAAAGAGGCAAAAGTCGCGGTAGCTCCAGGCATAGGCTTCGGAGAGTGGGGAGAAGGCTATGTTCGGGCAGGGCTTTTGACAAGCGAAGAGAGACTTATAGAAGCAGCAGAAAGAATAAAAAAAGTAGGTTTATTTGTAAAAAAAGATTGACAGAAAATGATATCCCTGTCATAATCACAAATGATTTTAATATTTTTTAATAATCAAACAATTAAATGAATGTTTTTCTTATCAAGAGCAGGCGGAGGGACTAGCCCGATGAAGCCCGGCAACCGACTTGGAGGATAATGTCTTCCTTCAGGCACGGTGCTAATTCTTGCAGCTATAGGCTGAGAGATAAGAAGAAGTTAATCATTAACCTCTTCTTATCGGAGAGGTTTTTTGCTGTTTTGGAACCTATTCAACAACAGACTGCTGCTGAATTTGAACGGAAAGGAAGAGTGAAATGACTGAAATCATAGCATCTTACAGAGTTTTGGGCCGTCTTGGCTCGTTTGAAAAAAAAGCAGAGGAAATTGCACTGGGGCTGACAGTCGGGACATGGACCAGCCTTCCAGAACTTGAGCAGGAGCAGTTAAAGAAGCATAAAGGAAGGACTGTTTCAGTGAAAGAGCAGAAGGGCGGGAACGGGGATGAAGTCATAGCTGAAATATCCATCGCTTATCCTGCACTTAATTTCTCCGCAGATCTGCCGGCAATTCTGACCACTGTATTCGGGAAATTATCGTTGGATGGGAAAATCAAATTGATCGATCTTGATTTCTCAGCCGAATTAAAGAGGCATTTTCCCGGACCCCGATTTGGCATCGAAGGGATCAGAGAGGAGTTGAATGTATACGACAGGCCGCTATTGATGAGTATCTTCAAAGGAGTGATCGGCAAAGATCTTTCATTCTTATCACATCAGCTGAGGGAACAGGCAAGAGGCGGCATCGATCTGGTCAAAGACGATGAAATCCTTTTTGATAATCCTCTCACTCCATTCGAAAAGCGTGTCATAGAAGGGAAGAAAGTGCTCGGAGAAGTCTATAGGGAAACGGGGCATAAAACGCTTTATGCTGTGAATTTGACCGGGAGGACTTCAGGACTGAGGGATAAGGCGAGAAGAGCAAAAGAGCTTGGAGCGGATGCACTGCTCTTTAATGTCTTCACATACGGTCTTGATGTCCTCCAGGAATTACGTGAAGATGATGAAATTGCCCTGCCACTAATGGCGCATCCATCCTTCAGCGGTGCGTTTACAAGTTCAAATATATACGGTGCCTCCCATTCATTGTTCCTCGGCAAATTATTGAGGATTGCCGGAGCTGATTTTTCACTGTTCCCATCTCCATATGGAAGTGTAGCATTGGAAAAATCATCAGCCCTTTCAATCAAACATGACCTGCTGGAACAAAATGAATTCAAACGAACCTTCCCGGTGCCATCAGCCGGCATCCATCCCGGGCTTGTTCCGCTTCTGATAGAGGATTTCGGAAAAGACTCCATCATTAATGCAGGCGGCGGTGTGCACGGACATCCAGATGGTGCGTGTGGAGGTGGAAGAGCCTTCAGACAGGCAATTGATGCAGTACTCTCAGGAAGGAGCCTCGAAGAACAATGTGCTGAAAGCCCGGAACTGGCTAAGGCTTTGGGGAAATGGGGGAGCCCGGTGGAGTCCAGATGAGCAGGACAATCGTATTTTGTGATTTCGATGGAACCGTGACTGAAAATGATAATATTATCTCCATTATGAAAAAGTTTGCTCCAGATGAATGGATAGGATTAAAGGATGCAGTGCTTGCCCAAGAAATTTCCATCCAGGAAGGGGTAGGGAAAATGTTCTCACTTCTTCCCTCCCATTTAAAACAGGACATCATTTCTTATTTGGAGCAAAGTGTACAGATAAGAACAGGTTTTCAAGAATTCCTGCAATTTTGCAGTGAGAGGGATATACCGGTTTACATTGTCAGCGGAGGCATGGATTTCTTCGTCCATCCTTTATTAAAGGAGTTTGATTCGATTTCAGGGATCTATTGCAATCAAGCGGATTTTGATAGGGAAAGAATTCGGATTGATTGGCCCCATACCTGCGGGGACGAATGCTCCGGGGAGTGTGGATGCTGCAAGCCGACGATCATAAACCAATTAAGCACGGAAGAAGACTTCAAGATTGTAATAGGAGATTCCATTACAGACTTAAAGGCGGCACTTGCTGCAGACTTTGTGATTGCCAGAGACTTTCTTGCTGAAAAATGCGAAGAGCATGCCATTCCACATGAAACGTTTGATACATTCCATGATTGTGCTTCCATTTTATCGAAATTGGAAGGGGTGGGGGTATGAGTGATTTAAGAGAAAAGTGGAATGAACTTGCTGACATCAAAGATGAGCTTGCAGCAAGGGATTGGTTCATGGGTACGAGCGGGAATCTATCGATTAAAACTGGTGAATCTATCGATGGCTTTCTTGTGACAGCAAGCGGAAAAGATAAAAGAAGAAGAACCTCAGAGGATTTTCTCTTAGTGGATTTTGAGGGAAGGCCCATTGGAGAAACGGTTCTTACTCCATCAGCAGAGACTCTCCTTCATTGTGAGATTTATAAGAATACAAAAGCAGGATGCAGCCTCCATGTCCATACAGTAGCCAATAATGTAGTCTCTGAAATTTATGGGGATGATGGGGAAATCGACTTTCAGGGCCAAGAATTAATCAAGGCTTTTGGACTTTGGGATGAAGACGCATCTTTGAACATCCCGATCATACCTAACCACGCCTATATTCCAGAACTTGCAAAGGAATTTCAAAAACATGTTAATGGGGATAAAGGTGCCGTATTAATTCGGAACCACGGAATCACAGTGTGGGGGAAAAGCGGCTTTGAAGCCAAAAAATTGCTGGAAGCATGTGAATTTATTTTCCAATATCATCTCTCACTTTTACAAATTAAGAATAACATTCAATTTCCAAAACAAACATTTTCTTTATAGGGGGAATTTTAAATGACTACTATTAAAATTCAGGGAAGCGGAAAAGTGATTGATAATCAAGAGGAAGTCGTTCAATTTTTAGAAGAGCAGGACGTAATTTATGAAAATTGGGATATAGCAAAACTACCCGCAGCCCTTCAGGAGAAGTTTTTATTAACTGAAGAAGAAAAAGAGGAGATCCTGGCAGTTTTTAAGGATGAAATCAAAGACATCTCTGAGAGAAGAGGGTACCAGGCCCAGGATGTCATTTCCTTGTCTGAAGCCACTCCCAATCTTGATCAGCTTTTGAAAAACTTCAATCGCGAGCATCATCATACAGATGATGAAGTTCGGTTCATCGTAAGCGGCCACGGGGTTTTCGTTATTCAAGGGAAAGATGGAGTATTTTTTGAAGTGCATTTAAATCCGGGGGACCTGATTTCTGTTCCTGAAAATATCCGCCATTATTTCACGTTATCTGATGATCTAAATGTTGTGGCTGTTAGAATCTTTGTCACCCAGGAGGGCTGGGTGCCGATTTATGAAAATGCATCTATCAATGCCTGATGCAGAAGCGATCTCATTAAAGAAGCCCAAGGGATTCCTTGGGCTTGTTTTAATTCTATTTTTCATCGATGATATTTGCTTTATTCTTCCGCCACTCAATGTATTTCGCTAAGTCAGGATCGATCTGTGTGAAAAGGAGCCCTAAAACAGCCACATCATCGACAATCCCCAATCCTGCTATAAAATCCGGGACAACATCAATGGGTGAAACAAAATAGACTAGACCGACGACAATCGTAATGAGCGTACGATAAGGGATATCTTTATATTCACCTTTAGCCCAGGATTTCAAGAGCTGAAAAGTAATTTGCAATTTATGCCATACGCTTGAAAGAGTCGTTTTATTGCTGAGAGCTTTTTTCTCAGCTTTTGTCATCAATTGAACCGTTTTTTCCTTATCTTTTAAATGTTCCTGTGCATCCGTTTTGAAAAGTCGAAAAGCAAGCTTGCTCAGTATCCAGTTTTTCATGGCTCCACCACCTTATTAATACTAATTTCCCTCCTATTGATTTTCTTAAACAAAAAGTCGTTTGCTGAAAGAAAATGGTGAGGAAATTGTCGTATTATGGCAAAAAGTAAGAAGCTTTGTCTATTATTGCGAATCTATTTACTTTTCAGAAAAATACTGCGATAATGCTCAAGTATACAAATCTCGAGTATCGAAATATATAGTTGGAGGGTAATAATCGTGATCGGAAAGACGGATAATAATATCAATTATATGACTCAAATTCAATTAAAAAGGGACGAGATGATTCAACTGGGCATGAAGTTTGGACTGGCATCAAAGCAAACGGTTGCATGCAGCCAGGAACTGGACTCTCTTTTAAATGAATACAATCGATATATTTTATCTTTGAGAGAAAGAAAAAACCCCAAACATTCAATCAAGAGAATCCTCACCATGACATTCTTCATTAATAAAACCGCTGCTTTCAAGAAAAAAATCCTTCTTTAAAGCCGCTTTTCCTTTTGAGTAATCGGAAACCCTATTGTCACTTTAGTTCCTTTACCTAATTCACTGGATACTTCAATTCTTCCATTGAAGGATTGGACGATTCTTTTACAGACGGCTAATCCAAGCCCTGTACCCCCATCTTTGGAGGTGAAGAAAGGATTAAAGATCCTTTCGAGATCTTCATCGGTAATACCTGAACCAGTGTCGATGATGTCAATATAGCCTGTCATATTCTGAATATAGAGTTTTATAGTCAACGTACCGCCTTCTGCCATAGATTCAAAAGCATTCTTGGAGACATTCATTATCACTTGCTTGATTTGATCTTTTGAGCAAAGCACTTCTATTGGCGATACTTCCATTTCATAGTAATATTCTATTGTTTTCAGGTTCGCTTCTGAACGGATGATAGGATTCAGATCAAGCAGGATATCTCTTAAATCGCAAATCTCTGCCGTATGGATAGAAGGCTTTCCTAAAATAAGAAATTCACTTACGATTTGGTTAATTCTCAAGACTTCTTTATTGATGATTGAAAAATAAAATTGGTCTTGAGGATTATCATATTTCTCTGCTAACAGCTGTATCAGCCCTTTGATTCCTGTTAACGGATTTCTTATTTCATGGGCAGTGCTGGCTGCAAGAGTCCCAACAAGCTCTAGCTTTTGGGCGTCGTTTTCTATTTTCTCCAGTCTCGACCTCTTCCCGATTCTATAATTCCTGAATAGAAGATAGATGATATGCATGATGAATCCAGAAATGAGAAAGAAAAATATAGATGAAATAAAAGCTTCATTCTTGTACCCATCTTTTATTGCTACCGAAATGATCCATGGCGCGGTCGAGAGTTCATCATTCACCCACTTCTGACCGTGTTTCTCTGGATCCGGTCCTGCTTTTAGTATCACTTCCTGATTTGAATTCATGAATTTGACTGCTTCCCCAGGCGTGAGCATTCCTATAAGATTTACGACATAATCTGAACGGATATGCCCTACTAAGTATCCTGTGATTTGATCATCACTCACAATAGGAGTGATGATCGAGAATACAGGCATAGACTGATTATTACTTTCTGCTTTATCAGAAATACTTGTTTTACCTGTTAAATGGGCTAATGTGAAGGTTTCGTCGCCTCGCAGACTCTTATTGATGAGATGATTATTTGAACCAAATTTGATCAAGCCATCGCTGTCTGCATAATAAAGCCCGGCATATCGCGAATCTTTTTCTTGAAGATTATTCAAGACAGCATTCAGTGATTCCTTCGATGGCACAGATCCTGTAAATGTCATTGATAATGTTTCAAGACTAATCTTTGTCTCGTGAAATAGCCCGCCCAACTGATGCTGGTGGATCGATGCAATCCACTCAGCGTGGTCCTCAGCTTTTTTTAATTGCTTTTTATATGTATAATGCCCAAAGACTGCTGTTCCTGCCAAAGATGGCAGGATGGCAATCAAAAGGTAGATAATGACTTTATTACGAGTAATTTTCATAAAGCCATGAGTCCTCCAAATCTTAAAAATATATTTAAATATTCCAAACCTTATTATATCAAAATATGATAGTCTCATTATATGAGAATCTGAATTTGCTGAACATTTTTAAGATTTGTTTGAGGGGGATTACTGGTTAAATGGAAAAAATCATTATTCTTGAAACAAGTGACATCCATGGAAGCGTCCTGCCCTTGTCTTATGCAGACAACGCCCATGAAGACAAAGGACTTGTAAAGATAGCCTCGCTCATCAAAAGAATAAAGGCAGAAAATGAAAACATATTATTGATAGATAATGGAGATTTGATACAAGGGACGCCTTTGACCTATCATTATGTAAAATTCCTTAAGAATAAGCAGAATCCGATGATCAAACTGCTGAATCATTTGGAATATGATGCTGCTGTGATCGGCAACCACGAATTCAATTACGGGATGGGTGTATTGAATAGAGCAGTGAGTCAATCAAACTTTCCTTGGCTTTCCGCTAATGTTTGCCATGGAACCACGAAGGAAACGTATTTCGGAAAGCCGTATACTACGAAAAGATTTTCCAATGGAATCAAGGCGGCGGTTCTTGGACTGACCACCCATTATATTCCGAATTGGGAAAATCCCGAACATATAAGAGAGCTGTATTTCGAGGACGCCCTGCTGTCAGCCAAACGCTGGGTGGACTACATACATGAAGTGGAATCCCCAGATATACTTGTCTTGTCTTATCATGGGGGATTTGAAAATGATGTTGAAAATGGCAGCCCTTCTGAAACTTATACCGGTGAAAATCAAGCATATCGCATCTGTATGGAAGTGGATGGAATCGATATTTTATTAACCGGGCATCAGCACAGGGAACTGACAGGGGAGATAAATGGAGTCACTGTTATTCAGCCTGGCTCCAATGGAGAAAAACTCGGGAAGGCCGTCATCGAATTGCAAAAAAAGAGTGGCAGCTGGTCTATTGTTCATAAAGAATCAGAAATACTGGATGTCCAGAATGAAAAGACGGACCATACTGTCATTGAACTCATCGAAGAATATGAAAAAAAGACTCAGGCATGGCTAGATGAAGAGATAGGAACGATTGAAGGGAATATGCTGATAGATGATCCTTTTATGGCCAGAAAGGAAGAGCATCCTCTGATTGAATTCATCAATAAAGTTCAGATGGAAGCAACGGGAGCTCCTATTTCCAGCACGGCTCTATTTTCCAACCATTCACTCGGTTTTCCAAGCATCGTCACCATGCGCGACCTAGTTTCGAACTATATCTATCCAAATACATTAATCGTCCTACTATTGAAAGGACAGGACATCAAAGATGCACTGGAGAGGTCTGCATCCTATTTTTCCCTAGATGATAATGGGGAGATAACTGTCAACCCTGCATTTTCTTATCCTAAACCACAGCATTATAACTATGACATGTGGGAGGGGATAGAATATATCATAAATGCAGCCAAACCAATCGGAAACAGAGTGCAGTCACTGCATTTTCAAGGAAAACCCCTTAGTATGACAGAGGATTACGAGGTAGTGATGAATAATTACCGTGCAGGCGGAGGCGGAGATTATAAAATGTTTAAAGGCAAGCCTAAGATAAAAGAGGTGCAGATGGATATGCCGGAACTCCTGGCTGAACATTTCATTAAACATAGTATAGTGAAGGCAACGGTCAATCATAATTGGAAAGTCGTCAACCATCCATGAAAGGCCATACAGGCAGGTATCATTGACATTGTTCTCCCCCATCCATTATAATTATTTTGAAATTGAGATATTTTTCGGTTAAAAAGGATATGATGAATGATGTCTAATGAAAATGATGTACAGAAATCCCTGAAGCTTTTTATCGTCCTTTCCAGGGCGTATAAAGCATTGAATGAACAAGTCGATCAATTTATTTATAAAAATGGCCTTAACCCAACAGAGTTTGCTGTGCTTGAACTTCTTTATCATAAGGGAGATCAGCCTCTGCAGCAAATTGGCGGAAAAATACTTCTCGCAAGCGGGAGCATTACGTATGTAGTGGATAAGCTGGAGAAGAAGGAATTGATTCGGCGGGTGGCATGTCCGAATGACAGGCGTGTGACTTATGCCCAGATCACTGACCAAGGGAAAGAATTTATCCGAAGCATCTTCCCGGAACATGAGAAGAGAATTGATGAACTGGTTTCCGTCCTATCAGAGGAGGAAAAAAATCAATCTATTGAATTGTTAAAGAAATTAGGACTTTCCATAAAAGATTTCTAATAAGAAAATCTCCAATCTGATGGATATTTTATCCAAGGAATGGGGATTTTTTTGATTATGAAGGAAGTTCCGGCACGAATGTAGAAATAACATACTTTGGGATTCTATAGCAGGGTTCTGATAATAATTGCTAAGGGGTGTTTTCAGTGAGCTTTAAAGATTATACATATAAAAGGCCAGATTTCAATGAAATCGAAGCGCGATTCAATGAAGCAATCAAATCTTTTAAAGAAGCTAAGACCGTAGAAGAACAGAGTGAAGCGATGAATGCCGTCAATGCCATCAGGAATGATGTCGGGACCATGTTCAATCTTTGCTATATCCGGCACACGATTGACACGAACGATGAATTCTACAAAGAAGAACAGGATTACATGGATGAATTGGCGCCTAAACTTGAAGCCTTTGTAGCTGAATATTACCAAGCACTGGTTCAGTCGAAGTTCAGGGAAGAGCTTGAACAAAAATGGGGAAATCAGCTATTTGACCTGGCAGATGCCCAGCTAAAGACTTTCTCGCCTGACATTATTCCGTTATTGCAGAAAGAGAATAAGCTTTCCTCAGAATATACAAAGCTTACAGCATCGGCAAAAATTGAATTTGAAGGGGAAGAAAGGACGCTGGCACAGCTTGAGCCATTTTCTCAATCAAAAGATCGCGGGATGAGGAAAAAAGCAATAGAAGCAAAATACGGCTTTTTTGCTGAACATGAAGAAAAGTTTGATGAAATCTATCATGAACTCGTTCAAGTAAGACATGAAATCGCCAAGACGCTTGGATATAAAAACTTTGTGGAACTTGGCTACTACAGGATGGCACGGACAGACTATGATGCTGAAATGGTTAAAAAATTCAGGGATCAGGTTAAGGAATATATCGTTCCCCTTGCTGTATCCCTCAGGAAAAGGCAGGAAGAACGCATCAATGTCGATTCATTGAAGTTTTACGACGAAGGGTTCCAATTCCTTTCCGGGAATGCCGTTCCAAAAGGATCGCCTGAATGGATCATCGGGAATGGCAAGCGAATGTATGAGGAGCTTTCTGAAGAAACAAAAGAATTTTTCCATTTTATGATCGACAACGATTTAATGGACCTGGTAGCCAAAAAAGGAAAAGCGGGCGGAGGATACTGCACGTATATTGAGAATCATAAATCACCATTCATTTTCTCCAATTTCAATGGGACATCAGGGGATATCGATGTATTGACCCATGAAGCAGGGCATGCCTTCCAGGTTTATTCAAGCAGACACCATGAAATCCCTGAATATAATTGGCCGACTTACGAAGCATGTGAAATTCATTCGATGAGCATGGAGTTCTTTACTTATCCTTGGATGGAGAAATTCTTCCAAGAGGATACGGACAAGTATAAATTCTCTCATTTAAGTGAAGCGCTTCTTTTCCTTCCATATGGGGTGGCAGTCGATGAGTTTCAGCATTTTGTCTATGAGAATCCTGAAGCAGCACCTGCAGACAGAAAGCAGGCTTGGAAGGACATTGAAGAGAAATATTTGCCGCATCGAGACTACGATGGAATCGAATATCTGGAAAAGGGTGGATTCTGGCAGAAGCAAAGCCATATTTATAATTCTCCTTTCTACTATATCGATTACACACTTGCGCAGATCTGTGCGTTCCAATTCTGGAAGAAATCGATGGAGCAATTTGATGGGGCATGGAATGATTATGTTCACCTCTGCAAACAAGGTGGAAGCAAATCATTTACCGGCCTAGTGAAAGAAGCAAAATTGATTTCACCATTCCAGGATGGCTGCGTCAAATCCGTCATCGGTACGATCGAGGAATGGCTGAATTCAGTGGCTGATAAACAACTCTAAAGAAAAAGGCTGGCCCCTTGTGGACCAGCCTTTTGCGGTTCATAATTATTGAACTTTTATTTCGTCATTTTCGATGAAGATAGACAATGTTCTGGTTTCAGGATGGTCTAAGATGATATCAGCTATTTTATCTTCAAGCTGTTCCTGAATCACCCTGCGGAGCGGACGCGCACCGAAGGAAGGGTGGTAGCCGAGTTCTGCAAGTTTTTCTTTCACTTCCTGCTCCACTTTAAAGGAAATTCCTTGTTCAGCGGCTGTTTCCAATAGTTCCCCAAGCATGATATCGACAATTTTAAGAAGATCTTCTTTTTCCAATCCATTGAATTCAATGATGCTGTCAAATCGATTCAAGAATTCCGGTTTAAAGAAACTTCCTAATGAATCGAGGATGCTCGTTTCTTTAAGTGCATTATTTTTTTCGAATCCGACCGTGATTGGTTTTTCTACAGCTCCAGCGTTGCTTGTCATGATAATGACAGTATCTTTAAAGCTGACCGTCCTGCCTTGGCTGTCTGTCAATCTGCCATCTTCCATGATTTGCAGGAACATATGCTGGACATCAGGATGAGCCTTTTCGATTTCATCCAGAAGTATAATGGAATAAGGATTCCTGCGAACTTTTTCTGTTAATTGTCCTGCTTCTTCGTGTCCTACATATCCTGGAGGAGAACCAATCAATTTAGAGACGCTGTGCTTCTCCATGAACTCACTCATATCAAACCTGATCATACTATCCTCAGTACCGAATAATTCCTTTGCCAATGTCTTCGTTAATTCTGTCTTTCCCACTCCTGTAGGCCCTACGAATAGGAAGGAGCCTATTGGGCGGTGTTTGGATTTCAATCCTGCCCTGCTTCGACGGATGGCTTTTGCAACCTTTTCTACAGCTTCTTTTTGCCCGATCACATTCTTCGCCAGGCTACCTGCTAAATTCTTCATCTTCTCTTGATCAGAAGATTGAATTTTTCCGACTGGTATACCTGTTTTTATTTCAATGATTGTTTCAATGTCCTTGATGGACACAGCAGGCTTTTCGCTTAGAGATTCCTCAGTTGAGCTAAGGACTTGATGAATTTTTTCTTCTTCATCCCTTAAGTAAGCGGCCGTTTCATAGTCTTCATCCTTAAGTGCTTTTTCCTTCTCGACAGTTATGGCACGAAGGCGTTCTTCAGCAGCATCACGGTCTGGTGCTTCAATGGTCAAATTGAGTTTTGATCCCGCTTCATCCATTAAATCAATTGCTTTATCCGGTAAGAATCGGTCTTGGATATATCGGTGTGATAAGTTGACACATGCCTTCAGGACATCATCTGAAAACTCTACACCATGGAAGGCCTCATATTTTTCACGGATGCCTTTTAAGATTTCAAGTGCCTCTTCAACTGATGGTTCGTGCACATGCACCGGCTGGAATCTGCGTTCCAATGCGGGATCTTTTTCTATTTGGCGATATTCATGTAGAGTAGTCGCACCAATCAATTGAAGTTCTCCCCGTGCAAGGGCAGGCTTTAGGATATTTCCTGCATCCATTGATCCTTCAGCAGAGCCGGCGCCTACAAGAAGATGGATTTCATCAATAAATAAGATGACATTTTTTCTGGACTGCAGTTCTTGGATCAACTGCTTCATCCGTTCTTCAAATTGTCCGCGGATGCCGGTGTTGGCCACTAATGAAGCCACATCAAGCAAATATACTTCTTTATTGAGAAGTTTTTGCGGGACTTTATTTTCTGAGATTTTTAATGCCAGTCCTTCAGCAATCGCTGTTTTCCCAACCCCGGGCTCACCGATGAGGACAGGATTGTTTTTATTTCTGCGATTGAGGATTTCAATGACTCGATTCACTTCTTTTTCACGGCCTATAACGGGATCGATCAACCCTGTTTTGGCCAGATACGTTAAATTTTTGCCGTATTGATCAAGGAATCCATTCCCTGAATTTATTTTTTCCTGTCTTTCGTGAATGTTTGGCTTTTGCTGCTGATGTGCTTGTTTAAAAAGATCATTTATCCCTTCGAACCCTTGGAATTGGCCGAAGGAAAGAGGGGAACCGCCTAAGCCGCTCCCTATTTTTTGTCGTTCTTCTTTATAACAAGAGGAACAGAGGTGAAGCTGCTGTTTGTGTTCATTGAATTGAACGTTAAATTGAACGGTTGCCTGTTGTTCATGACATTTTTGACATAGCATTGTGCATTCCTCCTATAATTTATATTCAATAATTGACTTTGACTAACTTTGACTAATTAATTATGAGTATAAATCAAAGATCTTATGGACTCAAGAATTGTGCTTGGATTTTTGACTAAGTTTGACCTTTGATAGTTATAGTATAATTTGACCTTCTTTGACTTTCAAGTCTTTTTAATTATTTTTTTCAATTCTTAAATGAGGAACTTGTACATAAGGATGAAAGGAGGGGAGGAGCTTAATATGAAGCATTGGATTCAATCCTTTCAAATAGCAGCTGTTTATGTCGGAACTGTGGTAGGTGCAGGCTTTGCTACAGGCAAGGAAATTGTGGAGTTTTTCTCCCGGTTTGGCTTTATTGGACTTATAGGAATTCTGATGGGAGGATACTTATTTGTTGCCTTAGGGACAAAGCTGATGGAAAAATCTATAGATATCGGTGCTCAATCGTATGAAGAACTTAATACATACTTATTCGGGAAATACTTTTCAAAAGTTATGAACATTTTAATGATGATCATGCTTTTGGGGGTATGCGCTGTAATGCTTGCCGGTTCAGGAGCCATTTTTCAAGAACAGCTTGGCTACCCCAAGATAGCGGGGGTTCTTCTGACTGCTCTTCTTTCTTTCATAGTTATGACTCTAGGCGTTAAAGGACTATTTGCAGTAAATACTTTTGTTGTTCCGATGATGATTTTTTTTAACCTGTATTTATTGATGCATTCCATTCAACATCCTCACTTTTTGGAAAGACTGTTGACCATTCCTTATCAGGAGGATGGATGGAAATCAGTTGTTGCGCCTTTTTCTTACACCGCTTTGAACCTTGCGCTTGCCCAGGCGGTACTAGTGCCTGTGGCAGCTGAAGTGAAGGATAAGAAAGTGGTCAGGCGAGGCGGAATCATTGGCGGTCTTTTATTGACAGTTATATTATTGTCGAGCCATGCCACTCTTGTTATGCTCCCTAATGTAGATGCCTATGAAATTCCCATTGCCGTCATCATGAAGAAGATGGCATCAGAAATATATTTTATTTATATATTCATTATCTACGGTGAAATATTCAGCTCGGTCATCGGGAATATTTATGGGCTGGAGAAACAGATAAGGGGGTATCTGCCGCTTAAAAGTGCCTGGCTTTATGCGCTGATCATCGCAGCTGCATTTTCATTCGGGGTGATTAATTACGGGACACTGCTTTCTTACCTGTATCCGATATTTGGGTATATCAGTTTGGTTTTTATCATTCTATTATGGATGAAGCCGCATAAGAATAAAGAGTGAAAGGGAGCTGATCCCTTTCACTCTTTAATGTTTGTATTTCAGGCGTTTAGACCCAAACGTCATTATTTCTTTTTGATCGTTTCTGCCATTTTTACAAATGCGTCATTATAATCTGCATCTTTTTTTGAGAAGATCGTCATTTTTACGATACTGTCATCCTTTTTTACGATATATGCGGTAACTTGATCGGAAGTATTTTCAGCCTGCATGATGGATGCATCAGCAAGCCACTGCTGATCGTTGGAGGCTTGAAGATCTTTAATATCACCGTTCACAGCCCCAAGTTGAGCTTTAGTATTCTCTTTTAATTGTTCCATATCTGAGTCAGCAGGAAGGATTTCAATTCTCATTGAAATCTTATCGTTATCTTTTAAGAAAAGAACATCTTTATTCGGTTCTTCAGCCGTCAATTCAAATTCAGGCAAAACATACATGGAATATCCTTGATTGTCGCTATTGACAAGCTTAGCGCTTTCTTCCTTCTGTTCACCATTCACAGTGTAAGTAAGCAGCTGCTCATTTTTTTGTTCAGTGGCAGAATCGCCCGATGATTTATCGGTATTTTCAGTCTGTGCAGTTTTTGGGGTTGGATTGGTTGTCTGTCCACCATTCACTTTGTCATCCGATTGTTCTGCAGTTCCGCATCCTGCCAGCAATAATACTCCAATCAAACTTGGCAGAATTGCTTTTCCCCATTTATTCAAGTTCATCAGCCCCTTTTCATTATTCCGCTTTTGAAGATTGATTCCTCTATGCGGTCTCTTTCTATTATTGTAGACGAAATTTTGGCTGTTTGGTTGCAATTTTAGAAAAATAATCAAACTGTCCTAATTTTTTTCAATTTTACTAAAGATTATAAGGGGATTATCAGAGGGAAATGGGTATTTTCCCCTTTCCTATTTAAAAAGAGTAAGACTTAAGTCTTTTGTTTAAAATAAAAATCCTTTAATGAATTTATATTGAGGTGAAATCATGACAAAGTCCAAACAAGAGAAAGAAAGACAATGGAATGTACGAAAGAACAGCCAGCATCCTCATGGAAAAGTTTCTTCCAAAAAAGAATTATTTGAAGATGCAAAGGAAAAATAAAAGTGCGGCCAGCTTCACTTAATGAAGCTGGCCATTTTTTACATAGGTTTCTAAAAAGTGATCATGTGTAAATTTGGTTTTCCCGCATTTTTCAGCCAAATGATTTACATGTTCCAGCAGGTAATTAATGTCGAGGGGGAGCATTGCCTCGTAGTTTACTCCTTTGAGAATGTAGTCTTTGAATTCCCATATGGTTTCCTTAATGACAGGAGATCCATTTAGCACAATTTGATGGAGCGCTTTTATGATCTCAGTGATCACGGAAATATCATTCTTTCCATAATGGCGTAATTGATAAAAGCTCTTATATAAATATTCGTTGAAATCCGGCTGTTTAAGGATAAGCCTTAATTGGCCATTTTTATAAAAATAGTCACCAGGAAGTGATTGGTTTGAAAGCTGCGACAATATCAGCCCCATTTGTTCGATGCAGTCTATAGCCGTATTCGGATCGTTGATTGCCGGAGAAATCGCCCTCATAGCTATTTCGGCAAGTTTCCGGATACCGAGATTGATATCTTCGACGGGTTCCTTATCGGGCCCCAATTTAATGAACCCCAGATACTTATCCTCTTCAATTTCACGATTTGCAGTAATGATCGGGGTGCCTTTCAATACATATTGTCCCGTTGAGTAAAGGACTTTGATGGAGGCTTGATCATCATCAGCTTGATTGACGATTGCGTCCCTATTGATCTCTTGGATGAATCCGCCTTTTAATGAGTGAAGAACATAGGGGAACCTGTCCAATCGATCATTTTGATCATCCGATCCTTTTTGGTTATCTTTTATGGGCAGCGAGGTGCGAATTCTTTCGCTTGTTTTTTGGGTGATTTGATGAATGAGATTGCTCACTTTTACCCAGTTCGCTACATGGTGAACAAAGTAGACGAATACAAATACGCAAATGATGGCAGCGATGACTGCAAACGATGGAGATAAATAAAATTCCTGTTTCTTTCCGCCTTTAAGGAGAAGTAAGACGATCAAAGTGTAGACATAGCTAGATACGAAAGCAGCCAATACCCGCTGTGTAGGTGTATCATTAATAAGGTTCTGGACAGACCGCGGGGTATACTGTGATAAAAACGTCGTCAACACGACCAAAATGGAAGAAAAAGTAATGGTTGTCATCGTTAAGATTGATGACGAAATCGTACTGATGATTGTGTTGGCCAAGTCAAAGTCGGTAAGAAAAATGGACGGGATGATTTTTGAACGGCCGTTTGCAAAGTAAGCGTCGATTAGGTACGTGCCGTAAGCTAAAATGACGGCAACTAATGTATAAACAGTAGGTTTGAACCAAAAGTTCTTTTTAAAGCTTGTCCAAAAAGAGTTCGTTTTCATAGGGGCCTCCTGAAATTTCTATTATAGAAATTTCCTTAAACAGTAGAGTCTAAACCTCCAAATAATAAACCTGGGCACTCAAGCCGATTTTTGAGTGCCCAGGTTCAGTAAGGATTGCTTATCCGATAATTTTATAATTTTTATGGTTTACCACTGTTTTTTCTTCAAGCTCCAGTTCTCTGTAATTTTCCATGTAAGTAAGATCAACAATTACGGAATTTTCGTTTATTTTTTCTACAATTCCTTGAAGACCATCTTTAAATTCAATTACATTCCCCACTTCTGCCTTTTTCAATGATTGACCTCTCCTTTGCCATCTTTTACTAATAGTTTGCACTACTTTTTTTCATCCGTAAAGATATTTTCGCTATTTTTAGAAAACTTGGGCTTTAAAAATTTTGATCCCTGTCCTTAAAGAAAAAGGGACTTCATGTATAATATGTTTTAGAGCATCAATGGTTGATATGGGGTGAGATAAATGAGCCAGGAAGATTGGGAGTCGAAATTGAACGCGCTGCAAAATGGGGAACTTAAGGAATTCCAAGTGTTAAAGGATGAATTTTTAGCTTTTAGGGAATTTTTGGTCAAACGCAGCGACTTTAAGCATTTTCAAGGTACTGCACAAAGAGGCGGGAATGTAACTTACATATATTCAGATACACCCCGCAGCTGAATACCGAATGAACAAAAACTGCCTTCATTTTGAGGCAGTTTTTTTGTTTGAAAAAACAAATTTAATCGGTTGCTAGAAATTGCTAAGGCTGAATCGATCCCTTGAGCTGACGGGGATGAGAGCTTAATAGATTCTTAGGCAATCATTTCCTGCTGAAAACGATCTCTATGGTTGTTAAGGTAATTGAGGGAAACAAATTGCCAGGAGGTAATAGTATGAAGAAAAGAAATTGGTTAAGAACAATTGCTGCCACGGCTATTTTGGGTACAACTCTCCTTTCAGCTGCATACGGAAAAGCAGATGCTGCTGAATCATCCTATTCTGTTAAAAAAGATGATACCCTTTGGAAGATTAGTACTAAATCGGGGGTTTCCATCAATCAAATTAAACATGTAAATAACTTGAAAAACACTATCATTTATCCCGGTCAGCAATTGACGATCCCTCAATCGTTGACTGCATCCGATAAAGACTTGCTTGCAAGGCTTGTTACAGCTGAAGCAAAGGGTGAACCATATGCAGGCCAGGTGGCAGTTGCCACTGTCGTGCTTAACCGTGTAGATTCAGATGAATTCCCGGATTCAGTACACGATGTCATTTATCAAAATTACAAAGGCCATTATGCCTTTTCTCCAGTTGAAAATGGAGCAATCAATCAGTCTGCCAAAGATGAAGCAGTCAAAGCAGTGAATGAAGCAATTGCATACCGTGGCATGGGCAACGGGTCATTATATTTCTATAATCCCGCTACTAGTACAAGTGACTGGATCTATTCCACAAAAACAATCCTGACAATCGGTCATCACCGATTTGCAAAATAAACGGACTAAACCTGAAGGGCAATCCTTCAGGTTTTTTTGTTATTAAAATAGAAAAAAAGGATTGAACTCTGATCAATTGTGAAATAAAAGAGAGTAGAAGGAGAGTGGTAGTTGTGTTTGAAGGAAAGGTAGTAATTGTAACCGGTGGAGCGAAAGGGATTGGCAAGCGAACCGCTGAAGCTTTTGCTCAAAAAGAGTGCAAAGTGGTTATTGTTGATTATGATAAAGAGTCAGGTTATAAAACAGCAGAATCATATCGCAGCAATGGCTGGGATGTCCAATTTGTCCACTGCGATGTCTCTAAGTTGGATTCCGTAAAAGCCATGATGGAAAAAATCAATGGTGAGTATGGAAAAATTGATATTTTGATTAACAATGCAGGAATTTCTAAATTTAAAGATATTTGGGAAATGACCGAACAGGATTGGACTTCTATCCTGCATAATAATTTAAGCAGTGTCTTCTATTGTGCGCGGGAAGCGGCAAGGTATATGAAAAAAGATGGAGGATCCATTGTAAATATCACATCGACCAGGGCATTTCAATCAGAGGCGAATACGGAAGGATATTCCGCGACAAAAGGCGGAATTTATTCGCTGACCCACTCGCTTGCCATCACATTAAGCGAATATAAAATAAGGGTGAATTCCATAAGCCCCGGATGGATCGAAACAGAAGAATATGAGCAATTAAGAGAAATTGATCATTTGCAGCATCCCTCTAAACGTGTGGGCAAACCGAGTGACATCGCTAAGGCATGTCTATATTTGGCAGATCCACAAAATGATTTTGTCACTGGAAGCAATCTGGTTGTCGATGGGGGCATGACTAGAAAAATGATTTACGAACATTGATGAAATTATGAAAGATATGTGCTAAAAGTACTACACCTCCTAATATACTTTAATGACAACATTGGGAGGTGATAGCATGGGAATTAAGCTTATAAAAATTTCAACAGTTTATTTTGCAATCGGGATACTGCTTGGCTATTATATGTCTACTATCCATTCCTACGATTTGACCCCTGTCCATGTCCATATCAACTTGCTTGGGTGGACTGCATTGACATTGATTGGCATTCTATATCATCTTTTCCCTCAGCTTGAGGCAAGTGCATTAAGCGAATGGCATTTTTGGCTTCATAACATCGGGCTTCCTGTCATGATGCTTGCATTGGCTGGATTAATATCTTCAGGGAATGAAAGTCTTACTCCTGTTATTGCTGCAGGTGCAACACTCACAGCAATTGGTGTGCTTCTATTCGCAGTGAACGTATGGAAGAACCTTAAAAAATGAAATGCATCAATTCTCCCTGCATCACATCGGTGCAGGATTTTTTGTTGTTTTTTAAATTCTTAATAATAGAAAAATTCCAAAGATTGGGTTATTGTTTATGTATAGAACTTGGAGAGGAAGTTACATATGGATAAAGAAATGACGATGCTGAAAAATGAAATGAAAAAAGTAATGGTCGGACGTGAAGGCGATATTGAGCTAATGATGATCGCACTCCTGCAAGGGGGTCATTTACTGCTTGAAAGCGTACCTGGAACAGGTAAAACCTTATTGGCGAAAACCTTCGCAAAATCCATCAAAGCAGATTTTAAACGTATTCAATTTACACCCGATGTCCTGCCAAGCGATGTAACAGGGATTCAATTTTTTGATCCGAAAACAAGGGAATTCCAACTTCGTCCAGGGCCTGTCGTCACTAACATTCTTCTGGCAGATGAAATCAATCGTGCTACACCCAGAACACAGTCAAGTTTATTAGAAGTCATGGAAGAAAGGCAGGTCACTATCGATGGAACGACCGTCAAAGTAGAAGATCCATTTATGGTGATCGCGACCCAAAACCCTGTAGAATCGCAGCAAGGGACTTTTCCGCTCCCAGCCGCCCAGCTTGACCGCTTCTTTATGAAAATTAAAATTCCATTCCCATCATTCCAGGATGAGAAAGAAATCCTGAAACGATTCAGGACAAGCGATCCTCTGGAAGAAGTAGCAGAGGTTCTGTCCACAGAGGATATTCGGAAAATGAGAAAGCAGGTTAAAGAAATATATGTATCGGATGATCTTGAAAATTATATTTTATATATCATCCAGGAAACGAGGACGAATCCTCTTTTTGAAGGAGGCGTCAGCTCAAGGGCAGCATTGGCTTTGATGAGGGCTGCTCAGGGGGCTGCCTTTATACAGGGAAGGGATTATGCCACTCCTGGAGATGTGAAAGCCCTCGCTCCAAATGTACTTCTTCATAGGATGCAGCTGACCCCGGACGCATCCCTTACAAAGTCGATTGAGGGGATTTTTCAGGAAATATTAAAACGTGTATCTGTGCCAGTTGAAACGGGTGCATGACGATGTGGAATACGGAAATCAATGGAGACAGGATTCTTAAAGTTGGGTTTACCATTTTTCTCTTGTTTGCCATTATCACTTTTTTTACATATCAATATTTGCTGATGAGTATATTCCTGCTGTTTCTGCTGTTCATTCAATTGGAAGATTTCTACTTAAGGAAAGCACCGGATAGTCTAAAGCTCATAAATCAAATACATAGGGAGAAATTAAATCCCGGCGATTTTGAAAGCTGGAAGCTCGTGTTTGAAAATCACAGACTTCCCATACTGAATGGGCAAATTCTAGTTCAATTTGATGGAAATATCCTGCCTATACAAGGTGATTATCATTCCATCCAGTCCCTGGTTGAAATATGCATTCCGTTTTCCATACTACCCAACCAAAGAAAAGAAATTGAAATTCCAATTGAAGCAGTCGAAAGGGGCATTTCAAAGTTAAGGAAGGTTGAGGTTACAGTAAACGGATTTTTAGGTAACGGCTCCGTTTTATTGGAGTATGCCCATATATTTAGATCAGAGATCCTTGTCTATCCTGCAAGGAATAGAATCCATCAGCATCACGACAAAGAAAAAAACATGTCTGGCTTGTTCAGCATCCCAGCTTCTTTATTTGAGGACCCGCTGCAGCCCATTGGAACGAGGGATTATACGAGCACAGACAGTTTTCAGCATATTCATTGGAAAGCTTCTGCCAGAATGAGTCAATTACAGACGAAGGTATTTGCGAAAACCACACAGCGATCCTGGATGATTGCATTGAATGTCTCGGATGGATACTCCATTTCTAATGAACTTGAACTAATGATTAGACAATGTGCTCAGTTGATCGACCATGCCTTTAAAAACGGGATACCTTTTGCCTTAGTGGTGAATATCCGTTCATTTGGCCAGACTCCTTATTTTTCTTTAGGGCTTGGCGAAGGACAAAAACAATGGCAGAGAGCACTGGAGATGCTCGCAATGATTTCTCAGCAATCATTCACCATTCCTTTCAGCAGTTTGCTGTCGCATCAGCTGGGCAGCCATATTCAAGTGTCCTCCTTGATTTGCTTCGGAGAGACAGCAGAAAAATCAAAGGCAGGTTTAAATTCATTCCGCCAAAAAGGGATTGAAGTATATTGCATGAAGAACGATAAAGGACAAGGAGCTATCATTCCATGGAATTCATCAGCAGTCGTCTAGCCGAAATCAATTGGAAACGGTGTATTCAATTCAATGTTGCTTTTATGAGCGAAGTCATTTTACTTCTGATTTGCCTATTTCCTTTATTTCTTATGACACATAAGGGCGGAATTGTTTATTCCATTTTAGCCTCAGTCTTTTTTGCAGTGCTCCTGTCCTCCCTCTTCATGAAGGAAAGTCCGCGCACATATCTGACGATGGGAATCATCATCCTATTTAGTCTAATAGGAGGAATTCCCTGGTGGCTGATCGGGATTTTGCTCGTTTTTGTGCAGATCCGGATTCATGCCGTCTTTGAGAAAATACAATATGAAGCTGTCAGTTCCAGAACGGCATCTTCAGCCATTTTCATAGGACTGTTCATGTATTTTTTTGCTAAGGCATACGATCCAGCAAGCCAAAGCATCATTATTTCGGTATTGCTGCTTCAACTATTTGTCTTTACGTATGGTGCTTTTATTTCTCAAGTAGTCAGAGGGTCTTCCGTTCCAGGAAAAAGGAAGATGGTTGCAATGATAAGTTTGGGCTACATCGTATTGCTTTTGATTTCTTTTGCACTCGTGCTGCTCATCAGTCCTTACCTTCATAACAGCTTAAACTTTTTACTGAAGGGAGTCATTTATCTTCTTGGCTATATTTTTGGCCCCATTATGGAATGGCTTCGGACAAGGATGATAGAGAGGGAAAACTCACAGCATGACACAACCAATACAATGAAGTTCAAGGAAATAGAAGAGCAAAAGCAGCTTCATGGGCAGGGGGCAGAAAAAACGCCTGAATGGCTTGATGATGTATTGATCCTCTTATTTATCCTTATTATCGGAAGCATCCTCTATTATTTCAGGAAAAGAAAATTCAATTTTGCAGAAGCAGAGGATGAAACAGCAAATGCTGTTGTAAAATCAACAAAAAGACGAGAAATAGAGGGGAAGGATTATGGACAAAATGCTTATCTTTATTCAAAAGGTGATAACAAGGTAAGAGATCTTGTGGAGGAGTTGGAGAAGCTCGCCGTTAAAAAAGGTATGTCGAGGAAGGCGTGGGAAACCATTGGGGAGTGGATGAGCAATCAAAAAATATCCTGCGATGAACCCTTTATAAAAATTTATGAAATGGTGAGGTACGGCAATCGGAAAATAAGCGAAGATGAACTCCTGGAATTTGAAAAAAAGATAAAGGATGTAAAGAAACAAATGGAGTCCAGGGAAGTCCCTAAAAACAATTTTAAAAAGATGTCATAGTCCTTCCATAAATTGAAATAATAAATTTATGAGCAATACAATTGTCTTACATATAGGGACATGCTATCCTTAAAAATTGAAAGGGATTGCTCCCTGTTTTTTTGTATGCTTGCATTTTTAAGTAATTTGTTGACGAATCGACCAAGATTGGATACTTTAATGAAGCGAGCAAAATTATTTCATATAAAAGGAGTAGTTAAATATGGCACAAAAACAATTTACAGTAACAGCAGAAACTGGAATCCATGCACGTCCAGCAACATTATTGGTTCAAACAGCAAGCAAATTCAACTCTGAGATCCACCTTGAATATAAAGGGAAAAAAGTGAACCTTAAATCCATCATGGGTGTTATGTCTCTTGGTGTAGGCAAAGACGCAGAAATTACTATTATTGCTGAGGGCAATGATGAGCAGGACGCTTTAAACAGCTTGGAAGAAACATTGAAAAAAGAAGGTTTGGCTGAATAATGTCAAGCATTCTTAAAGGAATTGCAGCATCTAATGGTATTGCAATTGCGAAGGCATATCGATTAGTCGAACCTGATTTAACTGTCGAAAAGCGCTCCATCACGGATGAGGCTGAAGAGGTTTCCCGCTTCCAGAAGGCGATTGAAACTTCAAAATCAGAGCTTGAAGCAATCCGTGATAAAGCAAAGACAGATCTAGGGGAAGATAAAGCTGCCATCTTTGAAGCACATCTTCTAGTTTTAAGCGATCCTGAACTGCTCACACCAATAGAAGACAAAATCAATACAGATCGGATTAATGCTGAATTTGCTCTTAAAGAAACAGCAGATATGTTTGTTTCCATGTTCGAACAAATGGATAACGAATATATGAAAGAACGTGCTGCTGATATCCGTGATGTGACAAAACGCGTACTATCCCACTTATTGGGTGTTCAAATTGTAAACCCAAGCATGATTGCTGAAGAAGTAATCATTGTAGGGGAAGATTTGACTCCATCTGATACAGCACAGCTCAATAGAACGTATGTTAAAGGGTTTACAACTGATATCGGGGGAAGAACGTCCCATTCAGCCATTATGGCAAGATCAATGGAAATTCCTGCAGTTGTAGGAACCAAGACAGCTACCGAGGAAATCCAAAATGGCGACATGGTCATTGTTGATGGATTAAATGGAGAAGTACATATTAATCCAACTCAAGAAGTGATCAGCCAATATCAAAAAGAACACGAAAAGTATGAAGCTCAAAAAGCAGAGTGGGCTAAACTTGTAAATGAACCGACTGTATCTAAAGATGGTCATCACGTGGAACTTGCTGCAAATATCGGAACTCCAAAAGATTTAAAAGGGGTTGTCGAAAACGGCGGGGAAGCGGTAGGTCTATACAGGACTGAATTCTTGTACATGGGAAGAAATGAACTTCCTAGCGAAAATGAACAGTTTGATGCTTATAAAGCAGTGTTGGAAGGTATGGGAGGAAAGCCTGTCGTAGTGAGGACACTTGACATTGGCGGAGATAAAGAACTTCCATATTTGAATCTTCCAAAGGAAATGAATCCTTTCTTGGGCTTCCGTGCCATCAGACTGTGTCTGGAAGAACAGGACATCTTCAGGACTCAACTGCGAGCACTTTTAAGAGCGAGCATTTATGGGAACCTAAAGATTATGTTCCCTATGATTTCCAATCTTCAAGAGTTTCGTGATGCAAAATCTATTCTCCTTGAGGAAAAAGCTAAGCTTTCCGAAAGTGGAGTAGAAACAGCTGAACATATTGAAGTTGGAATCATGGTCGAAATTCCATCAACAGCAGTAATGGCTGACTTATTTGCGAAGGAAGTAGACTTCTTCAGTATCGGAACAAATGACCTTATTCAATATACCATGGCAGCAGACCGTATGAATGAAAGGGTTTCATATTTGTATCAACCTTATAATCCAGCTATTCTGCGCCTTGTGAAGATGGTAATTGATGCGGCTCACAAAGAAGGTAAATGGGCTGGCATGTGCGGAGAAATGGCCGGAGATGAAATTGCCATTCCAATCTTGCTTGGTTTAGGTTTGGATGAGTTCTCCATGAGTGCAACTTCCATTTTGAAGGCTCGCTCCCAAATTGCACGTTTGAATAAATCAGACGTAGAAAAGCTGGCAGAAGAAGTACTTCAACTTCGTACGAATGAAGAAGTCATTGAGGCTGTAAAAAAAGTAATCGAACTGTAATAAAATCGTTACAGTAAAAATGTTTTTTATTTTAATAAACGGGGTATTCAATAAATAAGCTAACGGTAAGACGTTGAAGGCTTTTTATTCTCATTTCCCCCTATTTGATGGGTGGGGCCACTGGCTCCATCCAATTTTTTATGCTCATAGGCACATGCTCTATTATAGTATATGTAAGCGCTTTTTTAAAGAAAAATATCCTATTTATTTCTTGGGAAAAGTAATAGGATGCGTGTTTCTTTTGTTATTGAAAAATGGGTGCTAAAATAAATTGAAAATAATTTTTATTATAGGTTTCAAAAAAGGATTGCCGGGTATACTATAATCAAGCATAAAGTTGGAGATTCTCACATACCCCCCTTTTTTTGAGACCTGTCATGATTGATCATGATCAGGTCTTTTTTTATTACATATCTAATTTGGAGATGAAGACATGACAAGAAAAAGTATTGCATTTATCGGGACAGGCGTTATGGGAAAGAGTATGATTATAAACCTTCTAAAAGAAGGATATGAAGTTAATATCTATAATCGTACAAAGGAAAAAGCAGATGATTTAATTGGAAAAGGTGCTGTTTGGTGCAGTACGCCGGGCGAGGCAGCCTCCAAGTCAGAGATGACGATAACGATGGTGGGGTACCCATCAGATGTGAAAGAGGTTTATTACGGAAAAGACGGCATCCTTGAAAATGCATCCGCAGAATCTATTTTAATCGATATGACCACCTCTACGCCTACATTGGCTAAAGAGATATATGAGGATGCTGAAAAAAGAGGGCTATTCAGTTTGGATGCCCCTGTATCAGGTGGAGATATTGGAGCTGAGAATGGAACACTCACAATCATGGTTGGCGGAGATCAGCAAGTATTTGATCGATCCAAGGAAGTCCTTACGGTGGTGGGGCAGAATATTGTCCTTCAAGGCGGTGCCGGAAGCGGCCAGCATACAAAAATGTGCAATCAAATTGCCATTGCCTCAAACATGATCGGAGTCTGTGAGGCATTAGTCTATGCAAAGAAATCCGGACTTGATCCTAATAAAGTCTTGGAAAGCATCTCATTTGGCGCAGCAGGGAGCTGGTCTTTAAGCAACCTGGCTCCAAGAATCTTAAAAGATGATTTTAGTCCGGGATTCTTTATCAAACACTTCATTAAAGATATGGGTATTGCCCTCGATGAGGCGGAAAAAATGAAGATTGATTTACCGGGATTGAAAATGGCTAAAGAAATGTATGATCAATTAAAAAATGCGGGAGAAGAAAACAGCGGGACACAGGCGCTTTATAAATATTGGGCATAAAAGAAGCTGCATACCCTCGGCATTGAGCCTTGGGAGATGCAGCTTTCTTCATTTATGGATTCTGTTCTTTAAGAAATACTTCAATTCGGTCCAGCCCTTCCTTCAGCATGTTCATTGAGCAGGCATAGGACATTCGGAAATAGCCTTCTCCCAAGGAGGAAAACGCACTTCCCGGGACGACTGCTACCTTGCCTTTCTTCGCCAATTCTAAAGCGAATTCAAATGATGAATGGGCTATATTGTCCGGGATTTTCACAAAAAAGTAGAAGGCGCCGTCAGGATTGACCGTACTAAGATTCATTTCTGACAAACGGCTGAATGCATAATCTCTGCGCTCTTTATACACTTTCGTCATGTCAGCTGCATCATTTTTCCCATTTGTAAGAGCTTCGTATGCTGCATGCTGGGAAATCGATGAAGCGCATGAAACATTATATTGATGGACTTTTAAAATGTGTTTTGTGATTGCAGCAGGTGCAAATAGAAGTCCGATTCTCCAGCCAGTCATGGAATGGGACTTTGAAAGTCCATTGATGACGATGGTTTGTTCTTTTAAATATTTTGCAATTGATTTATGCTGATGCTCGTAGACGATTTCACTGTATATTTCATCCGCCAAAACAAAGGTATCTTTTCCTCTGAGCAACCCGGCAATGTCTGATAGTTCAGCTTCAGTCAAGCTGACCCCCGTTGGATTTGATGGATAAGGGAGGATGATGCACTTTGTCCTGTCAGTTAAATATTTTTCAATGACTTCGGCAGTCATACGAAATTCATTGGAGGAAATATCAGCATAAACAGGTTCGCCGCCGGAAAATCGAATCAGAGGTTCATAGCCTGGATAAACAGGGCCGGGAAGGATGACCTCATCCCCCTCTGATAATATCGTTCTTAATGTGATATCGATTGCCTGGCTGGCTCCTACAGTTACGATGGCTTCCGATGATGGATCATAAGTCAATCCATATTTTTCTGCCATATATCCACAAGCAGCCTCCCTTAATGGAAGGAGTCCGGCATTGTGCGTATAGGAGGTATGATTTTGTTCAATGGCAGATATGCCAGCCTCCTTGATATGTTCAGGGGTATCAAAATCTGGCTGGCCAATTGTCAAAGAGACCATTCCTTCGATATCACTCACCATATTAAAAAATTTTCTTATTCCTGAAATTTCGATCTTTTTTACTTTTTCATTGATTAAGTGTTCCAAAGCCAATCTTCCTTCCTCGTGATTGTAAGTTCATTTTATCACTCTTTTATGGGATGATTAAATGAAATAGATTAACTTAATGATTTTGGGATAAATAATATCGTAAGAGTATTTGAAGGAGACGTGCTATGATTCGAACTTGTTTATGCAAAAAGAATGGAGCCATCGAATATGATGCGCCGCTTAATAGATGCAAGGATGAAGATATCCTTTGGTATTGGGTCGATTTTTCCGAACCAGCCACTGAAGAGGATTTGCAATTAGAGAAGTTCTTCCATTTCCATCCCCTTGCTGTAGAAGATTGCCTCGACACTTTTAGCCAGAGGCCAAAATTGGATTTTTACGAAGGATATTTCTTTATTGTTCTGCATGCATTGGATCATGCAACCATCGATCCTAAAGAAGTGGACGTATTTGTTAATGGTCAATTCATTGTAACCTATCATAAACATCCTGTCCTTGAAATTAACCAAATATGGGATGGAATGAAAAACACCAGCAACCCCTTAGGCCAAACGCCATTTAATATTCTTCATGCCATTATAGATAAATTTGTCGATGAGTTCTTTCCGCCTGTATATAGCATCGAAGACCGCTTAAATGTAATTGAGGATAATTCGGGGGAAGAGACGGTCAATGAACTGATGGATAATCTATTTGATATCCGACATGAAATGTCCAAGCTCAGAAGGTCGCTGATTCCAATGAGAGACCTTCTATATCGGATCCTTCACTCAGAAAGGATGGCTTTTTTGAAAGATCAGCAGCTATACTTCCAGGATGTTTATGACCACCTGATAAAGCTTGTGGAGATGCTTGAATCCTACCGTGATTTTTCAGCGGATATAAGAGATAATTATCTATCCATCAATTCAGATAAAATGAATAACATCATGATGACACTTACAGTAATCACTACGATTTTCATGCCATTGACATTCATTGCGGGAGTATATGGGATGAACTTCAGAGTCATGCCAGAGTTGAACTGGAAATATGGCTATTTTGCCGTATTGGGAGTAATGCTGATTATAGCGGCTATCATGTTCATGATGTTTATGAAAATCGGCTGGCTTCGATTCAACAAACCGAAAATGAAGAGAAAAAGATTCCTGAAATTAAAGTAAATATTTACAAATTGCATTTCCATGCATTAAAGTTAAACTAATAATAATCAGAAATTGTGTCTTTGGAGGTTTAACCAATGGAATTGCTTGAAAAGAATGATTTAATTGTTGAAAAAGAACCGGTGTATGCGGGGTTCTGGAAACGATTTGCTGCGTATATTCTCGATGGGATCTTTTTAGGAATTCCTCTTGCAGGGATTACCGTCCTTGTTTTTCTATTCTTCTTCGGTGCTACAGGCTTCTTTGAAGGAATTGACGATCCTGATTACGTTGACCAGGAGCTTACTAACAGCCAGCTCATCGGAATGTTTGCCGCTTATGCCATCGTATTCCTAATCAATTTAGCGGCATCCATCCTTTATTACGCTGGATTCCAATCATCCAAGATGCAGGCTACACCAGGGAAGCGAATACTGGGACTTAAGGTTACTGATCTAAATGGCAATCGAATTTCATTCTGGCGTGCCTTAGGAAGACTTTTGGCCATGAGTTTCCTCTCTTCAATCCTAATGATCGGCTACATAATTGCAGCATTCACAGAAAAAAAGCAGGCGCTCCACGATCTGATCGCCGGAACAATAGTAGTAAAACGATAAAAGCTGCCACTGAGGCAGCTTTTATTTTGTCTGAATAGAGAAGGAAATGCCTCATTGAAAAGGAATATATAGAGGGGTAGAAAAAAAGATTAGGAGGACAATGCTATGAAAACGTCCATGAAAGAAGTCATGAAACATCATCAGGATTACTTGACCTGGCTTGAGTCATTGAAAGCCACCGATGAAAAGATGTTCCACACACCTATCAGTGAAGGTAAATGGTCACCAGGAGCCATCATCAGTCATATCATGTTTTGGGATGTTCATTGCATGGATGAAAAGTTCCCAATGATCGGAAGCGGCAGCACAGTAAATGATTTCCCACCGTTTGAAACAGTGAATCAGACTGCATGGAAATATGCAAAAGAGAAAAAAAGCGAGGAACTGATAGAGGAAGCAATGAGTACGAGGAAAAAGCTGATCGAAAAGGCTGCAGCTTTTAATGATGAAGATTTGGATGTTAGATTTAAGGTTGGAAGCAATGAAATGACTTTGGCTGAATTATTCCTGGATTTTATTTTGCATGATAAACACCATATGGATCAAGTGGATCAATTTCTTAAGGCACACATTGGTGGATGAAATATCCACAATTTTTATTATAAAACATTATTTCCTTCCATTTCATGATATAGTAAAAAATGATAAATCATCATAACCTCTTTGCCGGAAGGGTGAACCGTCCATGGAAAATAACAAAGGTATACTGCTTGAAAGTGGAACGAATGAATTAGAAATCATAGAATTCGAGCTGCAAAATAGTAAATTCGGAATCAATGTCATAAAGGTAAAAGAAATAATCCAGCCTGTGCCAACAACCAAGATCCCACATGCACATCCTATTGTAGAAGGAATCATACAGCTTCGGGGAGAAGTGCTGCCGGTCATTAATTTAGCCAAGGCTCTGGATATGGAAATGGGTGCAGAGGCAGATCCTGCAAAGGAAAAGTTCATTGTTTCTCAATTTAATAAACAAAGCGTGATTTTCCGAGTACATAATGTTACACGTATTCACCGCATTTCCTGGGAACAGATCGAAAAGCCTTCGCAGATGTATCAAGGCAGTGCTGTTCATGTTGTCGGTGTGATTAAACGGAATGACGAGATGGTCCTTCTGGTAGATTTCGAAAAAATCCTTTTGGATATTGATCCGGAATCTGGCATCCATACAGACAGAATAAAAAAACTGGGGAAAAGGGAGAGATCTGAAAAGCGGATTATGGTCGCTGAGGATTCTCCTTTATTAAGAAAGCTTCTTCACGATACGCTAATGGAGGCTGGCTATGTCCATACTGAGTTTTTTGAGAATGGAAAGGACGCTTTCGCCTATCTTCAAAAACAAGCCGAACAAGGCGACGCTGCGAAGCTTGTCGATTTCGTCATTACAGATATAGAAATGCCCCAGATGGATGGACATCATTTGACAAAAAAAATAAAGGAACATTCCATTCTATCTTCAATTCCAGTCGTTATCTTTTCTTCATTAATTACAGAAGATCTGAAGCATAAAGGAGAAATGGTAGGAGCAGAGGGGCAGGTAAGCAAGCCTGAGATAGAAGAGCTGGTTTTGTTAATGGATAAATTAATGAATGGAAAATAAAAAAAGCGGCCAAGTGTCCGCTTTTTTTAAATCCTTAAAAGAAACTGTCTCCAAGTTTCTTAAATACTGGTTTGGAGTATTTTTTCTTTCCAGGAGGCTGCTTTGATTCTTCTTTGACGCCAGTATATTTTTGCAGAAGGTTTTTGGCGTGTGTCAAAGGCATTCGATAGTTTGGATTTCTTGTGGAATAGTCCAGTTCACCAAGGTGCGTCAGATTTTCAAAGTCGTGTTTGCATGGGGGAATGTGAAACAAGTATTCTCCGCATTTAACGAGTACATCTGATTGTTGTTTGCTGAATCTTGGGTTTTCTGAAAAGTGCAGTCCTAATTTTTTCGCTTTGCCTTCTTTAAGCATTTTGAGGATGGCTTGTCTTTTTAAGTAGTATAAAAATTTGGGGTTGGTAGCTGTTTTCGCATGCCGATTTACGGTAAAAATTGCACGGGAGAGGTTTTCGATAGTAGTGTTGGCAGGGGTGGTTTTTCCTTGAGAATTCAAGCTGGAATCTCCTTTCAATTTTAGTTTAGGACTAAAGATTTGTCCGAATTGTCTTGATTATACCACTTTTTCACTTTAAAGGAAAGACTCGAATGGAAAACAGCACCATTTTATTGATGCTGTCTGATAATGTGTTTTTCGCTTTTCCTGATCCGGCTCCAGCGCCTACCCCCTCGAGTCATAAGCCGTACCTCTACGGAAATCAGGATTTCCTTCGAGTTCCGTCTTATGCTGGTCGGGGCTGGTCAAGGCGCTTCCACTTTTCTATGTCCAGCTCCAGCGCCTAGAGGCTGGGAGGTTTCCTTCAGCACACTTACGATAAGTCAACATCGGTTCACTTCGTTCACCGTGTTTCCTTTATCTTGTGGTGCTTCAGTCCAACCTCGGCGCCTCTGTACAGGCGCTTCCACTTTTCTATTTGTATACATTTATCGTTTCATTTACAGGAGCGTACTGTAAATTCGGGTTCTGCTGAGGCATTGGCGCATATTGCTGCGGATAGGCAGGGTATGGCGCCGGGTAAGGAGCGGGATATGGTGCCGGATACGGCGGATAAGGATAAGGCGGGCAGCAAGGGCGGTTATATAAGAATGGTCCGACTGCCAATCCTGCTAATCCACCTGCTAAAAATGGGAGCAAACCTAAACCAAAAAAGAATCTTTCATCATTTCTATAATTCATAGGGGCTCGGTAAGGGTGATAGTATTGAGGATACATCAACTCATACCTCCTTTCTCTGTCAACATTTTATGTACAATTAATACAGATGCGCCTGTCCATTAGTAGGACAGGACAAACGTCTAGTATGAAAATATATGGGTATATAGACCCATTTATTGTGATTTTATAAATTTTTCAGAATCATTCTAGTAAATCTCCTGCAAATACTAGTAAAATAGTATTAAACCTATTTAGCTGAAATTCTGATTATAGATTACAATTTGAGAACGAGATGGTTATATGATTGAATCAATAATTCAGATGTATGTGAACATAAAAGGATGGTATGATGGAGCAGCTTGAAAAGATTCTCAATAATGGACTACTAAATGAAAACAAAGATAAATTAAAAGAGATTCTCTATGAGGTCATTCTCCACCATATTAATGATGCTGTATTCATTATGAAAGTGGAGCAAGGAGAATGCGTAAGATTCAAGTATTTATTCGTCAATGAAATAGGCTTGAAGCTGGCAGGATTAACTTCTGAAAGCATTGGCAGCTACATGGATGAAGTCATTGGCGATCACGAAGCCTCCATCAATCTTCAGAGTAAATACAAGAAGATTCTAAAGAACTCAAAGGGAACTTCCTATTACGACAGAATTGAACTGCCAAATGGGAAATCCATTGTCAATCAGTCGATATTGACACCTATACATAATGAAGAGACCGGTGAAGTTGAATTTGTCGTAGCAATATCAAGGGATATGACAACGACTATTGATGAAAAAAATATTCTTTTGGAAAGTGAACAGAGGTATCGGTCTATAATAGATCATAATCTGGATGCGATACTATCACTGGATGATAAAGGAAAGATCCTTCATGCCAATTCTGCGAGTAAATCGCTGCTGGGATATTGTGAAAAAGAACTTGTTCAGCGGTCAATCTTCAACTTGGTGCCGGATGAAGAACTTGCTTCTATTTCCCACATGCTAAAAGAAGCCCTTACGGGAAATGCGAAAGAAATGAGCATTTGCAGCCTCATCCACAAAAAAGGAAATGAATTGCTCGTACAGTTGAAGTCCATTCCGATTGTAGTCAATGATTCAATTATTGGGATCTATTTGATTATAAGAGATATGACGGAACATTCCCGTAATACGGAAACTATTAAGTATATGGCCTTTCATGATCAATTAACAAGTCTTTGGAACAGGCGCGCCCTTTTGGAGCATTTACAGGAAGAAATTCCGCATGCTCAAGCAGAAGGGGTGGAAATGGCCTTGCTTTATATTGATTTGGATAGATTCAAATACTTCAATGATACATTGGGTCACAAGACCGGTGATGAAATCTTGAAGAGAATAGCGGATAGACTGATGAATCTTTCATTGATGAAATATAGGATCTACCGTCTTGGAGGGGATGAGTTTGTCATAGTCCTGCTCCATGCAGATAGAAGCTGTGCAGAGAAAGCGGCCCAGAAAATATTGGCGGTATTCAGTGAACCTGTTTACTTAATGGAGGAAGAATATTTTATCACTCCTTCAATTGGAATCAGTATGTATCCGAGTGACGGAAAAGATACGGAGTCGCTGATTAAAAGTGCCGACAGTGCTCTTTTTCAAGTCAAACAAAAAGGGAAAGCACATTATCGTTTTTATAATGCTGATATGAATGTAGCATTTCCGAATTACATTTTAATGGAGTCCCATCTGAGAAGGGCAATTGAAAAAAATGAACTGATCATTTACTATCAGCCCCAAGTGAATTTGGCAACGGGAAAGATGGATAGTTTTGAGGCTCTCTTAAGATGGCAGAACCCAGTCTTTGGCTTTGTGACTCCATTACAGTTCATTCCCTTAGCAGAAGATACGGGGTTGATTATCCCGATTGGGGAGTGGGTCATTGAAAATGTATGCAAACAAATTGCCTCCTGGAGGGAAAAAGGCCACCAGAATATCAGGATAGCTATCAATATCTCACCGAAGCAGTTTTTGCAGCACAAACTGCCGGAATTCATCAAAAATGCCTTAATAAAGTATGATTTACCGCCAAATGTTCTGGAAATCGAAATAACAGAGGGCGCCATGCAGGATACCCGGATGACTCTGATGATGCTTAATCGATTAAAGGAAATCGGAGTGGTCATTTCTGTCGATGATTTTGGCACAGGCTATTCTTCGTTGAATTATCTTAAGAGGTTTCCGCTCGATATATTGAAAATTGATCAGTCTTTTGTAAAGGAAATCAAAATGAACAGCAAAGATGCAGCTATTACAAAAACAATTATTCATTTAGCCCATAGCCTTGGACTCGAAGTGATTGCTGAAGGGGTAGAAGATTTTGGGCAGGTGGAGTTTTTGCTGGATGCCAAATGCCAAAAGGCACAGGGCTTCTATTTCAGCAAACCTGTAAGTCCGAATGAAATTGAAACGAATTTGCTTGTTGCAAATATGTAGCGTTTGGGAATAGGCATAGCCTGCAGTTCATATGTTTTAAATATGGATTTTTGCAGGCTTCCTCTTTATTTTTTCCTGAGTCATCGATTTTGACAATTTATGCATTGTCCATTAAAGTAGTGAAGTCGGAAGATGTGTTCTCTGTAGAAAGGGGAGGTAGCCGATGAAGAAAAATGAAAAAATCGAAATGATGTTTCTTCCCATAGAAGAAGGTTTGATAAAATTATATATCTATGGGTTTAAATCTCCAGGGGCATGGGGTCAGGTTATTGTCGAATTCAATGAGGTAACAATCAATATAAAGGGATACAGCCGAAAAAAATCAATTGTAAGGGCTCTTGCCAAATTAAATAATGCTCTAATAAATAAGAGTGAATGAGATAGGGACAGTTCCGCTGTCTTTTTTTTGGTCTTTTTTGAGTGACATATAAATAGTGGGAATATTGCGAAATGAGATAAAGGATTGGTATAATGAATGAGTATTCATTCAAAAGATTTTTAAAGGGGGATATAAAGTGGAGAATAAAGTTGTAATTGTAACTGGCGGTTCAAGCGGTATGGGAAAATACATGGCTAAAAGATTTGTGGAAGGCGGCGCAAAGGTTGTTATAACAGGCAGAAATTTAGAAAAGCTGGAAGCGGCAAAAAGTGAAATATCTCCATCAGGCGAGAATGTACTGATTGTCCAAATGGATGTCAGGGAGCCTGCACATGTTGAAAATATGATCAATGAAACCGTGAAGGCGTTTGGAACCATTGATTACTTAATTAATAATGCGGCTGGAAATTTTATTTGCCCTGCTGAAAAGCTATCGGTAAATGGATGGAAGTCTGTTATTGATATCGTATTGAATGGAACATTTTATTGTTCACGGCTTGTCGGTGAATACTGGATCGAGAAGGGAATCAAAGGAAGCATCATAAATATGGTTGCTACTTATGCATGGAATGCTGGAGCCGGGGTCATACATTCAGCAGCTGCAAAGGCAGGGGTGCTCTCCATGACAAGGACGTTGGCGGTAGAATGGGGCCACAAATATGGAATCCGCACTAACGCGATTGCTCCAGGCCCAATTGAAAGAACTGGCGGTGCAGAAAAGCTGTGGGAATCAGAAGAAGCTGCTAAAAGAACCTTGAACAGTGTTCCGCTTCATCGCCTTGGCACACCGGAGGAAATTGCCGAATTAGCTTATTTCCTATTCTCCGATAAAGCAGGCTATATTAATGGAGAATGCATAACAATGGACGGAGGCCAATGGCTTAATCCTTTTCCGTTCTGATTGAATTTGGAGAGAGACCTGCTACGGTGAAATGTTATATAATATAGGAATGATATTGCATGGAACCGGAGGTCTGATTATGGATCCACTAGAGATACTAACAAAAAGTGAAAGGGTTGTACCTTTCTTTCAGGCGATTTTCAGTGCAGATGAGCATAGGGTCATCGGATACGAAATCCTTGGCAGGTTTCAAACAGGTGAAGAATATGAGAGCTTGGGCCCTTTTTTTCAGGATGTGCATATCCCTGAGGAATTTAGGGTTGAAATCGATAATCTTGTTTTAACTAAAGCATTAGAGAAGGCCTTGATAAGCGGGGAAGAAACTCTTTTATTCATCAATCGGGAACTGGATCTCTTAATGGCTGATAATGGTGAGCAGCTTCTTTCAATCCTCCAGGAATTTGAAGAGCGGGGATTGTCTTTAAATCGAATCGTCCTTGAAATTTCCGAAGGGGACTACGACGGTGATATAACCGATTTGAACCATTTTTTAAGATACTTAAAGACAATGGGAATCAAGATTGCTTTAGATAAAATGGGAGAAGAAAATGGACAGCTTGACCGGATCAGCCAATTGTCTCCTGATATTTTAAAGGTGGATCTAAAAGCGCTAAGGTCAGATATTGGAAATACGACATTAAAAGATATTCTCTTCTCAATATCCCTTCTTGCAAGAAAAGTTGGGGCATCCCTATTATTCACAAGTATAGAAATGGATTTTCAGCTGCAATTTGCCTGGCTTAATGGAGGAAGGTATTATCAGGGATTTTTCCTTCACAAGCCTAACGGTGACTTTACGGAAGAACATGTTTGCAAAAAAGAGCTGCAGTCCAAATTTGAAAAATATATCGCACACGAGAAGAATAAATTAGCCATGGTCTTCAGGCTTGCGGACAGACTGCAAGAAAAGCTTCAACAGTTTTTTCTGGGCAGCAAAAAAGGCAGCGAACCGGATCAATCATTAAAATCGATTGCGGAAGAATTAGAAGACATGAGCTTCAGGCTTTATATTTGCGACGAAAATGGAATACAGCAGTCATCCAACTATTTTAAGAAGGATAAGAACTGGATTATTCAAGCTGAATATAAAGGGAAAAACTGGAGCTGGCGTCCCTATTTCCTTGAAAATATTGTGAAAATGAATCGTGATCAAAAAGGCCTGCTCTCTGATTTATATAGTGATTTAGAGACTGGGCAGAATATCCGGACATTTTCATATCCATTAAAAAACGGCCAGTTTTTATTTATTGATTTATCATATGAGTTCTTGTACGAACAGGAAGGTCTGCTGAGATAGCGTTGAATATGAGATCTCCCTTTTGGGAATGGTAAGAATAAAATTCCTGAAGGGATGGAGCTTTCATGAGTATATACATGATCATCCTTTCCATCGTTTGCGTGGCTATTTTGGCATTTGCCCTAATCTACACTTTATTTATTGCCAAAGGCCAAAAAGCAGTGGAAGGTGAAATGGATTCAAAAATATCCGGGGCTGTCAAGGAACATTCCTACATACGGAACCCCATCTTCCTGACCTACATCATCGTACTTGGTCTGGCTTTGCTATATGTCGCATATGAAGCTTTTCAGCATAGGTATTGATAATAAGCTTCCTCTTATATGCAAAAAAATAACCTCATTCGGAGGTTATTTTTTTAGGTCTTTTTTACCAGAATGCCGCAAGTTTCGGTGGGTAAAGTCATAATATAAAGATTATTGTTGGAATTTTACGAACGATTGACAGTATATCGACACTTTTCACTTGCTACAATGAGGACAGACAATAGGGAGATCGAAAGGAGATGGACAGCATGATTCTAAAATTGGTCGGCAGGGGAGCTTTATTATCGGCGGCGTTCCTTTTTATCGCATTAGCGGTGTCTGTTCCTGTGGAAGCATCTGAAACTGGAATGGATATGATTTCAGAAACAAAGGATGCATTTCATGCCCAAGTTTCATTAAGCGAAAAAGAACGGTCTATGGATGCAGTAAAGCAAGTATTGGCGCCATATTTCACTAATGGGTTCATGGACAAATTCATAAATGAAAATATCGTTCAAACCGATAATGGATTTCAGACATTCGGCTCTGACTTTGCTCAATATTTTATCCCGTTTTTCTCTTATGAGGATGGGAAAACGAAAGCAGTCAAGAGCACACAGGGTACTATTTATGTAATGGAAAAGTTCGTGGATGATGGAGAGGGTCCGGTATCTTTTGAAGATGGATACCAATGGGTTAGATGGATTCAAACAGATGATGGCTGGAAAATCGATGATATCGGGATGGGCACTCCAGAAGATATTGCAGTTAAAAAGGAAACGGCCAAGAAGGACGGGCCGATTGCCAATCTTCTCATGGGACATTTTTTAACCTCATTTTCCTTCTATCCATTTAAGGAAGCATTTTATTTGTTCGGTTAATACGCAGAAATAAGGACCCGGATTATTTAATGGGTCCTTATTTAATGTCTAGAAGAGAAGAGATTTTCTCGAGATCGAATCCTAATACTGCTTCTCCATCGATTACAGTGACCGGTGTGGAAAATGCTTTGTATTTATTGATCAATTCTTTTTTCGCCTTGGGATCTTTTTTTATGTTCTTATCTTCAAAAGGGATGGAATGTTCCTTGAGGAATAATTTCACGATCTCACAAGGAGGGCATTCCGGCTGTGAATAGACAATGACTTGTTTCAATTCAATTTCCTCTTTCTTTAAAAAATTCATAGAACGCTTTTCATAGTGTCGCTTATTTTTAGAAATCTGTCAAAGTGAGTATTTAGTAAATTCTTTCTAAGTGATTTTCTTTTCAAAGTGTGATAAAGTTTTTAAATGAGTTTTGTTTTTTGAAAATGAAATGAAGAAAATAAATTCTATTTCTGATATGCCCATTTTAATCAGAAATAGCTTATAATGTTGACGGATAGAATGGGCGTTTCCGTAAATCATACATTATAGAGAAGATGGAAAGGGGATTTAATATGTCTCAATTACTAGGAATCATTCAACGACTAAAAACGATGCAGGAAACAAACGAAAATGGTGAAGTACAGCAAAGACTTTTTGAAATGAACGGAAAGACACTTTGCCAAGTGAAATATTTTCCTTCTACAGGTGCTTTTGAACTCGAAGTTTACGATAAAGATTCTAAAGCTAATAAATATCAGTTTGATGACATGGATATCGCTGCAATTGAAATCTTTGATTTATTGCAGGAAGAAAGAGATCCATCCAAATAAGATCCCGCTCCGGGGTCTTTTTTGTTCTGTGGAATTCCTGCATTCCTTCAAAAGGGTTTTGAATGTGTAAAAGAGGGAATGAAAGTAATTGCCATCAATCCTTTGTATTCCTATGTTCAGTGAAGCGGGGATGCGTGTAAAGCATTGGATATTTATTTGTGCTACAATGATGGTGAATCTATGTCTATTCAAAACGAGGGAGTTAATATGATTTCAGTTCAAAGCAAAGAGTTTTTAGAAACAAAAATTGACGAACATATTATCCCGTCTGAGAAAGTTGCTCATGTTCAGATGGGGAATAATCTTGAACACGCATTATTGCTTTTGACGAAAAGTGGATATTCTGCAGTACCTGTTCTCGATCCACAATATAAATTGCACGGACTGCTAAATTCTGCTTTAATTACAGAATCAATTTTAGGACTCGAAAAAATCGAATATGAAAAACTGGAAAATAAAAGGGTCGAAGAAGTGATGATGTCTGATTTTCCACGTATCCGATTAGGTGAAAACTTCAAGAAAGCTATGGATCTGCTGGTTGATAATAACTTTCTTTGCGTTGAGGACGAAGATGGAGTCTTTGAAGGTATCTTTACTCGAAGGACCATGCTGAAACAGCTAAGGGGATATGTCAATCGTCTGAATCACTTATAAGATGATAATTTGAGCCAGGCAGTCGGCGTGAAAACCGGATGCCTGGCATTTTAATGGTGAATGGTAGGGGATTTGGAAAATGGAAGCTGCAACATATAAAAAAAATAGGGATGCTAAGCGGAAGACAAAGAGACCGCTTGTGTTGGCATCTGTCATGCTTGCGATGTTTATGGGGGCAATCGAAGCCACGATCGTCTCTACCGCAATGCCGGCAATCGTCAGTGACCTTGGCGGTTTCTCGCTATATAGCTGGGTGTTTTCTGCGTATTTATTGATGAATTCCATCTCGGTTTTAATCTACGGGAAATTATCCGATATTTTCGGAAGGAAGCCTGTCATTACTTTTGGCATCATACTTTTTCTGATTGGTTCGGTATTATGCGGATTTTCTCCTGATATGAAAATGCTCATAGTTTTCCGTCTGATCCAGGGACTTGGAGCGGGGGCTGTCATGCCGATTGCGACGACGATCGTAGGTGATATTTATTCGCCGGAGGAAAGGGCTAAAATCCAAGGGTATTTATCCAGTGTGTGGGGGATTTCTGCCATTATGGGCCCTGCAATCGGCGGGTTTTTAGTTCAATATGTCGATTGGAGATATGTTTTTTGGATCAACGTACCTTTAGGGATTTTATCGATTATCGGTTTGGCGTTTTTCCTAAAGGAAAATATCTCATCTAAGAAACCTTCGATTGATTATGGAGGGGCAGGCATGCTTACACTTCTTCTGTCTTCTTTAATGATTATTCTCGTTGAGGGAGGCGTCCATTGGCCATGGGCTTCAGGTAAAGTCATTGCCTTGTCGACTCTCGCAGTAGTTGCACTTCTTGCCTTCATATGGCAGGAACTGAGGGCTGTAAATCCTGTCATGCCATTTGATATTTGGAAAAATCGGTCCATTTTGATTGCCAATATCGTTTCATTGACAACCGGAGTCATGCTTATCGGGCTATCCAGCTTCTTGCCTGCCTTTGTCCAGGGGGTCATGGAAAAATCAGCGACAGTGGCAGGCTTCACCTTGACTGCGATGTCCATCGGCTGGCCTATCGCCTCCACTATTTCAGGAAGGCTGCTGATTAAAATCGGGTACAGGGCAACTTCCTTGATTGGGGGAGTGTCATTGATTGTCGGTGGTGTATTGTTTGTTCTTATGACACCTGCTGCTGGTCCGATATGGGCTGCTTTCGGCTCATTCTTCGTCGGAATCGGCATGGGGCTGACATCCACAGCGTTCATTGTTTCCATACAAAGCACGGTATCCTGGGAGAAGAGAGGAATTGCGACGGCATCCAATATGTTCATGCGAAACTTGGGAAATACGGTCGGTGCTGCGCTACTGGGAGGAATTTTAAATAAGAATATCCTTGATTATCTGACAGCGCACAATTCAGATAAGACAGATCAGCTGAATGTTGATTCTACCAATCAGCTGTTGAATGCATCTGAAAGAAGCAAACTTGGCACCGGGGTAAAGGAGCTGCTGCAAAACAGCTTGACGCATGCCCTTCATATTGTGTATTGGGCTGTGCTGATATTTGCCGTCCTCAGTTTAATATTTATACTCTTCCTGCCTAAGGACCGCAGGAGAGAAGCGAATTAAGAATGCCCATTGAGGCATTCTTTTTATAGGTTATAAATGAAATCACAATAAAATGGATATATAATATAAGCAAAACTTATTGAATGAGGTGCGGCATGACATTTTCTGAATATCAGCTGTTGACTGTCCTGGCACAGGAAATGAATATGAGGAAAGCTGCTGAAAGGCTGTTCGTTTCACAACCGGCGTTATCGCAGCGTCTGCAAAACATTGAGAAAGATTGGGGAACAAAGATCTTCATCCGGTCGCAAAAAGGTTTATCATTGACACCTTCAGGGGAGCTCGTTGTTAAGTTTGCCCAGGAAGTCATCGAAAAGGAAGAACAAGTAAAGGAAGAAATGCAGTCGCTTGAAACCCATGTGCATGGTACATTAAAAATTGCCTGTGCCTCTATCGTGGGTCAGAATTGGCTTCCAAAAGTATTGAAACGTTTCGTTGAGAAATATCCCCATGCAAAAATTTCACTCATTACCGGGTGGAGCAGCGAAATCATCAAAGCATTGTATGATGATGAGGTCCATATCGGTATCATAAGGGGAACGCCTGATTGGAAAGGGCCTAAGCTTCACTTGTTTAAAGACAGTTTATACTTGGTTGATAGGGAAATCAGGGATATTGAAGATGTCCTTAAAACAGACCGTCCGTTCATCCAATTTAAAAGCGATTCCAACTATTATCAGGAAATTCAGGATTGGTGGCATCGCCATTTTCAAACGACCCCAAAAAGGACAATAGTGGTTGACCAGATTGAAACGTGTAAACAAATGACCATCAACGGGATCGGATATGCGATTTTGCCGGCTATCACCTTGAATGATGAGGATACAGATATTTATAAGGTTCCATTAATGGATGACCATGATTCTGCGCTGAAAAGGGATACGTGGCTGCTGGGCTATGAATCGGCGTTTCAGCTGAAACAGGTGCAGGCATTCACTGAAGTTATTCAAGAATATTTACAATCAAATCCAACCGCCTTTTAATTCTTGTGTAAAATGGAGTTGTTTGATAAAGTATGTTCAGAAAGTACAGCAAACAAGGAGGAATACAGTTTTTATGAAAATGATGGATGCAAATGAGATTATTTCTTTTATACAGAATAGTAAAAAATCCACACCGGTAAAGGTGTATGTGAAAGGGAACCTGGAAGGGCTGGACTTCGGAAAGAATTCACAGACATTCATAACAGGACAATCAGGTGTGGTGTTCGGGGAGTGGGCTGAGATCTCAGAGGCACTTTCTGCCAATAAAGAGAAAATCGAAGACTATGTCATTGAAAACGATCGCAGAAACTCTGCCATCCCAATGCTTGATTTGAAAAATATCAAGGCCCGCATTGAGCCTGGTGCTATTATCCGCGATCAAGTGGAAATCGGTGATAATGCTGTAATCATGATGGGATCTGTCATCAATATCGGTTCAGTTGTCGGTGAAGGCACAATGATCGATATGAACGTTGTCCTTGGTGGACGTGCAACAGTCGGGAAGAACTGCCATATTGGTGCCGGTGCAGTCCTTGCAGGTGTCATTGAGCCGCCTTCTGCCAAACCCGTTATCATTGAAGATGACGTAGTAGTAGGAGCCAATGCAGTTGTATTAGAAGGTGTTACTGTAGGAAAAGGATCGGTGGTTGCAGCAGGAGCAGTTGTTGTGGACGATGTCCCTCCATATACTGTTGTAGCTGGTACACCTGCAAGAGTCATCAAGAAAATCGATGATAAAACAAAATCAAAAACCGAAATCAAACAAGAACTTCGCCAATTATAAAAAAAGAAGGTCAGGTCCATAAAGTGGATCTGTCCTTTCTTTATAGGAGAAAATAATAATGACACTCAATCCTTTTATTGCTGTTCGAAGAGATTTACACCGTATTCCTGAGCTTGGCTATCAAGAGTTCAAGACGCAAGCATATTTACTTGATTATCTGGAGTCTCTTCCTAATGAAAGAATAGAAATAAAAAAATGGAAGACCGGCTTCTTTGTCAAGATACATGGGAAGAACCCGGGCAAAGTGATTGGATACCGTACGGATATAGATGGACTTCCAATTGAGGAAAAGACAGGACTGCCATTTTCATCTGAACATCAAGGGAAAATGCATGCATGCGGGCATGATTTTCATATGAGCATTGCACTAGGCGTCTTGAGCCATTTTGTGAGAAATCCCATCAATGATGACCTCCTTTTTATTTTCCAGCCCGCCGAAGAAGGGCCGGGGGGAGCACTTCCAATGATTCAAAGTCCTGAAATGCAGGAATGGAAGCCGGATATGATTTTTGCCCTTCATATTGCCCCTGAATATCCACCGGGGACTATAGCGGTCAAAGAAGGCCTCCTTTTTGCCAATACATCGGAATTATTCATTGATTTAATAGGGAAAGGCGGACACGCTGCATATCCGCATCAAACGAAGGATATGGTTGTTGCCGCTTCCCACCTGGTCACTCAGCTTCAAACCATAGTCTCACGCAACGTAAACCCTTTGGATAGCGCTGTAGTAACGGTAGGGAAGATTACAGGAGGCACTGTTCAAAATATCATTGCAGAACAAGCTAGGCTTGAAGGGACGATCAGAACATTTTCTGAAGAGTCGATGGCTTCTGTGAAACAGCGGATTGAAGCCCTGGTGAAGGGGATTGAAGCAGGATTTGAATGTCATGCGTCCATCGATTATGGAAGCATGTATCATCAAGTATATAACCATGAGGAAATAACAGCTGATTTCACGGCATTCCTCAAAGGAAGACAGGATGTCAACCTGTTTGAATGCAAAGAAGCGATGACAGGAGAAGACTTCGGCTATATGTTAAAAGAAATCCCGGGCTTTATGTTCTGGCTTGGTGCAGGTTCTGACTACGGTTTGCATCATGCAAAACTTACTCCTGATGAATCAGTCATTCCTGTTGCCATCGATGTTGTCACGGGATACATCGAGCACCTTGAATGATAAAATGAGAAAGCTGCCGGAAATACAACCGGCAGCTTTTTATTATTGGCTTTTATTATTTTTTTCAACGTTTACTTGATGAGGATATGGGATATCGATTCCATTTGCATCAAGGGATTCTTTAATTGCTTTTCTAAGCTTGCGTTCAACACCCCATTGTTCGCCATTTGCTGTCTTGGCAATTATTCTAAGCACTACATCTGAAGAACCCAGACTCTGTACACCAAGTACATTCGGTCCATCCACGATATTAGGATCTTCAGCTGCGATATTATCGCAAAGCTCCTGGAGCACCGTAATCGCTTTATCAATATCATCTTCATAGGAAATCCCGATATCGACGAGAGCCCGCATGTTCCCTCTGCTGTGATTGCTCAGACTTGTAATTTCACGATTCGGTACAAAGTGGAGGGTTCCATCAAACCCACGGATGTGAGTGGTTCGGATCCCCACATTTTCGACAATCCCCGAAAAGCTTCCTGTAGTCACATAATCCCCGACTTCAACCTGCCTTTCAAGAAGGATGAAAAAGCCTGTTACAAAGTCGCTGACAAGGCCCTGTGCTCCAAAGCCGATAGCCAGGCCGACAATCCCCGCACCGGCTAATATAGCGGTGACCTGGATGTTGAAGACTTGAAGTACCGTGACGAAAAAAACGAAAATCAATATGTAGGAAAAAATATTTTTTGTCAAGCTTTCCAGTGTATGTGCCCTTGACTCAGAAACGTTGTTGCGGTTTTTATACTGAGTGAAGCCAGTTGTGATCACTTTGTTTCCAAATGCCTTCACAATTAAATAAACAATGTAGATCGCAATCAGTTTCACAAAGATGATGCCGAGCTTTACAAATAAAGCAGCCCAATTATAATGGGTGATTTTTTCTCCTAGTTGATTGAAAGAGAAGAGAAGTTCCAATATGATCATCCTTTCTAGAGACTTTAAGGAGTAAATGTAAGCTGCTCCTATAAAGATGAGGAAGCATTTTAGTTTATTCCCTAAATGAGAAATGATAAACTAATTTTAATTAAAGTTCAAATGGCCCAAACAGGATCCCGTCATTTTTTATGAAGCCCGTTTAGCATGAACCTGTTTTGGGAAAACCATTACAGTGGCACTGTTTCAAGATAAAGAATAATTATTTTTTAATTAAATTAATTATAATGAGATGTTGACTCGGGACACGGCCTGTACTATAATTTTAAATGTTGATTTGGAATTAATTGAGAATGCGAAGTTGATTTTCTCAATAATATAACTTTTGGAGGGATTTTCTAATGGCTGAACGCATGGTAGGTAAACAAGCACCACGCTTTGAAATGGATGCTGTATTGGCAAACAAAGAATTTGGTAAAGTAAGCTTGGAAGAAAATATGAAAAACGACAAATGGACAGTTCTATTCTTCTATCCAATGGACTTTACATTTGTATGTCCAACTGAAATCACTGCATTGTCTGACCGCTATGACGAGTTCGAAGATCTTGATGCAGAAGTAATCGGTGTATCTACAGATACAATCCACACTCACTTGGCATGGATCAAAACAGACCGTAAAGACAACGGCCTTGGAGATCTAAACTATCCATTAGCTGCTGACACTAATCATGAAATTTCCCGTGAGTACGGTGTACTTATCGAGGAAGAAGGGGTAGCTCTTCGCGGACTATTCATCATCAGCCCTGAAGGCGAAATGATGTATCAAGTGGTAAACCACAATAACATCGGGCGCGACGTTGATGAAACTCTTCGTGTACTTCAAGCACTTCAAACTGGCGGACTTTGCCCAGCTAACTGGAAGCCAGGCCAAAAAACTTTAAACGCATAATTAATCGGATAACTAAGCAAGATACAATATTGAATGCTGGAGGCCTAACTGGTAGTTAGGCCTCTTTTGAAATAAGGAGGAACGATAATGAAGCTCAGAGAACAAATGCCTGAATTAAACGGTGCAACAGAATGGCTGAACGGCGAAGTGACAAAAGCTGACTTAGTTGGCGAAAAGCCTACATTGATTCATTTTTGGTCCATCAGCTGCCATCTTTGTAAAGAAGCGATGCCACAAGTGAATCAATTCCGTGATGACTATAAAGAAAAATTAAACGTTGTAGCGGTCCATATGCCTCGTTCAGAGGATGATTTAAACATCGATGAAATTAAAAAGGTTGCGAGTGAGCATGGCATCACCCAGCCAATTTTTGTGGACAGTGAGCATAAGCTGACAGAGGCATTTGAAAATCAATATGTCCCAGCTTATTACGTATTTGATAAAGATGGAAATCTTCGTCATTTCCAAGCTGGCGGAAGCGGTATGAAAATGCTGGAAAAACGTGTGAATCGTGTTTTGGATGAGTTGGACAAAGCTGAATAATCAGGAATTTGCAAGGCTGCCCGGCATAATAGGCAGCCTTTTTTATTTCATTTGAACAGTATTTTCAGAATAGGGGGATTTGAATTATTTTTTAAAATATTTAACAGAAATAACTGGAAATTTATTTCGATTCTCGTTATATTAGTAATTACGTTCATTGGTTTTCAACAGAGGGGGGAGTTTTAAAGAATGGAAACATTTAAGAAATTAAAAGGCTTTTATTGGCCGCATAAGAAGTATTTTATTACATCGATGATATTCCTGCTGCTTGTAACAGGGATTACGATTGTCTATCCGATGATACTGCAAGTGACGATTGATGATGTCATTCTAAAAGGAAATTATCAGTTGATCCCTTATCTGGCACTCGGCTTCATTGGGGTAATGATCATCAAAGGTGCTGCTACTTTTATCAACCAATATACAGGTGATTTGTTCGGGATAACCTCCGTCTATCATTTGCGAAATGAGTTATATAAAAAGCTGCAGTATCTGCCATTCAAATATTACGACAATGCAAAGACCGGTGATCTGATGTCCAGGCTTACCGCTGATGTAGAAGGATTCCGCTTCTTTTTATCCTTTGGGATGTCGGAACTCCTTCGATTTGTTCTATTAATCGGAATCAGCTTAAGCGTCATGTTTTACTATTCCGTCTCTCTGACATTCGTCACAATCATTTCCTTGCCGTTTTTGGCCATTGCGGTATACAAGTTTGATAAAGCTGTCCATCCGGCTTTTAGGAGCATCAGACAGTCATTTGGAAAACTTAATACGAATGTCCAGGAAAATATCAGTGGAATCAATACAGTCAAGTCTCTTTCGAGGGAAGAATTCCAGATAGGAAAGTTCAATCATTCAAATAATGATTATAAGGATAAATACATCTTTACTTCTATTATATGGGCAAAGTATTTTCCGCTTATGGAGTTCTTAGGGAATATATGTGTAATCGGGATGCTTGGATATGGCGGGTACTTGGTCATCAATGGCGATTTGATGCCGGGAGAACTTGTAGCTTTTTATAGTTTAGTAGGATACATCATCTTTCCGATCATGAACCTTGGGTTCGTAATCAATATGTTTTCCCAATCCAAAGCTTCCGGGGAGCGTCTTTTAGAAATATTAGAAGCCGATGAATTGATCAAAGACGTGGATGGGGCAATAGAAAAAGATCGGATTGAAGGATATGTAGAATTTAAAAATGTAGATCTGAATTATACAGAAGATGATCAGGAGGCATTGTCCTCTATTACATTTAAAGCTGAGCCCGGGAAAATCATAGGATTGATTGGTGCTACTGGTTCAGGAAAAACAAGCATTACACAGCTGATAACAAGGTTCTATGAGCCGACCAATGGAGAGATTCTGGTTGATCATGTGCCGGTAAATGAGTATAGCCTGAATACGCTAAGGAGAAATATTGGATTTGTCCTGCAGGAGTCGTTCCTTTTTTCCTCAACCATCAAGGCGAATATTTCATACGGACGGCCCGAAGCGACAATGGAAGAAATCATTGAAGCAGCGAAGAGAGCCCAGGCTCATGAATTTATCATGGAGCTTCCTGACGGTTATGACACAATGCTTGGCGAAAGAGGTTTGGGATTATCCGGCGGTCAAAAGCAAAGGATTGCCATCGCTCGTGCCATCTGCATCGACCCGGGCATTCTAATATTGGATGATGCCACCAGTGCTGTTGACATGGAAACCGAGTTCAAGATTCAAAAAGCATTTAAAGAAGTAATGAAAGGCCGTACAACTTTTATCATTGCTCATCGCATCTCTTCATTGAAGCATGCAGATGAAATATTGGTTCTTGAAAATGGAAAAATCGTTGAAAGAGGCAAGCATGATTTCCTTTTAAGCAACGGAGGACCGTACCAGAGAATCTATGACATTCAATTTAAAGATCGAAACTATATCATGCAGTCTCAAATAGGGTGAGGTGAAGAAAGTGAAGGAACTAAAAAATTCAGAAGCGAATCAAAATGTGTTGAAACGATTCCATTATTCGACGGATCAAATCATCGAAAAGCCCTTCAACTGGGCTCAAATGTTGAGGCTGCTGGCTTATTTAAAGCCATATTCCAAGAACCTGCTGCCATCTTCAATCATCGCTGTATTAATTTCTACGGCCGTCAGATTGATGATTCCTACCATCATAGGTGTTTATGTATTGGATAAGGCAATCACGAATAAAGACAGCAAACTTTTAGGAATTCTTGTTTCAATTATTGCAGGCCTGTATATCTTGTCCTATATCGCGAACTATTTCAGGATTAAATGGATGAATATTCTGGGACAGAGTGTCATCTATGACTTAAGGAAGCATTTGTTTACGCATGTACAGCATTTGTCTCACCGATTCTTTGATCAGCGGTCAGCGGGGTCAATACTGGTGAGAATCATGAATGATATCAACTCATTGCAGGAACTTTTCACGAATGGGGTAATCAATCTTTTAATGGATATGCTGTTATTGGCGGGCATCATTGTCATCCTCTTCACATTGTCGCCGCAGTTGACATTAGCTGTAATGGTCATCCTGCCAATCATGTTTTTCATTTCCACCAGCCTGAGAAAAAATATTAGACGCTCATGGCAGAATGTCAGGCTGAAGCAATCGAAAATCAACTCCCATTTAAATGAAAGCATCCAAGGCATCAGAATTACACAGTCTTTTACACAGGAAAATGGAAATAGAATGTTTTTTAATGGTATTAATCAAGAAAGCTATCTTGCCTGGAAGAACGCTACACAAAAGAATGCCATGTTCCGTCCATTGGTGGAACTGACGAATGCTGTTGGGACAGCGGTGCTGATATGGTTCGGAGCCCATTTGATTCAAACGGATTCCAATTCGCTGACATTAGGTGAATTTGTCTCATTCGCTTTTTACCTAGGCATGTTCTGGGAGCCGATTTCAAGGCTCGGCCAGGTGTACAACCAATTATTGATGGGTATGGCTTCTTCAGAAAGGATATTTGAGTTTCTCGATGAAAAGCCAATCGTGTCTGAGAAAAAATCAGCAGTGGAAATTCATGAAATGAAAGGGCGCATTGAATTCGAAAATGTGGAATTTTCATATGATGATAAACGAAAAGCGCTAAAAGGGATCAACCTTGAGATGAAGGCAGGGGAGACAGTTGCTCTGGTTGGCCATACAGGATCAGGGAAAACGACTATCGCCAATTTGATCAGTCGGTTCTATGACCCCACTTCAGGAAGTGTGAAGATTGATGGACATGATTTAAGGGATGTCTCCTTAAGAAGCGTGAGGGAAAAAATCAGCGTTGTCTTGCAGGATACCTTTATTTTCTCCGGTACGATCAAAGAAAATATCAAATTCGGAAGACCGGATGCTTCAGATGAAGAAGTCCAGAGGGCTGCAGAAGCAATCGGTGCGCATCAATTCATTCAAAATCTACCAAAAGGATATGATACTGAAGTAGAGGAACGAGGAAATATACTATCCGTTGGAGAAAGACAGCTGCTTTCATTTGCGAGAGCTTTATTAGCAGATCCAAGCATCATCATTCTTGATGAGGCGACAGCAAGCATTGATACTGAAACGGAAGTGCAGATTCAGAAGGCGCTGAAAATCCTGCTCAAGGATAGGACGGCAATCATTATTGCCCATCGCCTTTCCACAATCAGGGAAGCTGATAAAATATTTGTCCTTGACCACGGAAATATTATAGAAGAAGGCAGCCATGATCAGCTGATGAATTTAAAGGGTGAATATTATCACCTGGTCAAAGCACAATTTAATATGCTTGAAGCGATATAAATCAGTATTGCTTAAGAGATTCCCCCGTACTTCTTACAGGGGAATTTTTTTGTTCTTGGTAACCTGATTACTTTAACGTTCGTCATATGTTTAAAGGAAAACAGGAGGTTTAAATGAAAAAAATCGCATATTTTCTGGTCAGTATGATTATTGTCTTCAGTATGACAGCCTGCAGTGGAAGCCATGACAAAATGGAGAGCAAGTCAGATTCGGGAAAAAAGGAATTGATGAACCAAAGTAAACAAAAAGGATTTTCAACCGCAGATTCATCGGATAAAAAGGAAGAGAGCGGCACCCCCAAAACAGGAGTAAGGGATAGAAAAGTGATTTATACAGCTAATCTATCTGTCGAAGCGGACAATTATGAAAAATTGCTCCAATCCCTTGAAAAGAAAGCTTCATCTATGGGGGGATATATTGTCAGATCTAACTCCTATCATACAGATGAGGAGAATAAAGCAGGTGAAGTAGTCTTTCGGATTCCTCAAGAAAGATTTCAAGAGTTTCTTGAATTCTCTGAAGGGGCTTCAGCTAAGGTGCTTGAAAGAAATGTTGCCGGTGAAGATGTAACAGAAGAATATGTCGATTTGGAATCAAGGCTGAAGGCTAAAAAGACAGTAGAAAAAAGATTGTTGAGTTTCATGGAAAATGCTCAAAAAACGGAGGATCTACTGAAAATTTCGGATGACCTTGCAAGAGTCCAGGAAGAAATAGAAAGTATAGAAGGGCGCAGAAAATATTTAGAAAATCAATCAAGTTTAGCGACGATTACGGTATCCATTCGTGAAAACAAAATTAAAGTAGGCGAAATTGAGAAGGACCAAGCGGGCATTTGGCTAAAAACAAAAAAAGAATTTGTAGCAAGTGTAAACTCATTGATCTCCATCATTTCCTCATTGTTGATATTTATTATAGGAAATATCTTATACATTATTATCCTGGCGCTGATTTTCATCCCGATCATCAGATATATTAAAAGAAATAAAGGAAGGGCATAAAAGCAGCTTTGGCTGATGTTTGCTTTGTCGCTCCTGTTGATTCCATCACTGCTCTTGTTGATGAGGCTGTTTCTGCTTGATGCAGATTATGTAAAGGGTATAAAGAAATTTTCCCAAATGTAGACCTTATGCTACAATGTATAGGAAATATCTGCTTAGTGTGGAGGCGTAGTTGTGAAAAAAGAATTTGTTGTAATCGGATTAGGACGTTTTGGAGGCAGTATCTGCCGTGCGTTATCTGAGCAGGGTATGGAAGTCATGGCAATAGATCAAGATGAAGACCGCGTCAATGAGTTTGCTTCCATAGCTTCCCATGCAGTTGTGGCGGATACGACTGAAGAAGTAACGTTAAAAAGCTTGGGCATCCGTAATTTTGACCATGTCATCGTTGCAATCGGTGACGATATCCAATCCAGCATCCTGACAACATTGATGCTGAAGGAAATCGGAGTGAACAATATCACGGTTAAAGCTCAAAATGACTACCATGAAAAAGTGCTGCGCAAAATTGGGGCCGATCATGTCGTTCATCCAGAAAGAGATATGGGAAGGCGTATTGCCCATAATATCATTTCTAATAGTGTATTGGATTATTTGGAGCTTTCCGATGAACACAGCATCGTTGAGATTGCGGCTAATAATCCGCTGCTCGCTGGCAAGTCACTTGTGGATTTAGATGTTCGTGCGAAATACGGCTTGAATATCGTTGCGATTAAACGGGAAAATGATATTATTGTATCACCGCAGGCCAATGAAGTAATCCATCAAGACGACATACTGATCGTCATCGGGGCAGATACAGATATCAATCAGTTCGAAAAGAAAATGATGTCGTCGTAGAAAAGCGGAAGCGCCTTGGTCAGCCCCGACCAGCATAAAACGAAACTCGAAGGAAATCCTGATTTCCGTAGAGGTGCGGCTTATGACTCGAGGGGCTAGGCGCAGGAGCTGGACAAATAGAAAAGCGGAAGCGCCTTGGTCAGCCCCGACCAGCATAAGACGAAACTCGAAGGAAATCCTGATTTCCGTAGAGGTGCGGCTTATGACTCAAGGGGCTAGGCGCTGAAGCTGGACAAGTAGAAAAGCGGAGCCGGCTGTCCAGAGGCGCCGAGGTTGGACTGAAGCACAACGAGATAAAGGAAACACGGTGAACGAAGTGAACCGATGTTGACTTATCGTAAGTGTGCTGAAGGAAACCTCCCAGCCTCTAGCCGGTGGAGCTGGACAAAGAAAAGCGGAAGCGCCTTGCAAGCTATGTAATTTAATAGTAATAAAAAAGACCGAATCCACAAGGGTTCGGTCTTTTGTCATTCTTATTTATTACACTTCCATGATGATCGGAAGGATCATTGGGCGGCGCTTTGTTTTTTCATAAAGGAATGGAGCAAGTGTGTCAGTGATTTCATTTTTGATTTCTGACCACTGGGATGTCTTGCGTTCCATCACTTTATTTAAATGGTTATTGATCAATTTTTGGGCTTCATTGATTAAATCGCCTGATTCCCTCATATAGACAAAACCGCGGGAAATGATATCCGGCCCTGCAGCAATCCTGAAGTCATTCATATTGATGCTGACCACGACGATGACAAGCCCTTCTTCTGAAAGGATTCGGCGGTCGCGCAGGACGATATTCCCGATGTCGCCGATGCCGCTTCCATCAATATAAACAGATCCTGACGGAATTTTACCTGCAACCATTGCGGAGTCATCGCTTAATGCAAGGACTTCACCGTTATCCATGATGAAGCAGTTTTCCTCTGCGACACCACAGTCTACAGCATGTCTCGCATGCATTTTCTGCATTCTGAATTCACCGTGGATCGGCATGAAGAACTTAGGCTTCATGAGGCGGAGCATAAGTTTCTGCTCTTCCTGTCCGCCGTGTCCAGAAGTATGAATATCATTTAAGGAACCATGAATCACTTCTGCTCCAGCTTTAAACAGCATGTTGATCGTTCTATTTACGCTGATTGTGTTCCCAGGGATAGGGGATGAAGAAAACACTACCGTATCACCAGGCTGTATTTGAATTTGTCTATGCGTACCGTTTGCAATGCGGGACAACGCAGCCATAGGTTCTCCCTGGCTTCCTGTACAGAGGATGGTCACTCTATTGGCAGGAAGGCGGTTAATTTGATTCGCTTCGATAAACGTATCCTTAGGGCAGTTGATATAGCCAAGTTCATGACCAATACGGATGGCTGCTTCCATGCTGCGGCCAAATACTGCAACCTTGCGTCCGTGGGATACAGCAGCTTCTACAACTTGCTGCAGACGATGAATGTTGGAGGCGAAAGTGGCAAAGATCACACGCCCGTCAACTTTTCGGAAAATGTCCTGTATACTTTCCCCAACTCTTCTTTCTGACATCGTAAAGTTTGGCACTTCACTGTTGGTGCTGTCAGATAATAGGCAGAGAACGCCTTCTTTTCCGATTTCAGCCATTTTTGTTAAGTTGGCAGGCTCACCAACCGGTGTGAAGTCAAATTTAAAATCACCCGTATGAACAATGTTTCCTGGAGGAGTCTTGACAACAATTCCATAGGAATCTGGAATACTGTGGGTGGTTCGGAAGAAAGTAACGGAAGTCTTCCTGAATTTAATCACATCATCCTCTTTGATTTCGTGAAGCTGAGTCTGTCTCAATAGGCCATGTTCTTCCAATTTGTTCTTGATAAGTCCGAGGGCAAGCTTTCCTCCATAAATCGGGATATTTACTTCCCGGAGAAGGTAGGGGATGCCGCCGATATGGTCTTCATGTCCATGAGTGACAAACAATCCTTTGATTTTATCGATATTTTTTGCAAGGTAAGTGTAGTCAGGAATGACATAGTCAATGCCGAGCAATTCGTCTTCCGGGAATTTGATTCCAGCATCGATCAAGATAATTTCATCCTGGAATTGTACGCCATAAGTATTTTTTCCGATTTCGCCTAATCCGCCGAGGGCGAAAACAGCTGTTTGGTCATTTTTTACAAATTTCATATACTAATCATATCTCCAATACTTTAAAATCTTCATTTTGTTTTTCATACTCGTGGTGAGCTTCATCTACTTTTTGGATGAATTCAATGTTGATAGAACGATCCTTTAATTTTAGGCGCACGTCACGTTCTGCATCAGCTTGAACATACATAGCAGATGTTTTTTCCCTTACTGGAACTTCAGTTTTGTTGTCTTGATAAAACACTTTAAAAATCATTTTTTTCTCTCCTTACTCCGTAATCAAAAATGTAACTTGTTCTATTATATAAAAAGTTAACAACTTTTTCATGTATTTTCCCTATAAAGAATTTATCAGGACGTTTGATTCCGTAGAATCCACTCTTTTTGTATAGCCAAAAATGATGTGATTGAATCAGTTTTTACAGATTTATTGTATCCATTAAGTCCGGGTTTTAAATCTAACAATAAAGAATAAGCCCTCCAATGGAAGGCTATCAATTTACTGTTTAAGCTATTGTTTTCTTTCTGAGTAGATCTTTCCACTGCTTCAGCAGTTTCCTGCGGAGTCTTTTTAGCATAATTTCTCACTCCTTACTTCTATTTTAATCGATTCTTGTCAAAAGGAAAAGGTGCCTTTCAAAACGATCTGATATATTTATTAATATTTAGTATATGAAAGTTTCAAAAATGCTTTCATGGATATTGCTGGCAATTGCGTAAGGCATCCCGTTTGACAATAATCTTTAATATCGATAGGGTATTCAAAGTGAGTTGAGATTTTAGAGAAGGAGATTGGCATCTATGAATAAAAAGATGGTGTTTTTTGATATAGATGGTACATTGCTTGATCATAATAAAAATTTACCATCATCAGCAAAGAAAGCAGTTCGCCATTTGAAGGAAAATGGGGTCTATGTGGCAATTGCCACTGGAAGAGCTCCTTTTATGTTCGAATCACTTCGCGAGGAGCTGGAGATTGATTCTTATGTCAGCTTTAATGGACAATTTGTTGTCTTCGAAAATGAAGTGATTTATAAAAATCCTCTGCAAACGGAAGATCTAAAGACGCTGGTGCAGCATTCAACTGAACGGAATCATCCCTTGGTATTTTTAACAGATGAGACGATGAAAGCCAATATAGAAAAGCATTCCATGATAGAAGAGAGTATGGGCAGTTTGAAATTCAACCACCCATCATTTGACCCTCAATTTTACTTGGATAAAGAGATCTATCAGAGCCTGCTATTCTGTGCAGACCCTGAAGATAATTATTATCGAGATGAGTTTGATCAATTTAAATTAATCAGATGGCACGATTATTCTGTGGATATCCTTCCTAAAGGTGGATCTAAGGCAGAGGGGATCAAACAGATGATCAATAGGCTGGGGTTTGATATTAAAGATATTTATGCTTTTGGGGACGGGCTTAATGATGTTGAAATGCTTGAAGCTGCTGGGACTGGAGTAGCTATGGGGAACGCACATCCAGCTTTGAAGGAGTTTGCAGACATGGTAACGGATGATGTCGCAGAGGATGGCCTCGAGAAAGCACTTGTGAAATTGGGATTGCTTTAAAAGGATATTGAGAAAAGGAAACAAGAAAAACGCATCGGGCGCCCGATGCGTTTTTTATCTGTTGAGATCCAGCGTTTTTCTTGATTAAGGCGCTTCCGCTTTTCTTGATCCAGCTCCAGCGCCTAGCCCCTCGAGTCATAAGCCGTACCTCTACGGAAATCAGGATTTCCTTCGAGTTCCGTCTTATGCTGGTCGGGGCTGATCAAGGCGCTTCCGCTTTTCTTATCTCTCGATTGGCGTTGCTCCTTCAGGTTCTTTGAACGGATCCTTGTCGCTTATATAATCGTAAAACATGACTCCGTTCAAATGGTCGATTTCATGCTGGAAAACGATGGCGGGAAAACCTTTAAGTCTTAGCTTAACAGGATTTCCGTCGATATCGAAAGCTTTTACCGTTATCCTGGCATAGCGGGGAACATACCCGGGTACGGCTCTATCGACGGATAGACAGCCTTCCCCTGAAGTCAGATAGGCCTTTTCAACAGAATGGCTTGCGATTTTCGGATTAAATAAAGCGTAGCTGTATACATCCCCATTCGTATCCTTAGTATGGACAGCAATCATCCTCTTAGGGACATTGATTTGAGGAGCAGCCAGTCCTACACCGTTTCTCAAGCCATATTGCTGTGAAATTTGAGGATCCTGGCTGTTTTTTATATATTCCAGCAGGCTTTTTAAAATTTCCTTATCTTCTGCGGAAGGCGGCATGGCTACTTCTTCAGCCACTTGTCTTAAAGTAGGATGACCTTCGCGAATAATATCCTTCATAGTAATCATACATTTTCCTCCTAATATACATACCATAATCAATAGTCTATCAAATGATTGTTGGAAAGTTAACTCTCGTCTATCGATATTTTGCTATCAGAAGCAAAGTCATATTAGATGGATCATTCTCATAGAATAGAGAACATAGAGAAGATGGATTATAGTAAAATGTACTTAGTAAGGGGGAAGCTATATGTTATCAATGCGATGGCTCATCTTGGCCGCGGCAGTGACATTGGTTCTTTCGGGGTGTATGAATCGCCCGTCAGCTGCAGAGGAAATATATCAAATCCTTGAAAATACAGTGAAAGATGAAAAAGAATTTCAAGATCAACAAGAGCCGATGACTGAGATGGAAACAAAAGAAAAAAAGATATTTGACGAAATAATGGGGCTGGGAGTCAAACAGTATGACCAGATTACGGATCTGGCCGATAAAGCTCTCGAAAATTTAAAGAACAGGCGGACAAGGCTCTTGAAAGAGCAGCGGTCCATGGATGAATCCAGACAAAATTTTGAAACGGTAAAAGAAAAAGTAGACCGCCTTACTGATAAAGATGCTAAGAAGAAAGCCGCTCAATTAATTTCTTTGATGGAAAAACGGTATGAAGCACATGAATCACTATATAAGGATTATTCTTTAGGGCTCAATCTCGATGAACAATTATACAATCTACTCAAAAATAAAGACGTCACTTTGGAGGATCTGGAGGAACAGATCAATAAAATCAACGATATATATAAGAAAATATATGCGGATAATGATTATTTTAATCAAAAAACGGATGAATACAATACAGCAAAGCTTCAGTTTTATAAAATTGCAGGAATCAATATCAACCAATGACAGCAGGTGATAAATGCATTATAGATTACTAATTTTAAATCAGATGTGCCACAGCCAATGAAGCTGTGGTTTTTTTGTTAGTATGAATTTTTGTTTAAAGAACTGCTTCTCCTTCAGGTACTGTATAACAGATGAACATTGTTTTGATTTTTATAGTACAGAGTATCCCGTACGACTGATACAGATGATTTATAGCAAATTAGTTTTTGAAAATGTTTTTCTAGAAAAGTATTATATTTGTGGTGTTTTCTGATTGACTTCGTCTTTTTTTATGGTGTAAACTAATTCGTGGAGATGAAGAGTTGTATTAATCGTAAATAGTGATTTGATTGATACAGTTTCTTTGAGAGAAATATTCTTTGTTTAAAACGTTTTATTGCAGAAGAATGTGGAAAACAATGAGTATGTGGACTTTTTTAATACCTGTATGTATAGGTGTGGTAGTCTATTGAAAATTGGGCATCCTACGTTTGTATGTAATAAGAATTTATTTTTATAAGGGAAAGGAAAGGTGACTTCAATGGCTTCTAAAACTAAGAAGACACAATTCGATGCGAAAAAAACGCTCGAAATGATTGAAGATCAATTTGAGATGCTCCAGATCTTGAATGAAGAAGGCAAGGTCGTAAATGAAGCAGCAATGCCGGAATTATCTGATGATCAATTACAGGAATTAATGCGCCGTATGGTATATACGCGTATTTTGGATCAACGTTCAATCTCTCTAAACCGTCAAGGAAGACTAGGTTTCTATGCACCAACAGCAGGACAGGAAGCTTCTCAAATCGCTTCACATTTTGCTTTGGAAAAAGAAGACTGGATTCTTCCAGGCTATCGTGATGTGCCTCAAATTGTATGGCACGGACTGCCGCTTTATCAAGCATTCTTGTTCTCCCGCGGACATTTCCAAGGAAACCAAATGCCTGAAGGCGTAAATGCTCTTGCTCCACAAATCATCATTGGCGCTCAATATATCCAAACTGCCGGTGTAGCGCTTGGTCTTAAAAAGCGCGGCAAAAAAGCAGTTGCCATCACATATACAGGAGACGGCGGTTCATCCCAAGGTGACTTCTATGAAGGAATCAACTTTGCAGGTGCTTATAAAGCTCCAGCAATCTTCGTCGTACAAAACAACCAATTCGCGATTTCTACACCGCGCGACAAGCAGACTGCCGGTAAAACAATCGCACAAAAAGGTGTGGCAGCAGGTATCCCGGGAATCCTTGTAGACGGTATGGATCCATTAGCTGTTTACGCTGCAGTCAAAGATGCTCGTGAGCGCGCATTGAATGGCGAAGGCCCATCATTGATCGAAACATTATGCTATCGTTACGGACCACATACAATGGCTGGTGATGACCCGACTCGCTACCGTTCCTCTGAACTTGATACTGAGTGGGAAAAGAAAGATCCATTGGTTCGTTTCCGTAAATTCCTAGAAGAAAAAGGTCTATGGAATGAAGAGAAAGAAAATGAAGTGATCGAACAAGCGAAAGAAGATATCAAAGAAGGAATCAAAAAAGCAGATGCTGCTCCAAAACAAAAAGTTACAGACTTGATGAATATCATGTACGAAGAAATGCCGTACAACTTGAAAGAGCAGTTTGAAATCTATAAAGAAAAGGAGTCGAAGTAAGCCATGGCGCAAATGACTATGATTCAAGCCATCACTGATGCGCTGCGCGTTGAACTGAAGAACGATGAAAATGTTCTTGTATTCGGTGAGGACGTAGGTGTCAACGGCGGTGTATTCCGTGCGACAGAAGGTCTACAAAAAGAATTCGGAGAAGATCGTGTATTCGATACTCCACTAGCAGAGTCAGGAATTGGCGGCCTTGCAGTCGGTTTAGCACTTGAAGGCTTCCGCCCAGTACCAGAAATCCAATTCTTCGGATTTGTATACGAAGTAATGGATTCCGTAAGCGGACAGCTTGCTCGTTTGCGTTACCGTTCAGGTGGACGCTATACAGCACCTGTTACAATCCGTTCACCTTTTGGCGGTGGTGTACATACACCAGAATTGCATGCGGACAGCTTGGAAGGCCTAATGGCCCAACAGCCAGGCCTTAAAGTGGTAATCCCTTCCACTCCATATGATGCTAAAGGACTTTTGATCTCTGCGATCCGCGATAATGACCCTGTCATTTTCCTTGAGCACATGAAACTATATCGTTCATTCCGCCAAGAAGTACCTGAAGGCGAATATACAATTGAAATCGGAAAAGCTGACATCAAACGTGAAGGTAAAGACCTTTCTATCGTTACTTACGGTGCCATGGTGCATGAAGCACTTAAAGCCGCAGATGAACTTGAGAAAGAAGGACATTCTGTAGAAGTAATCGACCTTCGTACAGTCAGCCCGATTGATATCGACACAATCATCGCATCCGTCGAGAAAACAAATCGTGCGATCGTGGTTCAGGAAGCACAGAAACAAGCTGGTATCGCTGCAAATGTAGTGGCTGAAATCAATGACCGTGCAATCTTGAGCTTAGAAGCTCCAGTATTGCGTGTGGCAGCACCAGATACAGTGTTCCCATTCTCTCAAGCTGAGGCAGTGTGGCTTCCAAACCATAAAGATATCATTGAAACAGCGAAAAAAGTTCTTAATTTCTAATATCGAAAAAAGGGGAGTGGCTTCATTCCCCTATTTAATCATTCAATAATAATTTCAGGAGGGTGAATACCATTGTCATTCCAATTTAGATTACCAGACATCGGTGAAGGTATACACGAAGGCGAAATCGTAAAATGGTTTGTTAAGCCAGGCGATAAAGTCGATGAAGATGATGTACTATGTGAAGTCCAAAACGATAAGGCGGTTGTTGAAATTCCGTCCCCAGTAGCAGGTACTGTAGAAGAACTGCTAGTCGAAGAAGGTTCCGTTGCAGTAGTCGGCGACATCCTCATTAAATTTGATGCTCCTGGTTATGAAGATCTTAAGTTCAAAGGCGACCACGGCGATGATGAGCCTAAGAAAGAAGAGAAAACAGAAGCACAAGTTCAAGCAACTGCAGAAGGCGGTCAAAACGTAGACAAAGCCCCTGCTAAAGAAGAAGAAAATAAAGAAGCTACAGGTGCAGGCGCTGCTTCTCAACAGGATGTAGATCCAAACCGCCGTATTATTGCGATGCCATCCGTACGCAAATATGCTCGTGAAAAAGGCGTGAACATTGCACAAGTCGCTGGATCAGGCGATAATGGCCGCGTTCTTAAAGAAGATATCGATGCATTTGCCAATGGAGATGTGAAAGCACCAGCTGCTGAAGCACAAGAAGCTCCAAAAGCTGACGCAAAAGAAGAAAAAGCACCGGCAGCAGCTGCAATTCCTGAAGGTGAATTCCCTGAAACCCGCGAAAAAATGAGCGGAATCCGCAAAATGATCGCAAAAGCTATGGTTAACTCCAAGCATACTGCACCACACGTAACATTAATGGACGAAGTGGATGTAACTGAGCTTTGGGCACACCGTAAAAAGTTCAAAGATGTGGCTGCTGAAAGAGGAGTTAAGCTTACATTCTTGCCTTACGTGGTGAAAGCATTGACAAGTGCTCTTCGCGAATATCCAGTGTTGAATACTTCAATCGATGATGCTGCAGGCGAAATCGTTCAAAAGCATTACTTCAACATCGGTATCGCAGCTGATACAGATAAAGGATTATTGGTTCCGGTTGTGAAAAATGCAGACCGCAAATCTATGTTTGCTATTTCCAACGAGATCAATGAGCTTGCTGGCAAGGCACGCGATGGCAAATTAGCTCCTAACGAAATGAAAGGTGCTTCTTGCACAATCACAAACATCGGTTCTGCCGGCGGACAATGGTTTACTCCAGTAATCAACCATCCAGAGGTTGCGATTCTTGGAATCGGCCGCATCGCACAAAAACCTGTGGTTAAAAATGGTGAAATTGTAGCGGCACCTGTGTTAGCATTATCATTGAGCTTCGATCACCGCATTATCGACGGAGCTACTGCTCAACATGCTCTTAACCACATTAAGACTCTGTTGAACGACCCAGAATTACTATTAATGGAGGCGTAAAACAATGGTAGTAGGAGATTTCCCAATTGAAACAGATACTTTAGTAATCGGTGCAGGCCCTGGTGGATATGTAGCTGCGATCCGTGCAGCACAGCTTGGGCAAAAAGTGACAATCGTTGAGAAAGAATATATGGGCGGCGTTTGCTTAAACGTTGGATGTATTCCTTCTAAAGCATTGATCACTGCAGGTCATAGATTTGAACAAGCTCTTCATTCTGATGATATGGGGATTGTTGCAGAGAACGTAAAAGTTAACTTCGACAAAGTCCAGGAATGGAAAGGTTCTGTTGTTAAAAAATTGACTGGCGGAGTAGAAGCTCTATTAAAAGGAAATAAAGTTGACATCGTGCGCGGTGAAGCTTATTTCGTAGATTCCAACAGCATCCGTGTTATGGATGAAAACTCTGCTCAAACATATACGTTTAAAAATGCAATCATTGCAACTGGATCTCGTCCAATCGAAATTCCGAACTTCAAATTCTCTGAGCGTGTAATTGACTCCACTGGAGCTCTTGCACTTAAAGAAGTGCCGAAGAAAATGGTTGTCATCGGTGGCGGCTACATCGGAACTGAGCTAAGTTCAGCATATGCTAACTTAGGTTCCGAAATCACTATCCTTGAAGGTGCTGACGAAATCCTTGGCGGCTTCGAAAAACAAATGTCTTCATTAGTTAAACGCAACTTGAAGAAAAAAGGTGTAAACGTCATTACTAAAGCAATGGCGAAGAGCTCTGAAGTAACTGACAATGGTGTAGTTGTCACTTATGAAGCAGGCGGAAAAGAAGAAAAAATCGAAGCGGACTACGTACTTGTAACTGTTGGACGCAAAGCGAATACAGATGAAATCGGACTTGAGCAAGTCGGCATCAAGATGGCTGAGCGCGGTCTTATCGAAATCGATAAACAATGCCGTACAAGCGTACCAAACATCTATGCAATCGGTGATATCGTTCAAGGTCCTCCACTTGCTCATAAAGCTTCTTACGAAGGTAAGATTGCTGCAGAAGCTATTGCTGGAGAACCATCTGAAATTGATTATTTAGGAATTCCAGCTGTATGTTTCACAGAGCCTGAACTTGCAACAGTAGGCTATGATGAAGCAGCTGCAAAAGCTGAAGGCATCGAAATCGTTGCTGCTAAATTCCCATTTGCAGCTAACGGACGTGCTTTGGCATTGAACAGCTCTGACGGATTCATGAAAATGATCACCCGCAAAGAAGATGGCTTAGTCATAGGTGCCCAAATCGCAGGATCTGGTGCATCTGATATGATCGCAGAACTTGGTCTGGCTATTGAAGCTGGTATGACTGCTGAAGATATCGCTATGACTATTCATGCTCACCCAACATTAGGTGAAATCACGATGGAAACAGCAGAAGTTGCGTTAGGCAACCCTATCCACATCGTAAAATAAAGAAAGAATAAAAAAGCTGGCCCGCAAAACAAGCGGGCCAGCTTTTTATTTAGTTAAATTCCTCAGCCGTTGCTCCGTCATTAGAGCCTTCAAGCGATTTAGAAAGGATTTGAACAATTTTTTCTGAAGAGTTTTTTCCCTCTATTTTTATCTTGAGCCGATCTTTTTTTACAATCAGGATGGATGGATATGAAGTGATGTGATATCTCCGCTCAAAGGTGGATTGATCTTTCGGAGAAACAACGATCATACGGCGAAATGCTTTAGGATGATCTGTCTTTATATCTAATAGTGCGTCATAATAGGGAATTTCCTTTTCGTAATGATCTCCATCAGAAAAGAAAATAATCTGATCATTCAACGTTTGTTTTCCATGCGACAGGACTGGTTTTTCTTCACATCCTGAGAGGATTAATAGTGAAAGGATAAAACCAAATGAAATGACTTTCATTTTAATAGCCTCGCTTTTTAATTGGAGTGAATCATTTATTTTCTCCTATAGTATCATAGGTCCTTTTCCTCTCCTTAAAAGTCATTGAAATGATACAGAAATGAAAAATTTCCAAAATGTATTTTGAGGTTTAAACATAAAATAATAGTGAATTTAATATAGAAGAAATAAACCGGAAATGCGGTGATCAAAATGAAAAAATATATAGCCTTCCTCATTCAGCTGATGGTATGGAGCAGTTTCACTCTGGTGGATTGGCTTTCGAAGCGGGATCATAAAGAATATAAAATACTCATGTTTGCTGTATTTTTTTACCTGGCATTCATCATTGCAAGAAGCATCGTCAAGTCAAAGAAAATTACGTTATTTGTTACCTTGTTCAGCCTTGCCTTTTATCTTTCCTTCCACTTAGTTCTGCAAAATTTTATTCCCATTACTTTTTTATTTATCATTTAAGCCACTTTTAATATGTATTAATTGCTCAAATACTAAAGGATATTATGAATATTATTTTATTGTGACATACAATTTGGGCTTGAAATTTTAAATATGTTATATTATTATGAACTTACGAACAAAATTAAAGCGCTTACAATATTAAAAACAAGGGAGAGCTGATTGATGGGTACTATCGTATGCCAAAACTGCAACAACACGATTGATCATTTTGAGGATGAAAAAGTAACGGTTTTGTATTCGAAGAAGTGCTGTCATTGTGATCATAGCTTAAAAACAGAAGAGAAGTAACATTTTCACATATAGGGGTATATTGTGGAACATAGATAAAAAGATGGCTTTGCTGACGGTAGGGAGACCGTAAGCAGAAGCCATCTTTTTTTAGTGCGCTTGCGCTTTTATTATTTAATCGCTTTATATTCTTTTATGACCCTTAGATATTTCAGGTCGAAATCCTCAGGCCCTTGAACCGGAAGGCCGGCTTCAATATTTTTTTCAATATAATCAAGGTTTTCTTCTGTTATGATTTCCCCTGGGATGAAAATTGGGATGCCAGGAGGATAAACCATGATGAATTCTGCGATTGTACGCCCCGCAGATTCCTTGATAGGAACCACTTCGGTTTCTGCATAGAATGCGTCCCTTGGCGTCACTGCCAATACAGGGATGTTCGGCAGCATCACTTTAGCATGATTCTCAAGGGATATCTCTCCTGCGGTTTGAGAAAGCTCTTCTATTGCTTTGACAAGAATATTTGCTTCTTCGTCTGTATCCCCTGGCGTAACAATACAAAGGATGTTATAAAGGTCTGACATTTCAACTTCTATATTATAGGCTTCTCGGAGCCATTTTTCAGCATCGTATCCGGTAATGCCAAGTCCTTTGACGGAAATGATCAATTTTGTTGGATCATAATCAAATGTTGCCTTTGTGCCAAGGATTTCTTTACCGACGCAATATACCCGATCCAGCTTATTGATGCGATCACGGATGGATTCGGCCAATTGGATGGCTCCATCGATCAGTTCGTGTCCTTCTGTCGCCAATCGCATTCTTGCAGCATCCAGGGAAGCGAGTAAAAGGTATGATGTAGAGGTAGTAGTCATCATACTTAAAATTGTCTGCACCCTTTTCGCAGAAACCAGCCCATCCTTTACATTCAGAATTGAGCTTTGCGTTAATGAGCCACCAAGCTTATGGACACTTGTAGCAGCCATATCCGCTCCCGCCTGCATTGCCGATAATGGAAGGTCATCGTGAAAATGGATATGGACTCCGTGAGCCTCATCTACAAGAACAGGGATATCATAGGAGTGCGCCATTTCCACTACTTTTTTTAAATCAGCAGAGATGCCAAAATACGTAGGGTTGATCACAAGGACACCTTTTGCATCAGGGTGCTGCTGCAGGGCTTTCGCCACTGAATCCGTTGTGATGCCGTGTGAAATGCCCAATTCAGGGTCAATGTCGGGATGAATGAATACTGGTGTCGCTCCTGAAAAAACAATCGCTGACATAACAGATTTATGAACATTTCGTGGTACAATAATTTTATCTCCAGGTCCACATACAGCCATGACCATTGTCATGATGGCGCCGCTTGTACCTTGGACAGAGAAGAAAGTATGATCAGCTCCGAATGCTTCAGCTGCAAGGTCCTGGGCTTTCTTTATCATCCCTTTAGGCTGATGAAGATCATCCAGAGGACCAATATTGATTAAATCAATGGATAATGCATTATCACCAATGAATTCACGGAACTTGGGATCCATTCCATTTCCTTTTTTATGTCCTGGAATATGGAACTGGACAGGGTTTTTCTTAGCATGCTCTAATAATCCTGTAAATAAGGGGGTTTCATACTGTGACAATTCATACTACACCTCTTTTTTAAAATATGGACTTGCTCATTTATCTCATGCATTAATGCTCAAATAATGTTCATCTTTACATAAAACAAATGAATTATAGCACTTATCCATTGGTTTGCATAGAGATATTTGACTAAAGCTCCAATGGAAATTTTACTTAAAAGGGGAAGAGGAAATGAAGTGGCAAACGAGGGTAACTGATCTTTTAAATATTGAGTATCCCATCATACAAGGAGGACTTGCATACTTAGCCTATTCCGATCTTGCAGCAGCTGTTTCCAATGCAGGAGGGCTTGGTCAAATAACGGCTATGTCTCTTGAATCTCCTGAAGCGTTAAGGGAAGAGATATATAAACTAAAGCAGCTCACCGATAAGCCATTCGGAGTCAATTTTGCAATCGGACAGCATGGCAGGCCATTCTCCAATTTTTTAGAAGCGGCTATAGATGAAAAGGTGCCCGTCATTTCCATGACTGGAGGAAATCCTGCCCCTATTTTTGATATGCTGAAAGGGGTGGATGTCAAAAAGCTTGTTTTAGTGGCAGCCAAACGTCAGGCAATAAAAGCTGAGGAACTTGGAGCGGATGCCGTAATGGTGGTGGGGCAGGAAGGAGGGGGCCATCTGGGGAAAAACGATACAGGAACCTTCGTCTTGATTCCACAAGTGGTGGATGCAGTCAATATCCCGGTAATAGCATCAGGAGGCATTGGGGATGGAAGAGGTTTAATGGCGGCGCTGTCCCTTGGAGCAGAAGGGATCGAGATGGGGACAAGGTTTATTGCCACAAAGGAATGTGTGCATGCCTCAGATGCGTATAAGAATACATTGATACAAGGATCAGAAAATGATACTGTAATCATCAAACGCTCACTCGGTTCCCCGGCCAGAGCGATTTCCAATGCCTGGACTGATAAGATATTGGAGTTGGAGAGAACGTCTGGTACATACGAAGCACTGAAGGATTATATTAGCGGGATGGCCAATCAGAAGTTCATTCATGAAGGAAGGATGGATGAAGGTTTTGCCTGGGCAGGCCAGGTGATGGGCTTGATTCATGATAGTCCCTCTGTTTCTGAACTGATGGATAGAATCATCTCTCAAGCAGAAACAATTCGAAGAAATTGGACAGAATAATGGACAAATGCAAAGAAGGTGGCAGAATGAAGGAATACCAATATCCCTTTTCATATGACTGGTCGACGGATGAGATCATCGATGTGGTGAAATTCTTCGAGTCGATTGAAAATGCATACGAAAAAGGGATTAAAAGAGAAGAATTGATGAGTTCTTATAGACGTTTCAAGGAAATTGTACCGAGTATGGCTGAAGAAAAAACCATTTTCAAGGAATTTGAACAATCCAGCGGCTATTCTTCCTACCATGCAGTCAAGAAAGCAAAAGAACACGAGGATGGCACGTTGATAAGAATGTAAAAAAACCGTTTCCTGCAGTAATGGCATTTAGCTGCAGGAAACGGTTTTTTTATATTTAGGAAATTATAAAAATGATTCCTAATGGATAACTTTGAAAGAAATTGCAAGGGCTCACAGATGTTTATGCGAGTCGATAGAGGGGTACTAAATGTACAAACGCATCTTGAACAGCTTGTAGGAAATCATCAGCATCCATTTGGATGGCTTGTTCTTTAGGAATCCGGATTCCACATAATAATTCAGCTTTTTTTACATCTTGCACCCGTTGAAAAAGAGCCTGTAAATCTTTTTTGGACATCTCTTTCATGGAGGCTGAATCAGGCTTCATATGGTCGCTGGACCATACGAAATAATTCGGGATCTCCTTGTAGATTTTATTAAGATTCCTGGCGAATTTCTCACCAATGGCCACTTTGTCAGGTGCTTCATAGATTATGGCAAACCAGACAAAAACGTGAGTGCCCCAAAGACCTATTTGAAAATGGGGATGTTTCTTGTATCCGCGTTTATTATTGGCAAAGGCAACCCAAGTATCCTTTGGAGGATTGATGGTACGCCTTGCGTGTTTTGCAACATGTGGAAACATTTCATCCCCGGTCATCGTACTCAGGGCAGGGGCAAAGTAATTGCCTAAAGCTTCTAATTTTGGCCTTATCGTCTCGATAAGGGCTTCCATTCTAGGCTCAAGCCCATCTATAGTAAAAACATTAAAATCATCATTGGTGAATCCAGTGAAATTCATAGCAGCACCACCTTTTATATTGTTTTCTTATTGTACCACAAAGGATTTATGATCAAAAAAAATTGCACCGGGATGTCGAAAAACACATATAGGTTTAAGCACAATTTTGTTGCAGGTTGAGTGGGTTCCACATACTATAGTATCAAATAATATCTGAAAATTAAGAAATTAAAAGATAACCTTGGAAGGGGTGGCGATAAGTATGAAACAGGTAATGAATTCTTCCAGAAAAAAAGATTTCGATCAGCAAAGATTAGCTGTACTTCGATTGGAAATGGACTATGAACTAGCGGTGCTTTTCGAGGCAATTCAAGACAAAAACGAAGATGTACAAAACAACTCTAAGAAAAAGCTTGAGAAGATACGTGAAGAGCTGTTGAGATTAAAAGCGCTATAATATATGACTTGTTTATTGAAAGGAAATCGTATAGAGATGAAAAATGGCTATTCTATAGCATAAAAACGGATTCCATAAGTAATTGAAGGAATCCGTTTTTATGTGTTTGGGAAAGGTAATGGGGCAGGACCAAAAACTTGAATAGACAAGCTATTTCCTTTATTGTGAAAGATAATTCATAATGAATCCCATTATGCTAAGGGGGAGAACCAATGAGCCAATGGAAAGAAATCGATGAAAATGCAAAGAAATGGCTAAAAGAGGCAGGAGAAAGCATCAAGGCCTCATTTGAAAACAAATTAAGTGTTACGACAAAATCTAATCCAAACGATTTAGTTACGAACATTGATAAAGAAACTGAGCAGTATTTCATTCAGCAAATCAAAAATTCCTATCCCGGCCATAGAGTGTTCGGGGAAGAAGGGTTTGGGGATGAAATAGAAACGCTTGACGGAATCGTCTGGATTATCGATCCAATCGATGGAACGATGAATTTTGTCCATCAACAGCGTAATTTTGCCATTTCGATCGGTGTTTATGAAAATGGAAAAGGGAAGCTGGGATATATCTACGATGTGGTCCTGGATGAACTCTATCACGCTGAAGCCGGTTCTGGTGCTTTCTTAAATGATGCTGCAATACCGAAATTGGAAAAGACACCTGTTTCCAAAGCGATCGTATCCCTGAATGCTACTTGGGTCACGCCTAATAAACGCATTGATTATCAAACATTGACGCCGCTTGTAAAAGATGTTAGAGGAACACGATCTTATGGTTCGGCTGCGCTTGAGCTTGCGTATGTCGCCACAGGCAGGCTAGATGCATATATCACAATGCGGCTTTCCCCGTGGGATTACGCTGGAGGCAAAGTGATTGTTGAGGAATTAGGCGGCAAAGTGACTAATCTGGAAGGCGAAGAATTAGATTTAATCAATCCATCGCCTGTATTTGCATCCAAGCCTGGACTTCACGAAGAAATTCTACATAATTATCTGCTGAATGCAAAAGAATGAACTGATATTCCGTCCTGCAGGAACGGAAGCTGTTATATTGCTTGATAAGTGGACAAAATACGAAGATGAGTGGCTCAATGAAGAACTTTCAGGATTTACTGATATAAATTCCTTTTTTGAATACTACCAATCCTTTGAAGGTGAATGGAGAATCTGGGAAACTGCCCGGAGTGGAGAAGCAATCGGACTGACCTATCATATGGACTCAGCTCCTTCCAATCAAAAACCATGGCTCGGAACGATCATTGTCCGGCCAGACTCTCGAAATAAAAGTTTGGGAAGGGGAATTATTGAAAAAATCAGCGAAGAAATGAAGGGATCCAGCCATAAAGCAATGTTTGCCGGGGTGCCTATTCACCATTACAGGTGGATTGATTTCTTGAGTAAATGCTTTTTTGAGCAATTGAAAGTCGAAAATAATCAAAAAGGGCAGTACATGGTGATGGTAAGACCCTTATAAAAAAGAACGGCCTGTTGTAGAGGCCGTTCTTTCGTTTTTTTAGATTTTATGAGGAGCAGCAACCGTTAAAGTTTTCCTTGCTCTCTCATTTGCTTTTTCTTTTTGAAGCCCATTCCCATTATCAAGATAAGGAGAACTATGCATCCTAGGATTCCGAGGATGCTTCTTTCACCGATAGCTACCCCGATGCCCATTATGGAGGTGGCAGCCAGTATTGAATAAAGGACAAATATCCATTTGATATCTTTCATATGTTTCGCCTCCTATGCCTCTTATTGTACATAAACTCATTAGACATTTCTAGTTACTATGATATAATGGTACAGTTAAAGAAACAATGGAAGTATAAAGGCAGGAGTGAACATACTTGAAAATAAGAGAAGACATCCGTAATATTGCCATCATCGCCCACGTTGACCATGGAAAAACGACACTTGTCGACCAGTTGTTGAAGCAATCTGGTACTTTCCGTTCCAATGAACATGTGGAAGAGCGTGCAATGGATTCCAATGATTTGGAAAGAGAGCGCGGAATTACGATTTTGGCAAAAAACACGGCGGTTCAATATAAAGAAAAACGCATCAACATCATGGATACCCCTGGACATGCCGATTTCGGCGGTGAAGTAGAGCGTATCATGAAAATGGTAGACGGTGTTCTATTGGTTGTTGATGCATACGAAGGCTGCATGCCGCAGACTCGTTTTGTATTGAAAAAAGCATTAGAGCAGAATCTTCGTCCAATCGTAGTCGTCAACAAGATCGACCGCGATTTTGCCCGTCCTGAAGAAGTAGTGGATGAAGTATTGGAACTATTCATTGAACTTGACGCAAATGATGAACAACTTGAGTTCCCGGTAGTCTATGCGTCAGGGATCAATGGAACAGCAAGTGCAACACCTGATAAGCAGGATGAAAATATGGAAGCTTTATTTGAAGCAATTGTTGAGCATGTACCAGCACCTGTGGACAACAGAGAAGAACCTCTTCAATTCCAGGTTGCCCTGCTTGATTACAATGACTATGTCGGAAGAATCGGAATTGGCCGCGTATTCCGCGGAACTATGAAAGTTGGACAGTCTGTTGCCCTTATGAAGCTTGATGGATCTGTTAAACAATTCAGGGTAACCAAGATCTTTGGATTCTTCGGATTGAAGCGTTTGGAAATTCAAGAAGCGGTTGCAGGGGATCTTGTAGCTGTTTCAGGAATGGAAGATATCAACGTAGGAGAGACAGTCTGCCCTGTGGAACACCAGGAACCGCTTCCTGTCCTTCGAATCGATGAGCCGACATTGCAAATGACATTCTTAGTTAATAACAGTCCATTTGCAGGCCGTGAAGGAAAATTTGTTACATCCCGTAAAATTGAAGAAAGATTGGAAGCACAGCTTCAAACGGATGTAAGTCTTAAGGTTGAAAATACTGATTCTCCTGATGCATGGATCGTATCCGGTCGTGGTGAGCTTCACTTATCGATCTTGATTGAAAACATGCGCCGGGAAGGATTTGAACTTCAAGTTTCTAAACCGGAAGTTATTGTCCGTGAAATCGATGGCGTCCGTTGTGAGCCGGTTGAACGAGTTCAAATCGATGTACCAGAAGAGTTTACTGGCGGAGTCATTGAATCCATGGGTGCACGAAAAGGCGAAATGGTCGATATGATTAACAATGGAAATGGACAAGTCCGTCTGATATTCATGGTCCCAGCTCGTGGATTGATTGGTTATACGACTGAATTCTTGACATTGACTCGTGGATACGGAATCATCAACCACACATTCGACAGCTACCAGCCGATGCAGCCAGGAAGAGTGGGCGGCAGACGCCAAGGAGTATTGGTTTCAATGGAAACTGGAAAGACTTCACAATACGGCATTATGCAGGTTGAAGACCGTGGGGTCATTTTTGTTGAGCCGGGTACTGACATTTACGAAGGTATGATCGTGGGGGAACATACACGTGAAAATGATTTGACGGTTAACATCACGAAAATGAAACAAGCGACTAACGTTCGATCTGCTACAAAAGATCAAACTACTACAATGAAAAAACCAAGAATCATGACACTTGAAGAAGCGCTTGAGTATTTGAATGAAGATGAGTTCTGTGAGGTTACTCCAGAGTCCATCCGCCTGCGCAAAAAGATTCTTGATAAAAATGAACGCGAAAGAGCTGCTAAAAAGAAAAAGCTTGCAGAAACGAACTAATTAAAAGGGGGAACTGACGTGAATGTAACCGAACACCTTTCCTTTTTCGCCTCCTTATACAAAGTGGATGAAAATCCGGAAATGGGCATGTGGCTGTTATATATTACGTTCATCGCTCTATCCATCCTAGTTTATAAACTTGGATTTGCTTTAAAGCTTCCGGTTCTAAAATCGATCGTAATTTATATATTTTTAATATTGGGCTGTACAATCCTGACCTTCCTGGGGATTTTCCTTCCCGTCGGAGAGGGCCTGGTCGTCGCGGCATTAATATTGATCATCTATAAAATCCGCCTTCATAATCAAAAGAAAATGGAAGCGGAGCAATCGAAATCTTAATGGGAGTGAAGCTGTTTTGCCATCGGTCCAAGATGCCTTTTATAATTACTTAACCATTTATTATGTTTGGAAATCACGGCAAGATGACACAGCAGCGAAAGAAACATTAGAATTTTTTAATGAAATGCTGACTGAGGACTTTGGAATTCCTCAATGGTCCATCGAAGAGATGGAGGACTTCATTGCAGTGAAATTTCAGCAGGAGGGGAAAGACAGGCTCTTACGCTTTCCTATTGAATTAATCTCCTGTATGCTTCAGCAGATTGAAGATGATCCAGCACGATATGCGTAAAAAAGGAAGCCCGTGGGCTTCCTTTTTTAATTTATGCAGCATCGTTTTTGGCCATAGCCGCGATTAACAAGGCGTATAGAAGATGACCGGCGCTCCAAATGAGGATGGCTGGCCAGTCATGCCAGTTCGGTACTGGTTTTTCAGCAAGTGCCGAGAGCGGGAAATAGAGCAGTATGGGGGGGATAATCATCAAGAAAGCTAGAATCCATTTGTTTATAGAAAAGTATGTGAAGCGATAAAGAACTTTTAAATAAACCCAGACAATTAAAATAGAAGTACCTAAATGAATGAGAAATTCAACGTATTCAGGGTAATCCACTTTACCTGCTATCGGAATAAAATCGATATTGAGCAGCAAGGTGTAAACATTGATCCCGGTTAAGGCTTGTACAAGCTTTAAAGACAGTCCTAAAAACACTCCACTAATTGTGCCAATAGCTAAACTGCTTTTTCGCATTAAAAGTCTTCAGCTACTTTAATTGGGCGATAGAGTTTAAAGTTCCCTGTTGCAATGCGTTCATTAGTTTTTTCAGTGATCCGTTCCGTGCATTCTGAACACATATAAGTATGGATGGGGCGGTTCCTCAATCTTTTTGCTTCAAGAGTATCATCATGCAAATTATCTATTTTCTCACAGAGTACACATTTCACACGCATATTATTTCCACCTTTGTTAAAATATCTTTTATTAGTATAGCACGTGAATGCCCGCATTTCTAAAAATTTGCGAATGGTATGCTATCACAATTGCCTACATATAGTATAATGTGATTAATCTATGAGGGGAGGAATGAGTATGGCAAATCGTGTGGAGCCTAAATTGATACCCGCTCTATTTGAAGAACTTCAAAAAGAGAGATTTGTGATGATTGCTACTTGTGATCATGAAACAGGGGGGCCAAACGTCAGCGCCATTTCCTGGCTGTATGCCAAAGATGAAGAAACGATACTTTTTGCTGTAGATCAGCGTTCCCGCATTCTCGAAAATTTGAAAGCGAATCCAATGGCGGTCATTACGCTAATTGCAAATGAATCTACTTATTCTATCAACGGAAATGCATTCACAGCAGCTGAAAAGCTGGAGTCTGTTCCATTGAAATTGTCTCTGGTACGATTGGATATCACGGATGTAAGAGATGTTATGTTTTATGGTTCAAAAATAACGGTTGAACCACAATATGATAAAACCTATGATAAAAAAGCTGCTGAACGATTAGATAAACAAGTGATGGAAGCACTGAAAAAAGCTTAGTTAAGTCATTCTTAACTAAGCTTTTTGTTGTTTCAATCAGGGCTTGTAGAGAAAAGATTGAGAGGGAATTCACTCCCTTTCCGCGGACGAACCGGCAAGCCTCCTCGCTTCGCTGTGGGGTCTTGCCAGCCCGTTTTTCCGCCGGAGTCTCGTGGATTCTCTCTCAATCAACAAAAATTCTGTCTGCTAACCAGGGATATCTAATAAAATCATTCGCTATTCCACTTACTTATGGTAGTTTGACTGCCTTTCCTGGTCTTTTTCCAGTTGTTTTTCGTTTTTGTCATTTGTTGATTTTTTGGGGTTTTCAGGTGCTTGTTCAGGGTTTGTATCTGAAAGGGTCCCTGGGATTTCGGGCATGACTCTTCCGACGATATCTGAAAGTTCATTCATGATGCCTTGAATGGGTTTTCCGTTGCCGATATCCTTTTTAACTTCCTTTAAGCGGGCAACTAGATCCGGGTCTGCTACGATCACGGCATTTGCCCCATAAGGATCATTCTTGAGGCTTTCGGCTACAGAATATTTAATCGAACCCACCTGTGATCTCTCCACATTAGAGTCAATATCAATTCCAACTACAGCTAATTTTCCGAGCACGACTGCTGTTGCATCATTTACATTTGGTATGCTGCTTGCGAGATCGACTAAATGCTTGGAAATTTGCTGGCCGTTTTTCGATTTGAAATTTTGTTTATTGCTATTTTGGACTGAGATAGGCCGTGGTTCATTCTGCTGGTCATGGACAGCTGTTTTTTGTTTATTGTCATTGATATTTGATGAACAACCTGCTGTCAATATAACAATCATCAATATAGCGGATAAATATCGCACTGACTGCACCTCCATTAATGGTATCTTCCAATTAGTGTGTAAACTTCGTCTATCTTTATGCATTTCTACATATATTTTAAAAAGTCTCGTCCAATCCTGAGGCGAAGACTCGATGAATCAGTGAACCCGTTGATGAGGCTCAACATACAATATGAGTAAGAAAAACAGGAGCAGGAGGCATCGATTTGAATAATATTTATGTGTTAGATACCAATGTTTTATTGCAGGACCCCCACGCCATCTTTTCTTTTGAAGACAATGAAGTTGTCATACCAGCAGTGGTGTTAGAAGAAGTCGATTCAAAGAAACGCTATATGGATGAGGTTGGAAGGAATGCAAGACAGGTATCCAAATTGATTGACGGTCTGCGGGAAGCAGGAAAGCTCCATGAAAAAATCCCGTTGGAAAATGGGGGAACATTCAGGATAGAGCTCAATCATCGTTCGTTTCAACAGCTCCAAGAAATCTTTGTTGAAAAATCAAATGACAATCGTATATTGGCGGTTGCGAAGAATATTGCGTTGGAAGAAGAAGCGAAAGAGACTGGTAAAAACGTCATCCTTGTAAGCAAGGATGTACTTGTCAGGGTAAAGGCAGATGCACTTGGACTAAATGCCGAAGATTTTTTGAATGATCGCGTCGTCGAAATTGATCATATCTATACAGGTTTCCTCGAGGTCTATATCAATAAAGAACTATTGAACCGCTATTATGAAAAAGGGGAATTACAATTATCTGAGATCACCAACCATCCATTCTATCCACATCAGTTCCTGATTATGAAGGATGCACTCGGCAGTTCAGCATCGGCTATAGGGATGATTGACCATACCGGTAAGAATGTCAGGAAATTGATCCACAATGGAGACCATATATGGGGAATTAAACCCAGGAATGTACAGCAGATCATGGCAATGGAGCTGCTGCTGAGGGATGATATCCCCCTTGTCACGATGATTGGGAAAGCGGGGACAGGGAAAACATTGCTGACGCTTGCTGCAGGGCTTTTGCAGATCGAAGACTTATATACGTACAAAAAGCTCCTCGTAGCCCGTCCGATAGTCCCTGTGGGAAAAGATATCGGCTTCCTTCCTGGGGAAAAAGAAGAAAAACTGCGTCCGTGGATGCAGCCGATTTACGATAACCTTGAATACTTGTTCAATGCCAAAAAACCTGGGGAATTGGATGCGATTCTTGCAGGAATGGGTTCGATTGAAGTGGAGGCGCTCACATATATCCGGGGAAGAAGCATTCCTGATCAATTCATCATTATTGATGAAGCGCAGAATCTAACGAAGCATGAAGTGAAAACAATCCTGACAAGGGTAGGAGATCGAAGTAAAATCGTCCTGATGGGAGATCCGAATCAAATTGACCATCCATATTTGGATGAGTACAACAACGGATTGACCTATGTAGTGGAGAAATTCAAGGAGCAGACCATCTCTGGGCATATTAAGCTCCTTAAAGGCGAAAGATCCGGTTTGGCCCAATTGGCGGCAGACCTTTTATAAAAAATCGAAAAAGGCTGTCCATTGAGGTCAGCCTTTTTCATATAATTATTCTACTCTGAATGCCCTTACAAAACGAATGGGATCATTCCTGTTGCTTCCGTCCTTAAATAGGACATGAATCGGTCCGTCCTCTTTCAGAGGCTTTCCTACTTTCGAATAAGCGAGCAATAAATCTTTTGCTTTATCCAAAGGATAATTGAATTCCCCATTTTCGGTTTCAACTACCAGGGTCTTTGCATCTTCAGATGGCTCGGCATTTTTCAGGAATGGAAGGAACTCCATGGCAAAAGTGCCTTGCAGGACCTTTTCCTTTTCGAATTTCCGCTCGGATTTAAGGGTAGGAGGGAAGACTGCGCCTTCTTGGATTTCGCGCTCCCAATGCTTGGAGGTTGCTTTGATATAGTCCTCCAGCTCATCCACTTCTTCTTGCTCGGTCACAAAATATGTATCAAGATCGATTCTTCGATCATCAAAAATCCATACACCTGGATCTAATGTGATAGGGAACTTAACTTTTCCCTTGAATGGAATAATCATTTCCATGTGCATATTCCCCCTTCTTCCCATTAAGTATATCTCAAAAAACATCCTCTTGAAAGTGAACCAGCTCCTTAATTCCAAATGAACATCAGGGAATACTTGTAAAACGCTTTATTCCCTTTATTTTTCTTGCAATTTTGTCCTTTTAACGGTAAAATTTTTAGATAGAATTGTCTAATCGCTCGGAAACGGGGGGATTAATGTGGCGTCTGATGTAAATATAAATCATTCAGAAAAAGCCTTGGAATTGTTAAAGGCGGACGCAGAAAAAATCTTGCGGTTGATAAAAGTTCAAATGGATAACCTCACTATGCCTCAATGTCCTTTATATGAAGAAGTGCTGGATACGCAAATGTTTGGATTATCCCGTGAAATAGATTTTGCAGTTCGATTAGGCTTAATCGAAGATAAAGAGGGGAAAGCAATGATTGGCTCTTTAGAAAGGGAACTTTCTGCCCTTCACGAGGCATCTTTGAAAAAGTGAATAAAAATCAAAACTCAAACATTCTTTTTAAGGCTGTTTGAGTTTTTTTGTAGGAAAGAAAATATGAGCCAAAAGTCTCTTTGTGGAAAGATCTGTAATCAAAAGGTTTTTAAAGGGATTTTAGGCATTTATGAAGAATTGTTACAATAACAAAAAGGATTGGACGATCGGTATGTTTAAAAAAATCTTAAAATCGTATGACTATTCTCTGGTAGTTGTCTATTTCTTATTGTGCATTTTTGGCTTAGTCATGGTATACAGTGCATCTATGGTTTGGGCAGTCCAGCAGCTTGGAACTGAAAATGACTTTTTTTATAACAAACAGAAAATCAATCTGATTTTGGCATTTATCTTTTTCATAGGTGCCTCGCTTTTTCCTTATAAAGCATACATAAGCAAGAAATTCATCGGAGGCATCGTACTTGTTTCTATTTTTGGGCTCGGATCATTGTTTGTCTTCGGTCATATCTCCAATAATGCACAGAGCTGGATCAAACTCGGTACAAGGATGATTCAGCCTGCCGAATTTGTAAAGCTTACGGTCATTCTTTACTTATCAGCAGTTTATGCAAAAAAAGAAAGCTATATCAACAAATTCAATAAAGGGGTAGTCCCGCCGATCGTATTCCTTTTTGTCGTTTGTATCCTTGTAGCTGTCCAGCCCGATTTTGGTACGGCAGGAATTATTTTTGTCATTGGTGTTACGATCATCATCTGTTCGGGTATGAATATGAAGAACTTGATGAAACTTGCCTTGCTGGGACTCATGATAGCAGTCATTGCTTCTCCATTCGTCCTGTTGATGAAGGATAAAATCTTTTCAAAGGAACGAATGAGCAGGATAGAAGTATTCCTTGATCCCTTTCAATATGAACAGGGTGATGGATATCAAGTTGTCAATTCCTATATTGCGATAGGCTCAGGAGGAATCACGGGGCAGGGACTTGGACAATCTGTTCAAAAGCTGGGGTATTTGCCGGAGCCCCATACGGATTTCATCATGGCTGTCATTGCAGAGGAATTGGGTGTCTTTGGAGTGGCGTTTGTATTGCTCGGCTTAGGCTTTATCGTATTGAAGGGGATATTTATAGGGATGAAGTGCAAGGATACGTTTGGAAGTTTATTGGCCATAGGGATATCCAGCATGATTGCCATCCAATCGATCATCAATCTTGGAGGCGTCTCGGGCTTTGTGCCGCTGACAGGTGTCCCGCTTCCATTCATAAGCTACGGAGGTTCATCCATACTGCTGTTGTCAATCGCTATGGGAGTTCTTGTGAATGTGGCCATGTTCGTAAAGTATGAACAGAAATATAAGGCGAATAAAGAAGAGCCGATTCCGGAACAAAAAAAATCCACTCATCTTTATAGGGTGAAATATTAATTCATAGGTATTCACCCGCTCGCAAAATGAGCGGGTGTTCATCTAATAGATTCTTAATTGAAATCATCAAGTTGAAGCAAGGGGAGGTAATTACAATGAAGAAAATCAATAAAATTCTTGTTGCAAACAGGGGAGAAATTGCTATCCGTGTCTTCAGGGCCTGCACTGAGTTAAATATCAGGACTGTGGCAGTCTATTCTAAAGAAGATTCTGGTTCCTATCATCGCTATAAAGCTGATGAAGCATACCTTGTCGGTGAAGGAAAGAAGCCGATCGATGCCTATCTGGCTATTGAAGAAATCATTGAAATTGCAAAGAAAGCGGAAGTGGATGCCATTCATCCCGGATACGGATTTTTATCTGAAAATCTCGAATTCGCTTCAAAATGTGAGGAAGCAGGAATTATCTTTATTGGACCAAATCCAAAACATTTAGATATGTTCGGGGACAAAGTCAAGGCGCGTCAGCAGGCAGTGCTTGCAGGACTTCCAGTCATCCCTGGGAGCGATGGGCCGGTTTCTGGACTTGAAGAGATCGTTCAATTTGGAAAACAGCATGGATATCCGATCATCATCAAAGCTGCACTTGGGGGCGGCGGAAGAGGGATGAGGATTGTAAAGCGCCTGGAGGAAGTTAAGGAGGCGTTCGAGAGAGCAAAATCGGAAGCAAAGGCTTCTTTCGGAAGCGACGAAGTATATGTAGAAAAGTTCGTGGAGAAGCCAAAACATATTGAGGTTCAGATCATAGGTGATAATGAAGGGAATATCGTCCATTTATTCGAGAGGGACTGCTCCGTTCAAAGGCGTCATCAAAAGGTCGTGGAAGTGGCCCCGTGCGTTTCCATTTCAGAAGAATTGCGGACAAAGATTTGCGACGCCGCGGTTCAATTGATGAAAAATGTTGATTATGTCAATGCGGGAACCGTTGAATTTCTATTGGCGGGAGAAAATTTTTATTTTATTGAAGTGAACCCGCGTGTACAGGTTGAACATACGATTACTGAGATGATCACGGGAGTCGATATCGTCCAGACCCAGATTCTTATTGCTTCTGGATTCCGCCTTCATAGCAAAGAAATCAGTATACCCCATCAGGAAGATATCAGAATTAACGGATTCGCCATCCAATCAAGGGTCACTACAGAAGATCCTCTGAATCAGTTCATGCCGGATACAGGAAAAATCATGGTTTACCGATCTGGCGGCGGTTTTGGGGTAAGGCTGGATGCGGGTAATGGGTTCCAAGGTGCTGTCATAACACCTCACTATGATTCCCTTCTTGTTAAACTTTCCACATGGGCCATGTCTTTTGACCAAGCTGCATCCAAAATGGTCAGAAACTTGCAAGAGTTCAGAATTCGGGGAATCAAGACGAACATCCCATTTTTAGAGAACGTTGTGAAGCATGAGAATTTCAAATCAGGAAATTATGATACTTCATTCATTGATACAACTCCTGAACTATTCTTCTTTCCAAAGAGGAAAGACAGGGGTACAAAGATGTTGTCCTATATCGGGAATATTACCGTGAATGGATTCCCGGGGATCGAAAAAAAGAAAAAACCTGTCTTTGAAACACCAAGGATTCCTAACTTATCAGCAGATGTCAAGGCACCGGACGGAACAAAGCAAATACTTGATCAGCATGGAGCGGAAGGACTGGTGCAGTGGATAAAGAACCAGCAGGAGGTCCTTCTTACGGATACTACTTTCAGGGATGCACACCAATCGCTTTTAGCGACCAGGGTCCGCTCCATCGATTTAAAGAGGATAGCGGAACCTACCTCAAAGTTGCTGCCGAATTTGTTCTCACTTGAAATGTGGGGCGGGGCGACATTTGATGTGGCATACCGTTTCTTGAAAGAAGATCCGTGGGACAGGCTGCTTGAATTGCGATCTGCCATTCCCAATACTTTATTTCAAATGCTCTTAAGGGCATCAAATGCTGTTGGATATAAAAACTATCCGGATAATGTCATAAGGGAGTTTGTCGAAAAGTCGGCTTTAGGCGGGATTGATGTGTTCCGGATCTTTGACAGCCTGAACTGGGTCAAAGGCATGGAAGTGGCAATAGATGCAGTAAGGCAGACAGGGAAAATTGCGGAAGCCTCGATTTGCTATACCGGGGATATCAATGATCCACTAAAAACAAAGTACGATATCCAATATTATAAGGATATGGCTAGAGAACTTGAGCAGCAGGGAGCACATATCCTTGCCATAAAAGACATGGCTGGCCTCCTAAAGCCACAGGCTGCCTACAGGCTTATTTCTGAACTCAAGGACACTGTAGACATCCCTATCCACCTTCATACACACGATACAAGCGGAAATGGCATCTTCACTTACGCAAAAGCCATTGAAGCAGGAGTGGATATCGTAGATACGGCCTTAACTTCCATGTCTGGATTGACTTCTCAGCCAAGCGCCAGTGCACTTTCCTATGCGTTGGACGGCTATGATAGAAAGCCACAGGTGAATATAGAATCACTTGAAAAACTTTCAGACTATTGGGAAGACATCAGAAAGTACTACAATGATTTCGAAAGCGGAATGAAGGCTCCACACACAGAAGTGTACCTGCATGAAATGCCTGGCGGACAGTATAGCAACCTTCAGCAGCAAGCCAAGGCAGTAGGGCTTGGGGACAGGTGGGATGAGGTAAAAGAGATGTATCGCAGAGTCAACGCTCTGTTTGGGGATCTCGTCAAAGTGACTCCATCCTCAAAAGTTGTAGGAGATATGGCGTTATTCATGGTCCAAAATGATCTTACGGAAACCGATGTGCTGGAAAATGGAGATAAGATCGACTTCCCTGATTCTGTCATTGAACTTTTTGAGGGCTATCTTGGACAGCCTTATGGAGGTTTTCCAAAAAGGCTTCAGGAAGTCATCCTGAAAGGCAAGCAGCCGATCACTGTTCGTCCTGGTGAACTTCTAGATGATGTTGACTTCGATGAACTGAAAGAAAGTCTTTACCACGAAATCGGACGCCAAGTGACTAGTTTTGATGCACTTGCTTACGCATTGTACCCAAAAGTGTTCTTGCAATATATTGAAACGATTAATATGTTCGGTGATATTTCAACTCTGGATACACCTACTTTCTTATATGGGATGCGATTGGGCGAAGAAATTGAAGTGGAAATCGAAAAGGGAAAAACATTGATTGTGAAACTGGTTTCCATTGGCCATCCAGGAGCGGATGGAACACGGGTCGTATATTTTGAGCTGAATGGTCAGCCCCGTGAAGTCATCATAAAAGATGAAAGTGTCAAATCTTCTGTCGCTTCCAGAATGAAAGCCAAAATGAAGGATGAAACCCATATCGGGGCTACAATGCCTGGTACTGTAATCAAAGTGTTGGCTGAAAAAGGGGAGAGAGTAAACAAAGGAGATCATCTCCTTCTGACAGAAGCGATGAAAATGGAAACAACCGTGCAAGCTCCATTCACAGGCATCATCAAAGAAATCCACGTAAAAAGCGGAGACGGCATACAGCCTGGAGATCTGCTCATTGAAATGAATAAATAAAGAGGCAAAAAAATCGGACTCCTGAAGGAAGGAGTCCGATTTTTTTATACCGTTTTGCTTCTTGTTGCGAGCATTACAAAATAGCTCAATAAAGCAAATAATATAGAAATGAAAAGCGAATGAGCAAGTGCAAAATAGAGATTAAGTTTTGTAAGCACCACAGAAATTCCCGCGGCTGCCTGCAAGCAAACCAGGATGAATGCAATAATCCATCCCCAATAAACGATGCGCTGCTCCTTATATCTGGTTATCGCTAAATAAGTAATATAAGCAATCCAAATGAAAATTAGTGCCGCAGCGGCCCTGTGGCCCATCTGGACCCACTCGTAGAAATTACCTGGAAGTCCTGGAGAAGAATTGACGCAGAATGGCCAATCGGGACAAACAAGGCTAGATTTGGTGTGCCGGACGAGTGCACCAGAGTAAACCACAATATAACTGTAGATAGTCACTCCATAAATATGAAACTTCATGTTTTTGTCCAATTTCAATTTGTCTGCTTCAAACTTTTGATCAACTTCAAAGATCAATAAAGTAAGAAGTAGAACAGAAGCGAATGAAATGAGGGAAATGCCAAAATGTATAGCTAAAACAAAGTCGGATTGACCCCAAACGACTGCAGCTGCTCCAATCAGAGCCTGCAAGAGTAGAAAAAGCAATGAGACAATTGCCAAGAACTTTGTTTCCCGTTTATGTCCAATTGATTTCCATGCCCAGATGCAGAGAATCAATAATGCAATCCCAACACTTCCAGAAACAAGGCGGTGAGCGAGTTCAATCACCATTGCAACCGTTATGTGAGAAGGGATGACCTGACCTTCACACAGTGGCCAGGAGCGTCCGCAGCCCATGCCAGATCCTGTTTTTGTAACTAATGCCCCTCCAATGAGAACAAAGAGCATGCCTAGCGCCGTCAGTACAGCAAACCATTTCAATCCAGTTCGACGCATTTATATTCACCTTCTTATTTAAGTAGTCTTATTTAATACCCGATATACTCCCTTGATAATACCATTTAGATACTACATAAATAATGGCTAAAATACAATGAAGGAATTATGAACACTTGCATTAGGACGGTATATTTGAAAAAAGCTTGAAACTTTATCTGGACTTTGCTAGAAATATATATAGAAGAAGAAGAATTTTGACTATTCATGAAATATTTTGAAAGCGCTTCCTCTGGTTCGTCCTTCCCATTTATTATTTTGCTAAAATGAATATTGTCCTATTATAATTAGACGATTTCACATTTTAGACAAAATTAATTCATGGAAAATTCACAAAAGGGAAAAATAATATGTTTTAATATTACATTGATAGCATTATTTTCTATTAGTTTTCTCCAATTCTCTTCTATTCAATTTTTACCCCTTGTAAATATTGAACACATTGTGGAATTTTCATGGAAATATAGCAAAGATGATTGGAATGCTATATAGTATTCTTATATAGTCATGCTTATTGGGTAAGGAGGAGGAATTGAAAATGGCTGAAACTAGAGTCATTTCTTCAATAGAAGAAAACGATCTTTCAGAAACATCTGCAGTTAAAGATTTTCTGGCTTTAATAAAAATTGGGATTGTCAATTCTAATTTAATCACTACATTTACTGGGATGTGGCTGGCATTTGTTTTTACCGGCACACATTTCTTATCTTCACTGGACACTATCATTTACACTCTGCTGGGATCCTCATTCATCATTGCAGGTTCCTGTGCATTGAATAACTTCATCGACCGCGATATCGACCCGATCATGGAACGAACAAAAGGGCGTCCTACGGTTACGGGGAAAATGAGCGGCGGTAAGGTCCTGACCATTGGTTTTGGTTTTATTACAGTCGGTACTATCCTTTTATTTATGACAACATTCATGGCTGGTGTCATCGGTTTAATCGGTATTTTCAGCTATGTTGTTCTCTATACGATGTGGTCTAAACGCCTGTATGTCAGCAATACGATTATCGGAAGCATCTCAGGTGCTGTCCCTCCGCTAATTGGCTGGGCGGCAGTAGATCCTAACTTAAGCGTTACTGCTTGGATGCTGTTTGTCATGATGTTCGTATGGCAGCCTCCTCACTTCTATGCTTTGGCAATGAAGAGGGTAGAGGAATATAGAGCAGCAGGCATTCCGATGCTGCCAGTTGTAAAAGGTTTTAAAACGACGAAGAATCACATTGTTGCATGGGTTGCATTATTGCTCCCGATTCCATTCTTTATGATGCCACTAGGCATTCCTTTCGTCATCCTGGCGACATTATTCAACATTGGATGGCTAATACTAGGAATTGCAGGCTACAAAATGAAAGACGACCTTAAATGGGCAAAACTGATGTTTGTATATTCATTGAACTATTTGACTATCTTGTTTGTAGCGATGGTTATCTTCACACTAATTTAATTTAGGGAATTCTTTCTGCTAAGAAATCCATATAGAGAAAATCCAGTCCTTGTTGCACAAAAGAATATTCACGAAAGAGGGGTTTGATTAAGCTATGAAACATTGGCTGCAAAAATGGCGCCTAGTTTCTGCAATCGCAGTACTGGCGCTGGTTTTGTCCGGTTGCGGTGAACCGTATTTATCTACGTTGGATCCAGCTGGAACAGTGGCTCAGTCTCAATATGATCTAATGATCCTGAGCACGCTTATCATGGTAGTTGTAATCGTTGTAGTATTTATTATTTATATCATCGCACTCACTCGATTCCGCAGAAAAAAGGGCGACGATAAAAAGATCCCTAAGCAAATCGAAGGAAATCACAAGCTGGAAATCATCTGGACTACGATTCCTATTCTCTTGCTTTTGATCTTGGCTGTACCTACGGTCTCTGCGACTTTCCATTTTGCGGATACATCCGCTATGGAGAAAAAAGATAAAGATGGCAAACATAAAGAGCTGGTCGTCAATGTACGCGCCAATCTTTACTGGTGGGAATTTGAATACCCTGATTTAGGGATCATCACTTCCCAGGATTTAGTCATTCCAACTGACCAAAAAGTTTATTTCCAAGTAAAGGCTTCAGATGTTAAGCATTCATTCTGGATTCCTTCCATCGGCGGAAAAATTGATGCGAATGTAGATGGCGTCAATAAATTCTGGCTTGAAGTGGATAACGACAAAGCGGATAAAGTTGGAAACCTATTCTATGGTAAATGTGCAGAGCTTTGCGGTCCTTCTCATGGATTAATGGACTTCAAAGTTAAAGCGCTTAACAAAGACGATTTCAAAACATGGGTTTCTGATATGCAAAACGTGAAAGAATCTCAACCAACAACAGCTTTAGCACAAGAAGGACAAAAGATTTTCCAAAAGAACTGTATCAGCTGCCACGCTGTAACACCACAAGATAGCAGACCAGAAACAGCACGCTCCGCTCCTAACTTGGCAACATTCGGAGAAAGAACACGTGTAGCAGGTATTCTGGACCACACCAAAGAAAATGTAAAGAAATGGATCAAGGATCCTGAAGCATACAAGCCAGGCAACAAAATGACAGGTGCGTATGGCGATTTGTCCGATGATCAAGTAAACGCTTTAGCAGAATACTTAATGGGCTTGAAAGTCCAAGACTAATAGGGATTAAACGCAAAAGGGAGGTTTAATTGTGAGTTCCTACGCACAAAAAAAAGGCTTCCTAGGTACGATTTGGGACTACTTGACAACAGTGGACCATAAGAAAATTGCTATCCTTTATTTGATTTCCGGGGGATTCTTTTTCTTAATCGGCGGCCTAGAGGCTTTGATGATTCGAATTCAGCTGGCAGTGCCTAACAACGATTTTGTCAGTGCCGGCCTATATAATGAAATTTTGACGATGCATGGTACGACCATGATCTTCTTGGCAGCAATGCCATTGATTTTCTGTTTCTTGAATGCAGTTGTCCCGCTTCAAATCGGAGCGCGCGACGTAGCATTCCCATTTGTGAATGCTCTTGGATTTTGGTTATTCTTCTTCGGGGGAGTATTCCTGAATCTATCATGGTTTCTAGGCGGAGCTCCTGATGCTGGATGGACTTCATACGCATCACTTTCGCTGCATTCACCAGGACACGGAATTGATTTTTATGCTCTAGGATTACAGATTGCTGGTGCGGGTACATTAATAGGGGGGATCAACTTCCTGGTTACCATCATCAATATGCGTGCTCCGGGTATGACATATATGCGTATGCCATTGTTCACTTGGACAGCATTCGTAACTTCTGCCTTAATTTTATTTGCTTTTCCTCCACTTACTGTTGGATTGTTCTTAATGATTTTTGACCGGATGTTCGGTTCGAATTTCTTTGATGTTGCAGGGGGAGGGAACACAATTATCTGGGAGCATTTCTTCTGGATTTTCGGACATCCTGAAGTATACATACTTATACTTCCTGCATTCGGTATTTTCTCTGAGATTCTTCCGGTCTTCTCAAGAAAGCGTCTATTTGGATATTCCTCAATGGTTTTTGCAACCGTTTTAATCGGTTTCTTAGGCTTCATGGTTTGGGCGCATCATATGTTTACAACAGGACTTGGACCAATCGCAAATGCAATATTTGCTGTTGCTACTATGGCTATTGCTGTTCCAACTGGAATCAAGATATTCAACTGGATCTTTACGATGTGGGGAGGAAGCGTTAAATTCACCACACCAATGCTTTATGCAGTCGCGTTCATTCCTACATTCGTTGCAGGCGGGGTAACAGGGATCATGCTTGCAGCAGCTGCAGCTGACTATCAATATCATGACAGCTACTTCGTTGTAGCTCACTTCCATTACGTAATTGTAGGTGGTGTGGTTTTTGCCCTATTGGCAGGTCTTCACTTCTATTGGCCAAAAATGTTTGGAACAATGCTCAACGAAGCTATGGGTAAAATTTCTTTCTGGCTATTCTTAATTGGTTTCCACTTGACTTTCTTTATCCAACATTTCTTAGGTTTGATGGGAATGCCTCGCCGTGTATGGACTTACCTTCCTGGACAAGGATTCGAAACGGCAAACTTGATCAGTTCCATCGGGGCTGCATTCATGGGATTAGCTGTCATCGTATTGGTTTACAATGTCATTCATACACAAGTCCGCGGAGTGAAAGTATCCAACGATCCATGGGGCGATGGCCGTACATTGGAATGGTCAATTTCTTCACCTCCGCCGTTCTATAACTTTAAACAAACACCATTAGTTCGTGGTCTTGACGCTTGGTGGCTCGAAAAAATGGAAGGTAAAAAGGAGATGACTCCTGCTGAACCAGTTGGCGATATTCATATGCCAAACAACTCTATTCTTCCATTCTTCATCGCCATGGGACTATTCGTTGCAGCATTCGGTGCAATGTACCATGTAGATGATAAATCATGGGCAATCCCAGTATTGATCATCGGATTCCTCATTACCTTGGGATCCATGTTCCTTCGTTCAGTAATTGACGACCATGGATATCATATCCATAAAGAAGATCTAATGGATGATAAGGACAAGGGGGTAAAAGCATAATGCACGCAGAGGAAAAATTCACCCCAAAAACTTGGCCGGCAGCGCCGGAAAAATCAACTCTTGAAGGTAAAAATAAGTTCTTAGGCTTTTGGCTTTTCCTAGGCGGGGAAACAGTCCTGTTTGCATCTTTATTTGCAACTTATCTTGCATTGAAGGACAGAGTGCCAGATCAAACCATGGCACATGCAAAAGACCTTTTCGAACTTCCAACTGTTTTTCTTGCAACGATGCTTCTCTTGTTCAGTTCACTGACAAGTGTTTACGCAATGTTCCATATGAAGAACTATAATTTTAAAAAAATGCAGGCATGGCTTTTAATCACAGTATTGCTTGGCGTCGGATTCCTAGTATTGGAAATCCAGGAATTTAATCATTATGTTCATGAATTCCATCATACATTTACAAGCAGTGCTTTCGGTTCAGCCTTTTATACGCTTGTTGGCTTCCACGGTGGACACGTTGCATTCGGTCTTCTTTGGATCACCAGCTTGATGCTGCGCAATGCAAAACGCGGGTTGAATCTATACAATGCTCCTAAGTTTTATGTTGCCAGCCTATACTGGCACTTTATCGACGTTGTGTGGGTATTCATTTTCACAGTAGTATACTTAATGGGAATGGTGGGATAAACTGATGGCGAATCACCAATCAAATTCAGGAAACCCAAGTGTGGATTACGAGTATAGACGCAAGAAAAATGCTGAAGAAATGAAGCATCATGTTGTTTCATTTGCCTTGATGATTTTCTTGACGCTAGTCGCGTTCGTAGCTGTCTACGCAGATATGTCTAAATGGTTCATCGTTCCATTTATCCTATTGCTGGCGGTAGTTCAAGTCATTCTTCAGTTGTATTATTTCATGCATATGAGTCATAAAGGACACGAATCTCCCCAAATGTTCTTGTTTTCAGGAGTATTCGTTGCATTCTTAACGATTCTAACGTTCTCCACAATTATTTGGTGGTAATAAGAAAAGCGAAGCCGGCTTGCTTAAAGGCGTAGAGGCTGGAGATCAGCACTACGAGATAAAGGAAACACGGAGAGCAAAGCGATCCGATGTTGACTTATCGTAAGTGTGCTGATTGAAGCCTCCCAGCCTTTAGCCGGCGGAGCTGGATCAAGAAAAGCGAAGCCGGCTTGCTTAAAGGCGTAGAGGCTGGAGATCAGCACCACGAGATAAAGGAAACACGGAGAGCAAAGCGATCCGATGTTGACTTATCGTAAGTGTGCTGATTGAAGCCTCCCAGCCTTTAGCCGGCGGAGCTGGATCAAGAAGAAAAGCCTCCCTGCATTTGCAGGGAGGTTTTTCTTCTGTTCAAGAGATAATAAAATGTAAACTTGGGTAATTTTTTTACAAAGAGTTGTTCGCCATCCAGCTCCAGCGCCTAGCCCCTCGAGTCATAAGCCGTACCTCTACGGAAATCAGGATTTCCTTCGAGTTCCGTCTTATGCTGGTCGGGGCTGACCAAGGCGCTTCCGCTTTTGTTCTGTTCTATAATCTGTCAATAAGTTATTCTAAGGAATATTGAAGTATACGGACGCGGGACGTATAATGGAAACTGTAAGTACTGTAAAGAGAGGTGAACAACCGTGTCCTTATCTATTTTCGGATTCAGAGCATTGTGGAGTCCATATTTAATACTCTCGCTACTCATCATTTTAGGATTATATTTCATGTTGACTGTTGTTTATCGTAAACGCTTTAAAAACAGTGAACCTCTGAAAAAGAGACAGGCAATCCAATTTACAGGTGCCATTATCATACTATATGTGATAAAAGGTTCCCCGATTGATCTCCTAGGTCATATTCTTTTTTCTGTCCATATGATTCAGATGGCTGTTTTATATTTGATACTACCTCCAATCATGATGACGGGGATTCCCAATTGGATTTGGCAGTCGTTTATTAACTTGCCAATCATCAGACCAATATTTCACTTCTTTACGAAGCCATTGATTGCACTTATTTTGTTCAATGGGTTGTTTTCCTTCTATCATGTACCAATCATTTTTGATACGGTAAAAATGACTGAAAGTCTTCATGTTACATATACCGCGGTATTGTTTATTTATTCGGTTTTTATGTGGTGGCCATTAGTCAACAAACTCCCGGATCAATATCAATTAAGCGGTTTGAAGAAAATGGGCTATGTCTTCGCGGGAGGTATACTTCTTACGCCTGCCTGCGCATTGATCATTTTTGCGGACACGCCGCTATACCAGACATATGCAGACGCTTCTTCATGGCTGCAGGCTATGTCTCTATGTGTGCCAACCGGGACGTTGTCTAATTTAAGCTTGAGCGGACCGCAGCTGTTTACTGATATGCCTGTCGTTGAGGATCAGCAGCTTGGCGGAGTCGTGATGAAAATTATTCAGGAAATAGTATACGGAATACTATTGGGACAAATATTTTTCCAATGGTTCAAAAAGGAACAGAAGGATTCAGATCGAATCAATGAAGAAGCGCTTAAGGCTTTTCAAAATTCCAAAATCCATGAACCGCGCCCCATTAAATAGAATTAATAATTATAGTTAAAGAGAGGAAGAAATCATGTCACTGCCTATTTTACCTACATTAAGCACATCGTGCATCGTCATAAGTGCAGTACTTGTGGCGATTGGATGGTCGCTTATAAAGAAAAGAAAAATAGAAGCACATAAAAAAACGATGTTTGCCGCGGCGATTTTCGCGTTGACATTTTTCATCATTTATATGAGCAGGACTGTTTTTATCGGGAACACTTCGTTTGGCGGTCCTGACGACATTAAAATCTACTATACCCTTTTCCTGATTTTCCATATCACGTTGGCCACAGTGGGTGCCATTTTTGGCATAGTAACTTTATGGACAGGCTATAAGAGCAACTTCAAAAGACACCGTAAAATAGGGCCGATCACAAGTGTCATTTGGTTCTTTACTGCCATTACAGGAGTTGCCGTTTATATTCTTCTCTATGTTTTATACCATGGTGGAGAGACTACATCAGTGATCAAAGCTATAATCGGTTTCTAACAAAAAACCATTCCCCATATTAATTGCGGGAATGGTTTTTTGATTTTATGAATTTCTTTTATCCCTTACTCAGCAAAATGGGCAATTTCTTTTTTGACATCAGCAAGGATGGCTTCGCATTTCGTAACAAGATGATTTGGGAAGTCTTCGCCTTCACCATATTCAACACCATGCGGATAATAATGCTTTCCAAGAAGAGGAGTCATTAATTGAATGACTGCATCATGAGATCCCACGTCACCTTCTGCTGCATATCCGAATACGCGAAGGTAGAAAGTGCCTTCTTTGATTTCGAATTTACGATCATACGTAACACGTTCGTAATCCCATTGAGCTTCACGAACAAGTCCGTGGGATTTCATTACTTCATCTAAACGATTTAAATCAGCTTTTATTGTTTCGTATCCTGTTTTTTCAAATTTCATTGAAAAGTTCCCTCCTAAATCCAATGTAGTCATATGTAATGAAGCGTTTTCAACTAAAGTGTGTCAAAGCACATCAATATTCATTACTAATAATAGTCGAAATTCTATTATCTTGCAATGTGTTCATGTACAGAATCAGAAAAGTGAGGAAAATTTTATTGAATATGGAAGAATTTTTAAGAAAATCGCGAAGAATTGTAAAATTAGTGTATATTTTTAGATTTTACAACATCCAATATATTAACACTATTTCTTTAGATGATATAATGAATTGATAGAAGGGTGCGAATTAATAGAAAGGAGGTACATTCCTGCGTACATTATTTAGAATTGTCATCATATTAATCATAATTACCGGTATAGGCATATATGCCAGCTTCAAAAACTCAGGCAGCGATGTTTTAAAGGATGAACATGCACAAGTAGTCAAGACTGATGAAAAAATTTCTATGAACAAGAGTGGACCTGCTGAAAATAAAGCGAGGCCAAAAGATGGAATCACCACATTGATCGGGCAAACGGTGAATACTTTAAAAAAACTTCATGGAGCGCCAGATAGAGTCGATATCTCAGCATACGGTTATCAGTGGTGGATATATAATGCAGTACCGGAAAAATATGTGCAGGTCGGTGTGGAAAACGGGAAAATTGTCACAATCTTTGCTGCCGGTAAAGATCTGGATGTATCTCCATACAAAATTGGACAGAGCATCAATGAAATATATAGTTCTACACCATTGAACCAAGATATCCAGGTTCAATATGATGAAGGTACATATCGATTCGAACTGTCCGAAGAAGACTTGAACATACGGCCTATCGTACAGCTTGGAGATATTTATATACAACTTTACTTAGATAAATTCAAAGGCACATTATCCAGCGTTAGAGTACTGGATAAAAGGACTTTGATCAAACTCCGGCCTTACGAAATGGTTTATCGCGGAGAGTTGAAGGATCCAGAACCTCCTTCAGAATTTGAATGGACTGAGATTGATAAAGGAAGCGAAAAGCAAATACTTGATTTGACCAATATAATAAGGAAAAGGTTTGGGTTAAATACGTTCGAATGGGATGAACAAACATCCAAAGTCGCTTTTCAGCACAGTAAAGACATGTATGAAAATCAATATTTCTCCCATACTTCCCCACAGTTCGGGGATTTATCGGATCGCCTCAATGCAGCAGAAGTTTTCTATCAAATGGCAGGAGAAAATATAGCTGCTAAATACGCAGACGGCCCTGCAGCGGTTGAGGGATGGCTAAATTCTTCCAGCCACAGGGAAACCATGCTGAAGAAGGAATTCACGCACCTCGGAGTCGGAGTCTACCAAAAATACTATACACAAAATTTCCTGCAGAAAGATTGGGAAAAATGAAAAACAGCAGCAGCCGGTTGGCTATACTGCTGTTTTTTTTATGACAAAAAATGTACCTGTGCAATGAGCTATTTTCTTTCCATCATCTCTTAGGACTTCCCCTTCCACGACCATTGTTTTGGAGCCTTTATGGACCATAGTCGCAGTTGCTGTGATGTTATTGCCTAATCCCGGGGAGATATAGTGTATGTTCAAGTTTGAGGTAACAGCCCCAAACCCTTCAGGAAGCAATATGTTTGCCAGTGTTCCCATTGCTGAATCAAGCACAGTAGCAGTAATTCCTCCATGAAGTATTCCCAATGAATTTGATGTGACCTC